>JAZUPH010000100.1:0-15972 GCA_045605145.1 Oscillospiraceae bacterium | reverse complement strand
GGCGGCGGCAATTTCAAATACGGACTTGCCATCTCTGCCATGCCGGCGTTTGCGCGGCTGATGCGCGCCACGGTCATGAGCATCGTCAAAAGCGAGTATATCGAGGCGGCGCGCGCCCTTGGTGCCGACGATAAATGGATTATTATGAAGCACGTGCTGCACAATGTGGCGGCGCCGCTTGTTATCCAGGTCATGACCTGCGCGGCGGAAGCGCTGCTCAGCTGCACCATCATGGGCTATCTGGGCATCGGCATCAATCCCCCCACACCGGAATGGGGCGGTATTGTGCAGGACACCAGGGATTATATCAGGAGTATGCCCTATATCGCGATGATTCCCAGCGCGGTGATCATCATTACGGAGATGAGCCTGCATTTTATCGGCAGCGGTCTGCGTGATGCGCTGGATCCCCATGAGTTAGGGGAATGAGGTGGCTGACAATGGAACAGAGAAATAACTACAACCTGCTGCAGGTGAGCGACCTGCGTGTCAGCTTCCCCACGCGCCGCGGCGTACTCAATGCCGTCAACGGCGTCAGCTATAATCTTCGTGAGGGTGAGATCATCGGCATCGTCGGCGAATCGGGCAGCGGCAAAAGCGTTGCGGCAAAGACCGTGATGCGTATTCTCAAGGCTCCCGGCCGGGTGGACGGCGGCTCGGTGCTGTACGACGGCAGCGATCTTATGACCATGTCCGAGCGGGAGATGGAGAGCATCCGCGGCAGCCAGATCAGCATGATCTTCCAGGACCCCATGAGCTGCCTTGACCCCGTGTTTACCATCGGGCGTCAGCTTGTTGAGACCATCACCGCCCATGAGCGCGTCAGCAAGGATGAGGCCAGGACCAGAGCGATCGAGGCCATGGCAAAGGTGGGTCTTGCCGACCCGGCGCGTATAATGCGCCGCTACCCCCATGAGCTTTCCGGCGGTATGCGCCAGCGCGTGATGATCGCCATGGCCATGCTGTGCAGTCCCCGTGTGCTTATCGCGGACGAGCCGACTACAGCCCTTGATGTTACCATCCAGGCTCAGATCCTTGACATTCTCCGGGATATGCGCCGTGAAAACAATACCTCCATCATATTCATTACCCACAACTTCGGCGTTGTTGCCGACCTGTGCGACAGGGTGTATGTTATGTACGGCGGCATGATAATGGAGGAGGGGACTGTGGACGATCTGTTCTACGCCCCGTCACACCCCTATACCCGGGGCCTGCTGAAGGCCATACCCAGCCTTGAGCGGGAAAAGAATCAGCGCCTTATCCCCATCAAGGGTACGCCCATCGACCCCATGCGTGTGCCTTCCGGCTGCGTGTTCAGTGAGCGCTGCTCACGCTGCACCGACCTGTGCATAAAGGCCCGCCCGCCCAAGACCGATCTTGGCAACGGACACAGCGCAAGCTGCTGGACGCTGACAGAATAATAAGTGCAAAAGCCATCTGACCCGGAGAAGGTCAGATGGCTTTCTTTATTTGAAGTATCGTAGGGCGGTGGCTTGCTCCCGCCGCTGTGGTGCGGTGGTGCACCTCGCGCGCTTACTCAGTACAGCTCGATTATCTTGTGTGTCTCGGGATCTCTTGCGAAGCGGCGCACGAAGGACCACTCCAGCATCAGTTTCGTGGGGAAGGGGTTGTGGGGCGTGTTCTCGATGTTGCCGAAGCGCAGGTGCCACTTTCCCTCGTTGTTCTTTATGTCGCAGATGTAGTGCTCCACACCCTCAAGATACAGCACCTCGCTCCTGTCGTTGGGCACGCCCACCATTCTGGTGGCCTTGTCCCCCTTAAGGAAGGCCGCTTCGAACTCGTCCATAGTCCTGGCGGGGCAGTTGCCTGCCTCCAGTGCGTTCATCTTCGCGGCGATCAGGCGCCCGCTGTTCCGGAAGGTGGGGCCCGGCGCCGGAGATGTGTGCTCATTAAGTCCCAGGATCTGCACGCAGGGCATATCGATCTTCGCCTGTCTCAAAATCTCATCCTGCCGGCGCTGAGGGTCGGTACCCGGGGGAATGCTGCCGGGGATTCCGCCTGCCAGCGCGGTGACAACCTCCGGATAGTCGAAGGCGAAGCGCGTTGCGGTGGCGCTGTTGTGGGAAAAGCCCGTGACATAGACTCGGGTGCTGTCGATGGGATACTTTTCAAGGGCGTCCCGGTAGATGTTGATCATGTTCCTGTTATGCTCATACTCCTCGCAGGCGTAGAACAGCAGCATGCATTCGCCCTGCGCGGCGATTTTGCAGTATTCAAACCAGTAGCTCACCGCCTGTATGGGCAGGTGGTCGTTATAGCGGTAAACCTCCTGGAAGATGAGCATAATGGGTACCTTTGCCCCTTCTTTCTCCAGTACAGAGCGGGGTGTCAGGGTCACATATTTTTCGTGCTTATACTCATGGGTCTCGTACACAAGGCCCATGTTGTAAAGGTATGCCACAAAGCCGGGATCGGTGTCGGACAGGTAGTTGTGCTCCAGCAGCAGCGGCTCAATATCCCGCCTTGCGGCGAGCGTGTGTATGCAGCGCTGCCAGTCATAGCTGGCGTTGCCGCCGCCCCTGCCGTCCACGCCCACGAACTGACCCTGATTCGGGCTGCCCTTGTTTTTGCAGGTTTTGCTTATGTCGATAATGCGGAAACTGCCCAGCCCAGTCACAAGCGTGTCTGGGTTCGGGGCGGTCTCCCCGCCAAAATCGGTCTTCAGTCCACCGGGCAGCTCACTGAGACTGCGCCCGGCGGCGTATACCGGACTGACATTCAGCGAAATCCTGTCCGTGTCGATGGGGTACAGGGAGATAGCCTCCATAAGGATGTTGGCAAACTGCATCGTCACATCCGGCCCGTCGGTGACGGTGATGATGATAATCATGCCCTGATCGGCTGCGGCGTCGCAAATTCCCCTGCAATGGCGCAGGGTCTTGGCCGCCCAGTCGGTTTTGATATGCTCCTGATGCATTGCCAGCAGGGTGGGGATGTAGGTTCCGCTGTTTCTCACCGCGCTTTTGGGTACAAGGGCGATCCACTTTGCCACCCAGATGTGCCGCAGGGTGATGCTGTAACCGCGGCTGTCCCAGTACTGGGCTTCATCCGGCGGCAGATATCCCACAGCGGCGCGGTGCTCAAGTTCGGGGCTTACGCCATCGGGCAGGGCGTATTCGCTCTCCACCAGTGGATCCAGCTCGCCCAGCCACTGCACCAGATTGTTCACCGGCAGTGATCGCTCACCCCAGCGCTCCGGCTGCCAAAGGTCGATATTGTCGTAGTTATAGTATCTGTTCATTGCTGCCGCTCCTTTTGTATATTCGCGTATGTCATATTCATATATGTATTAATATCATCATAGCACAGCCGCAGTGAAATTAAAAGCACAAAAACGCGCCGCCGCTCAATGCGGAAGCGCGTCTTGTTATGTATGCGTTTATTTCCGTTTTCGCCTTACAGCGGCAGGGGATTGCCCTCTTTATCGAACAGGGGCAGCGGCTCAAGGAAGAGGATGTCGTCCCGCTTTGCTGCGGCGCCCTCGGCCAGGATGGCCATTCTGCCCACGATGATGCCGCCGGCCTCCAGGACCAGCTGTTCTACGGCCTTGAGGGATTCACCGGTGGAGATGACGTCGTCGATGATGACGATGCGCTTACCCTTCATCTTTTTAGCGTCGGCGCCGTCCATGTACAGCTTCTGCTCCTTCTCGGTGGTGATGGAGCGGACGGTGGTCTCGAACACGCCGTCCATATACAGCTTGGGCGCCTTGCGCACCAGGAAATAGTCGTTTCTGCCGCTCTGGCGTGCCATCTCATGGATCAGGGGGATGGCCTTCGCCTCCGGTGCTACCATATAGTCGCACTCGGGCATGAGCTTGAGTAGACCGTCAGCCGCCGCGCAGGTCAGCTCAACATTGCCGAAAATGACGAAGCCGGCTATCATCAGCTCATCGTTAAGAGGGCACAGGGGCAGATTGTGCGTGACGCCATTTATATTCATCGTATAATGCATAGGATCACTTCTCCTTTGTGTATATGTAGGGACAGTGGATTGCCAACTAAATTATACCACATCCGACAGGGGATGCAAGGGGAAATATCATGCTGTCCGATGATCCGTGTGCCGCGCCGTGCTTATTATTGCTGCCACCCTGTCACCGTCTCCAGATGTTGGATAAGCGGCGTTGTTATATCGGGGCAAACCACACCAAAACCACCCTGCACTATCACAATTTCCCCGTCTGCGTTGCGGCAGACGAAAAAGCGTTCATAACCCGACAATTCAATGTAGAACAGTTGCTCCAGCAAAGCCATATCAATAGCCGTGCTGCCCGACATGGCTTCTGTTATGCTGCTTACAAGCTCTTCGGGTACTGTCACATAGTAATCCAGCCTTTCGCTCTCGTTGTAGATGCATATCTTCGGATTGATGAGCGCCCACTCTGTATAGCCGGTCGTTGACCCGCTGCCGCTGTGAACGGGTGCCGCGTAGCTTTCTTCTGCAGGTACAGATCTGAGCGTGATTGTGTCAATTACGCCTTCCGATACGGTCACGGACTCGATCATGTCGTGGCGCAGCTGTGCAGCATCGACCCAGCGGTCATACATGGCCACCGGCCATTCCTCAAGACCAAGGGCCGCGGGCAGCCCGGAGGCATTTATGGCGATTTCTTCGCCCTCTTGGGCGGCAGTATCCATAAGCCCGGCTTCCAGCTTATAAAAGCCAAAGGGAGCAATGTACAGATAGCCGTCGTCTTTATTTACGGCGATATGTATCCGGCCGCCGTCACTCTTTGTGCAGACTATATGCCCGGTATAGCCACTGTAATAGCTGCACTCAGCCGGGGTCACACCGGTCATAAGCGCCTCAAAAGCCATGCAGATGTCGGCGTCCTCGGTGGAATAGACACATTCGTCTCCGGCAAACAGCTCAATTTTGCTCAGATCTTTTATGTCCAGCTTGCCGGTATGTACGTTCCATCCTGTCGCGCTGCCGATCAGCCCCATAAGCTGCTGCGTGGTATCGTCGTCCATCTCGTATGCCGCCCCTTTATAGCGCAGGATTAAATATTCGCTGTTTGTGCGCTCAACGGATATGCTTTTGGTGAAGCCGTCCAGTATGATCTGTGCAACACAAGCCGAATCGCCCACGGTCAAATCAAAAGGGGCCCCTGCAAGCTGCGCTTCAATAGCCGCGGCAAGCTCTTCTCCAATGTGTATGAATAAGGGCAGCCCGTGACCGTGATCCGTAACATACACGAAAGGCACGGGGATTTCGGTCATATCGTATGAGGCGCTGATGCTTTCGTCGGCTGTCGCAGCGTTGCCGTCATCATCGCCGTCTTCTTTTGCATCGGGCAGATCAGGCGCATCTTCGCTGGCTGCAGCGTCGTTGTTTGGCTGCGTGCTGTTGCCGCTGTCTGGCTGCGTGTTGCCGCCGCTGTCCGCGACTGCTGCCGCGTCGCCGTCAAGGTTGGCAATAGTGCTGTTCTCCGTGCTGTCGCTTCCGCTGCTGTCTGCTGTTGTGTCGGGGTTTTCGTTTACGGCATCAACTGAGCTGCTGTCCGTATAGGCGGCTGGCTCGGCGCAGCCCACGCACAGCAGCAGTGCCAATATCAGGGCAATGCATGCGGCAATAGTGCGTTTCATTTGTTGCTCCTCGCTTTCTGTTATTTTATATCATTAAGATGGTGAAGTTAGATATTTGTTTCGCTTTTTATCCCGATAAATACAAGGAACACTTAGCAGTATAACATATTCCGAACTCCGGACTGAGCAGTTATGCCGTGATATTTAAGATAGTGATATCAGTAATAGCTTACGACAGCGCCGGTGCTGACGCTCACATAAAAAGTACCATAGGAAGTGATTATCTCATGGCAAAGCACGTATTCGCTGCTGCTGACAGGTGTGTATGCCAAACAAGAGTGGAATACTTCGATATGTTCTGTTGCAGTTTCAAATCCTGTATATTCATATATGGAATTAATAGCCTGTGCTTCACTTATTATGGCTGAACGGCTGATGGTTGTTGTGCCTGCCTGTGGCTCGAGATCTTTCCAGTTGTCGATGACCGTATTTACTCCTGACGCATCAACACTAATTACTATTGCAGAGTCGGCGATTTTAATGCCATTGTAAGTCTCGTAATATCTGTAAGTTTTTTCAATCACTGTTGCAGTGTCTTCAAGTACTCCAATATTAACATCGACCTGTTCACTCACAACTTCGCTGACCATAACCTGAGCGGAGCTGAGATCTGCGGATGAAATGATCTGCGCAGCCTGTTCGTCTGCAATGCTTCTTGTGTCAATTTGTGCGATGCTTATGTTTTCTGGCTCGGAGATATCGGCATTTCCGACAGGGGCAGCGCTGCGCCCGGATATTTGTATTGTGAAAGACAATGGCAGATCAGATGTATTGTCCGCAAGCTCCGTAGCCAGGGGTGTTGATACAGGCTCGCTGCTGCTCAGATGGCTTGCGTAACGGAATAGAGCAGCGGACTCGGTGGGGGCGGTGTATATATTGCCGGAATATCCGGGCAATCTGTAATACTGATTGGAGTTTTCTTGATAAAGCAGTACGGCCCAATATTGGTATCCTACAGTTGAGTTGTTATTGGCTGATTTCCAAGCATTCCATATGCTATTTCCATCTTCTGCATAATCTATAAATAGGTTTGCTATTTCAGTGTCGCATGATGATGGTGCTTTTATGTGATAGCCTGCTATCGCTCTGATTCCGGATGCCTTCATTATGCGCGCGTAATATTGTAATACGTCTGAATCCAGCTGATAGCAGGAGGCCAATATCAGCACCTTGATGTTGTCGCCTTCCTGCCATTCACAATCGGCTTCCCAGTTAGTGCCGGTTACGCCCAGTTCAGACGCAACGTCGATTGGAGAAACCACAGAAGTAATATTAATTTCTGGCACTTCGTCGTTGCTGCCGTGGCCGGAATAATATGCGACAGTATAATCTTTTGCCGCAACAAATTCATCGACAGTAACATAGGGTATACTGCTGTTGCAGCCACCGCTGTAGCTGCTGCCGTTTACCGTCCAGCCGTTAAGCTCTATGGGGGTGTAATTGGCATCGCCCAGTCGGTCATACATCGCATAACAGTCAGACGCGGATACTGTATCTCCCTGCATTATTACTGCCGAATTTGCAGCCCATGATGCGATAAAGAAATATGTATTGGTTGTGTTATAGTAATTGTTACCGGACGAGTCCGTAGCAAATACCTTGGCATAGTATGTGCCTGCCGGCAAATTCAGCACATACTTTTTCTCTGCGGTGTTGCTTGTTGTTGGGAACTCATTGTCAGTGGTGATAAGGTTATAGTATGACCCGTTATATAGCTCATAAATAGTGAAATTATAGTTGGCGGAATTGGATGTTGCTCTTAGTGATACAGAAACCTGACCTGTGGAAACGGTAAATGAGAAATAGTCCACATCTCCGCTTGAGCCAACTGTTCCTGTCATTATTATGCCCAGCGTAAGTGGGTCCGCAGTAGTCGGTGTGTTATTGTATTCGCTCTCTGATGTAATATATCTCGGTGAATTCTCTGTGGCAAATGAACTGGGGCTGAGTGTTAGCATAAGAAACAGTGCAACAACATAAGCTATCAATCTCTTAGCTCTTAGGATGCCTTTTCATTAATTATACCTCCTTAAGCTATGGACAGGTTTTTGTTATCGGTGTGCCTACAAACGATACTCCGTCTATTGTGCCTGATACCTTCAATGTATACGACGTCCCGCTCTCTACTGCGTATGTTCCGCTTATGTACAGGTATGATGTGTCGGAATCTGACCATGAGACCAGTCTGCGGTTTCCGCGCCAAAGCTCAAGTGTTGCGGAGATTTCTGAGTTGCTGTCAGATACTTCAATGCTACAATAAGCCGTGTTGCCATTAAAATGTAATTCTGGGTATGCAGAGGAAACTCGGGACATGTCTGCGCTTGCAGTTGCACAGATTACAGCAATTAGTATAAGCACAATGGGCATTATTTTGCGTTTCACAATAATCACCCCCTTTCTTTTGTTTCTCTCATACAATAAAACGAAGAAAGGGGGTGATTCCGGACATTGAAATTAAAAAATGTTTAATTTGTAGAATTAGCCAATTCTAGGCATTGCGCAATGTGCATAATGACTGATTTATTAAGAGAGCTGTTGATCGAAAAGTATATCCCCAAGTTATTATCAAACCAAATGAGATTGTTTGTGTTTGACCCACTGCCCTTACTATAAAATTTGCCATCCATTCCATTGATCGAAACATTTTCACAGGCAAAAGTTTCTGCTTGGTTCTCGTGCGTTGGGTCAAAAAACTCAATAATAATGCCATCGTGCATTATTCCATAGCGTATGCTCAAAAGATTACCATTACTATCTGAAAAGTACACGGAGCTGTGTGTTGGCGTTGCATGACTTTCCATTAGTTCAAAGCCCTCAGGCAGCCATGTTATCTCATAAACGGGCAGCTTGCTGTCTGCATCGCCCTCAAAGCGGTAAACCACATGGTCATCAAAAATCTCACTCACCCACTTTTGCACGGCGGCGCGGGCGTCAACATCCACAGCCAGCCACGAGACAGCGCCGATGAGTATGCATAGGAAAACGGCTGCGGCGGCGCGGAAAAAGCTGATTACGGCGGCGCGGCGCTTGACCTTGGCGCAAAGCAGGGCCATTTTGCGTTCAAATTCTGAGGAAAAGCGATGGCAGCAATACCCGGGAGCGGGAAGAGAGGCCAGCATGGCATTGGCAACGTAGGCTGACGCATAAGACAGCTCTTTATCTGTGAAGCTGTATTTTGCCATTAAAGCTCTTCCTCCTCCATCAGTTTTCTCAGCGACTCTTTGGCGCGCCATATCAGCTTTCGTACCGCATCCCGATTCATCCCAAGAAGCCCGGCAATTTCGGCGGTACCCAGCCCCACATGATAGCGCAGCAGCAAAACGGAGCGGCTGCGCACCGGCAGCCGGGCAAGCGCCTCTGTCAGCCCGCTGTCGCCGGGCATCTGGGGGACAATACCGCCAAGCTCCTCGTTAAACTCCGCGCCTGCGGTGCGCCTGTTTGCACGATATATGTCAATGGCCTTGTTCTGTGTAATTATAACGATGTAAGAGCGCGTTTTCGGACTGTCAACCAGGGAAATCTTTTTAATGTTTTCGGCAATCGATACAAATGCCTGGTGTACGGCATCCTCCGCGTCGGACTGGTTATTGAGTATCTGCATTGCCGCGTGGAACATGAGCCCGCGATATCGCATATAAAGTTGCTCAAATTTCAGCTTTTCCTCTGGGGCTTCGATCATCGCCAGATAAATCAGCATCTTCTGTCACATCCTTGCGCAGCCCGTTCTCTTTGCTGCGGGCCTGGTGATGAATTTTACCGATTATACCAAAACAAATGCAAAGACGCAAGCAGCGACTACGGCCTGCCTGCGTCTTCTTTATTATTCTGCCGCTCTTACAGCATGCCATCGAGCATCCTGCGGTATTTTGCGGCGCTGTCCACCGGGCCAACGGCGCTAAAGGACATCCCCTCATTGGTGAAGGTACTGCGTGCCAGGGCGAGAATATCCTCCGCCGTCACTGCGTCGTAGGCGGCGATTATCTCGTCGGTCCCGGCCACATGACCCATCATCAGCTCACCCCGGCCAAGGCGGTGCATTGCCGAGCCCACGGATTCCGCGCTCATGACCACGTTTGCCTTCACCTGCAGGCGGGCGCGCTCCAGCTCGTCGGCGCTGACGCCCTCGTCCAGAAAACGCTTCAGCTCGTCCATTATCGCGGCGATGGCGCGCTTTTCGGTGTCGCGCCCCATGGCGGCATACACGCCCGTTGCGCCCACATCCAGATGGGGCGCGGCGAAGGTGTATACTGAGTAGCACAGACCCCTCTGCTCGCGCACGCCCTGGAACAGGCGGGAGGACATCCCGCCGCCCAGAATGTTGTTCATCATGTGCTGGGTGAAGCGGTTGGGGTCGGCAGTGGGCAGTCCCGGAAAACCGATGCACACATGGCTCTGCTCAATGGGCTTCTGCCGCACGGTGAAGCCGGGGGTGTAGCTGCCCGGCTCAAACACGGGGCCTTTCGCCGCGCCGAGGGCGGCAAAGCGGTCTTTTATAAATTCCAGCCCGTCGTTGTCGATCTTTCCCGACAGGGACACCACGATGCGGTCGGGGGTGTATTTTTCCTGCATGAAGCGGCGCAGGCCCGTGCCGGTCATTTTGTTCAGTGCGGTCTTGCGCCCCAGAATGGGTCGGGCAAGGGGACTGCCCTTGAACACGGTGGCGTAAAGCCGCTCACCCACCAGATCGTCGGGCGTGTCCTCGTACATATCGATCTCTTCAAATATGACGCCCCGTTCCGATGCCGCGGCCCTGTCGTCAAAATTGGCACAGAAGAACATATCCGTCAGCATATCCGCGAAGGTCATAAGCTGGTCTGAGAGTACCTGACCGTAGAAGCAGGTGTTCTCCTTGGTGGTATAGGCGTTGATCTGGCCGCCGATTGCGTCCATCTCCATGGCCAGCTGCTGCGCCGTGCGCCGCCGGGTGCCCTTAAAGAGCATGTGCTCTATAAAATGGGCGCTGCCGCTCTCGGAGGGCTGTTCATACCGTGAGCCAACGCCGATCCATATACCGCAGGCCACCGAGCGCGCCCATGGGATCCGCTCCCACAAAATGCGCACGCCGTTGGGAAGAGTGATTCTCTCGTACATAGCATCTCGCTCCTTGCGTCAAAACGGGCGCCGCATGGGTGGGTGACCACCCGGCGGTGCCCGTCGGTTAGTTAGTGTTTATTGCTCAGTCGCGGAAGCCCATCTTCTCGCGCTCTTTCAGGGCGTCCTTACGGGACAGGTTCACGCGGCCGCGCTCGTCGATCTCGGTGACCTTGACCCAGGTCCAGTCGCCTACGTTGGGGACGTCCTCAACCTTCTCGACTCTGCGGTTCTCCAGCTTGGAGATGTGGATCATGCCGTCCTTGCCGGGGACCAGGTCGACGAAAGCGCCGATGGGCAGGATGCGGACGACCTGACCGTAGTAGAGCTTACCCACCTCGGGGACAAAGACAATATTGTCAATCATCTTCTTTGCGGCGCGGCAGGCCTCGATATCGATGGCGGACAGGAATACGGAGCCGTCATCCTCGATGTCGACCTTACAGCCGGTGTCGGCCTGGATCTTCTGGATGACCTTGCCGCCGGATCCGATGACTTCGCGGATCTTGTTGGGGTCGATCTTCATGCTGATCATCTTGGGAGCGGAAGCAGCCAGCTGCTTTCTGGGCTCGGCAATGGCGGGGAGCATGATCTCGTCGAGGATCTGGATGCGCGCCTCGCGGGTGATGTCGAAAGCGGACTTGATGATCTCATAGGTCAGACCGTCGTTCTTCAGGTCCATCTGGATGGCGGTGATGCCTTCCTTGGTGCCGGCGACTTTGAAGTCCATCTCGCCGTGGAAGTCCTCAACGCCCTGAATGTCGATGAAGGTGTGCCAATCATCGCCGTCGGAGATAAGGCCGCAGCTGATGCCGGCAACGGGAGCCTTGATGGGAACACCGGCGTCCATAAGAGCCAGGGTGCTGCCGCAGATGGAGCCCTGGGAGGTGGAGCCGTTGGAGGACAGCACTTCACTGACCACGCGGATGGCGTAGGGGAAGTCCTCAACAGAGGGGATCACAGGCTCAAGCGCCTTCTCAGCCCGGGCGCCGTGGCCGTTCTCGCGGCGGCTGGTGCTGCGTGCAGGACGGGCCTCACCGGTGGAGTAGGCGGGGAAGTTGTAGTGGTGGATATAGCGCTTCTCGGTCTCGTCAAAGATGCCGTCAAGACGCTGTGCGCTGGACAGGGTGGCCAGGGTGGCAATGCTCAGAACCTGGGTCTGACCGCGGGTGAACAGGCCGGAGCCGTGTACGCGGGGCAGAACGCCGACCTCGGATGCCAGGGGACGGATCTCGTCCATGGCGCGGCCGTCAACGCGCTTGCCTTCCATCAGCCAGTGCTTAACGATGTTCTTCTGGAACTTGTAGGTCATCTCTTCCCACTGGGCGGTGACCTCGGGATACTCCTCGGCGTACTTCTCGAATACGTCGTTGGTCAGCTGGTTCCATCTGTCCTCGCGGACGTTCTTGTCATCGGTGTCCATGGCGGCCTTGGCCTGCTCCATGTACTCGGCCATGATGGTCTGGAACAGCTCGTTGTTGAAAGCGGCCTGCTTGTAAGCGAACTTGGGCTTGCCAACCTCTTCCACCATCTGATCGATGAGGGCGATGATCTTCTTGATCTCGTCGTGGGCGAAGATGATGCCGTTAAGCATGACATCCTCGGGGATCTCCTTGCCGCCGGCCTCGATCATGACGATCTTCTCGCGGGTGCCTGCGATGGTGCAGAACATCTGGCTGATCTGGCGCTGCTCGGCAGTGGGGTTGATGATATACTCGTTGTTGATAAGGCCCAGGTTCACGCCTGCGATGGGGCCGTTGAAGGGAACGGAAGAGATGCTGGCGGCAGCGGCGGCGCCGACCATGGCGGCGAACTCAGGTGCGTTGTCATAGTCATGTGCCATGACGGTGCAGGTGATGACCACGTCATTGCGCAGGTCGCTGGGGAACAGGGGGCGCATGGGGCGGTCGATCATACGGCTGGCCAGGGTGCCGCGGTCGGAGGGCTTACCTTCACGGCGGGTGTAGCCACCGGGCAGGCGGCCGACAGAGTACATCTTCTCCTCGAACTCAACGCTCAGGGGGAAGTAGTCGATGCCGTCACGGGGACGGGGAGCGGCAGCCAGGGTGACCAGAACGGTGGTCTCACCATAGCTGACGATAACGGCGGCGTCGGCAAGCTCTGCAACCTTGCCCACTTCCAGGCTCAGGGTGCGGCCGGCAACTTCCATAGAAAACTTCTTCTGGTTGGGGAATTGTCTTTGTCTGATAATCATATCTTGCTCCTTTTCTTCTTCATTTGTTGTTTCTTCTTTACAAGGAGCCAGGTTTTAGCACTTGAAACTGCTCCCGATCATGCACGATCGGGGACACATTCAACTGCTAAACCCCCAGCCTCCCTGCGTGGGTTTCTTTTTATAACTGCGCGCCCGTCCTGTTTGATTATGCCCGGGACGGCGCGGTATTATATGAGACTCGGTGCCTTTTCGTACAAAAGCGGACGAGAACAAAGCCTCGTCCGCCCGTGGCTATTATCTTCTGATGCCCAGCTTGGCGATGAGAGCACGGTAACGCTCGATGTCCTTCTTTGCCAGATAGTCCAGCAGAGCGCGGCGCTTACCGATCATCTTGTACATACCCAGACGGCTGTGCTTGTCGTTCTTGTGAACCTTCAGGTGCTCAGTCAGCTGAGAAATGCGCTCGGTCAGGATAGCAACCTGAACCTCGGGAGAACCGGTGTCGGTCTCATGAGTTCTGTTGGCCTCGATAACGGTGGTCTTCTGCTCTTTGGTGATCATAGTTAAAACATCCTTTCTTTATTTGTCCCCATTTGTCCGGGTAAGGGGCGGAAAGGCACCGCCGCGTATGGCGGCCGTCTCCCCAAACTCAGTCAAAGGGCGCATCGCGAATTATACTACCACATAATTCCGGCTTTGTAAAGGGTAATATTTAAAAGTTTTGCCTGTTTTTCGCAAAATATGCACGGAAAATACATTGCGATTGCCATCGGGAGCGATGTGTGCTATTCTCAGGTAAAGCCGACCGCAGGCGGTCGATAAGGAGGGCGCGTATGTCATTTTTATACTTTCTTGAGGATTTGCGGAACCCGGTGCTGGATGCCTTTTTCTCCGTTGTCACCCATATTGGCACCGAGACACTGCTGCTTGCCGTGGCGATCATTATTTTCTGGTGCATCGGCAAAGAGGACGGCTACTATTTCATGACCGTTGGTTTTGTCGGCACCGGTATAAACCAGTTTCTCAAGCTTTACTGCCGCATTCCCCGCCCCTGGGTGCGCGACCCCAACTTCACCATAGTGGAGTCCGCCAGAGCGGGCGCGGACGGATATTCCTTCCCCAGCGGCCACACTCAAAGTGCGGCGGGGACACTGGGCTGCCCGGCGCGCATTACGAAAAAGACGTGGCTTCGGGTACTGTGCATCGTCGGCATACTTCTCACCGGCCTGTCCCGCATGTATCTGGGCGTACACACGCCCGCCGATGTGGGCGTGTCTCTTGTTGTTGGCGCGGTGCTGGTGCTGGGGCTGTACCCCATTTTCCAAAAGGGCAGACAGAAGCCCGCGTACATATATGCCGCGCTGGCGGTGGTGGCGGTGCTCAGTACACTGTTCATCCTGTATATTGAGCTGAACAGCTGGCCCGCGGATATAGACGAGCATAATCTCAGCTCCGGCGTTAAAAACGGCTACCTTCTGCTGGGCTGCAGCTGGGGCATGCTGCTCAGCTACCACCTTGAGCGCCGCTTTATACACTTCGACACTGCGGCGCCCCTTTGGGCGCAGGTGCTCAAGACCGCCCTGGGCCTTGGCCTGGTGCTGGCGCTCAAATCAGGGCTGAAGCCTGTGCTTATCGCCGTTTTCGGGGGCCATATGTTCTATAACGCCGTGCGCTATTTCATCATCGTGCTTTTTGCCGCCCTTGTCTGGCCGCTGACCTTCAAGTGGTTTGCCGCTGGCTTCCCATTGAAAAAGAAGGCCAAACCCTCTGCCGAATAACAAAAACAGCCGCCGCAGATGCGTCTTGAAGGTGCGTCTGCGGCGGTTATTGATTGTCCGTGTCCCGGGATCATGGTCGTCAGCTTTGCATCAAGTGTCCGTAAGTCGCTAACGCTCCAACGGACACTAAAATTGCGGATCGCCCGCCCGTGTGTGGATACGGTGTATGAATACAACGGGCGCTTCATGAAGCGCCCCTACGGTATGTGCATCCATAGGCAACTGGTGAAAACAACATCATTCGCCACTAAAAAATCTGTCGCTATTCCATTTTGACGGGTTGCCCTCGATATAATTCCAAATCTCCAGAAAATCGTTTTCATCCCTGACAACATGGTCGTAATATGACCTTTGCCAAACGGACATGCCGGGGCTTATCCGGTGAATCTCTTTTGATACCGTCATTTTCAGATAACCGACGATCTTTGAAACAAGAGAACGACTTTGTAGGGGCGATTCACGAATCGCCCGCACATTTGCGGCATCATTTACGAAAATGAGCAAATGAATGTGGTTTGGCATGATAACATACTTTTCCACAGTTATTCCATATCGCTCCGGCAGGGTGCCGATAAGCTGATCTGCGATCCTGCCGTATCGGGTCAGCTCAACGGCGGGCGCTTCATGAAGCGCCCCTACGGCTCTTGCATCAACAATGCGGGAAAGAATACAGCGCCTGTCAGCGGTGCAGATGGTTATAAAATAAGCACCACTTTGGCTGTAATCGTAATTTTTAAGTCTGGCTGATTTTCTGGTTGGGAGAGCCACTAATAATCACCATCGAATTAATATGCTGTGTATGGCGGGCGCGACCTGATGCGCCCCTACGAGCAGTGCGAAAACATGAGAATAATGAAAAAGCAGAAATCCGTAGGGGCGCTTCATGAATCGCCCGCGTGGGCGCATGTATCGCCGTGGATTTTCGGGCGCTTCGTGAAGCGCCCCTACAAGGGCGGCGAAATCATGAGGATTATAAAAAGGCAGAAATCCGTAGGGGCGATTCATGAATCGCCCGCGTGGCAATCCGTACTCCCGACCGCGTCCCTTACCGCCCATGTCTCTCGATCCAGATCATCAGTGTTGCCACGTCGGCGGGGGAGACGCCGGAGATGCGTGAGGCCTGCCCCAAATTCTCCGGTCGGATCTTATCCAGCTTCTGCCGCGCCTCAAGGCGCAGACCGTGGATGGACAGGTAATCGGTATCGGCCGGCAGCTTGCGGGACTCAAGGCGGTGGAACTCGGCCACCTCGGCCTTCTGCTTTTCGATGTAGCCGGCGTACTTTATCTCGATCTCCACCGCCTCACATATGGC
>JAZUPH010000099.1:0-15591 GCA_045605145.1 Oscillospiraceae bacterium | reverse complement strand
CGCCGCATAGACGACCTTGGCAGGGTTGTCATCCCCAAAGAGATCCGCCGCACCATGCGCATCCGCGAGGGCGACCCGCTGGAGATTTATACCGAAAAGGACGGCGAGGTCATATTTAAAAAGTACTCACCCATGGGTGAGATGGGGGAGTATGCGGCCCAGATGTGCGAGACGCTGTATAAGACAACGGGCTGCCCCACTGCCATTGCTGACAGGGACACTATCATATCCGTGTACGGCGCGCCGAAACGCGACTTTTTTGAAAAGCGCATCAGTCCCGACCTTGAGCAAATCATGGAGGGGCGCCAGATTTACCAGCGCAAGCGCGGCGAGCGTGGCCTGCCCGTGACAGAGCATGAGACTAAATTCAGCCTTGCCATTGCGGCGCCCATCCTGTCCGAGGGCGACCTTATGGGCTGTGTACTGTTTTTTACCGAGGGTGATACAGTGCTCGGCGAGACGGAGTACAAGCTGGCACAGACTGTATCCGGCTTCCTCGGCCGTCAGATGGAGAGCTGATTGATTCAATAGCGGTGCGAAAAAAAGTATACGACAACAAAACCGACGCACATAAGTGCGCCGGTTTTGTTGTATTCCTTCCGCTGTGTGAAGTATGTTTAAAACATGTTTTTATTTAAAAATCAGCTGCGCAAATTCGTACAGGCTGCGGCGGAACACGCCCCATTCATGGCACATCGTGGGGTGGATGGTGTGGTGATAGCATTTAAGCTGATCAATGCCGCGCTCATGTATAAACCGGTCATCCTCTTTGTGCCAGGGGCGGGACTCACGCTCCTGCGCGCCGACACCGCGGTAAATGACCCTGTAGTTTTCTTCCAGCTGCTTTATATCGCCGGTGAACATTCCCAGATGAGGGTTCTCGTTATAGTCCTCCCAAAAATGCCTGGTGCGGATTGAGGCGGAGAAAATGCCCACATAGCCAAACAGCTCCGGGTGGGAGAAGCCCACATAGCTGGTCTGCATGCCGCCCTGACTCAGGCCGGCAATTGCGCGGTTCTCTTTCCCCTCCAGACAGCGGTAGCGCCCCTCAATAAACGGGATGCACTCCCGGGTGATGAGATCATCCACCGCGCCAAAGGTTACCAGACCCGGGTGGTCGCCGTGATTTGCTGCGGTGGGATTGGGGATGCGGGTGTTGTTCATGACTATTATCATCGGCTCTGCCTTGCCGGCGGCAATCAGATTGTCCATCACCTACGGCAGGTTGGCAAGTGTGACCCAGCCGGTCTCGTTCTCGCCGCCGCCGTGCTGCAGATACATGACGGGATAGCGCTTGCCGGTGTTGGTGTGGTATTCTGCCGGGATATACACCAGACAGGGGGACCAGTCACCGCGGATCTCGGAATAGAACATTTCGTAGCAGACGGTGCCGTGGGGGACATCCCGCATTTCAAACTCGGCCTGCAGATCCGGGTCTGCAACCTCGACACAGTTCATAAGTCTTCCGCTGCGCCATGTGGTGCGGCAGTAGGGGTGGATGACGGGCGCGCCGTCAATGACCCACCAGAAGGGGAAGGCACCGTAAAAGCCCTCGAGCTTATCTTTTGCCAGTATGCCTTCAAAAAAGCCCTTGTCATTCTTTTCCAGGCTGAGCAGTTCTTCGGGGAAATCCTGGCCTGTGCGCTCAAGCTCAAGAATGTTTACCCGGCTGCCGTAATGTACGGTAAGCCCCTCCAGATTGACGAGAACCTCATGTGCGTCGGGTGCCCAGATGCGAAACAGTATATCGCCGTTTTCCTGGGGGATGGCGCCGGTCTGTGCGGTGGGGCGGCCGCGGCGCATGCGGGGACCGTACGCCTCGGGCCCCATGGGATAAAGGGCTTCGGCGGTGCGGACAAAAGCATAATTATTGGGCGTGAAGGGACGGTCGGACATTTGGGGATAACCTCCTTTAAGCAGTAATGGCTTTATATGATTTATGATTATATTCACAGTGTACCCCTCCTGCCGGATAAAGTCAATTAAGGTCTTGCGCCAAAGAATAAGCCGAAAAATTATTGCCGGTTTATGTCGAAAATCGTGTTGCAATTTGCCGATGGCTGTGCTATTATAATGGCGAAATCTTTAAAGACGGTACAGAGATGCCGGCAAGATGAAAGCGGAATATAGCTGCGCCCGCCAAGGGTGCGCCATGAATGCGGATCTTGCCGGGGGCAGGGTCTTTTTTTCTGCCCCTTTTGACAGAATATCGGGGGTGTTCCCATGGAAGTCACTGTAAAAAGCCGCCTGATGGACTCAGATGGGATGCGCCGCGCACTGATGCGAATCTCCCACGAAGTGATTGAGCGCAACAGCGGCGTCGATAATGTTATCCTTGTGGGCATCCGCCGCCGCGGGGTTCCGCTTGCCAGGAGAATGGCGGAAAATATCCTGCGCGTGGAGGGGACTGAGGTCCCGGTGGGTGAGCTTGATATTACCCTGTACCGTGACGACCTGAGTGAGCTGCCGGAGGCGCCGCGGGTAAATGACGCGGGGCTCGGGCTGGATGTTACCGGCAAGCGTGTCGTACTGGTGGATGATGTGATCTACACCGGCCGCACCGTCAGGGCCGCCATTGAGGCTGTGTTCGCCTGCGGCAGACCGGAGCAGATACAGCTTGCGGTGCTTGTTGACAGAGGTCACAGGGAGTTGCCGATACGCGCCGACTATGTTGGTAAAAATGTGCCCACCAGCCACAGTGAGCTGATAAGCGTCCGGGTGGAAGAGATCGACGGCAGTGCCGAGGTCCTTCTGTGCGATATAAAATGACCCTTTGGTGTATGTGAATCAGCGGCTCTGCCGCTAAAAATAATGGAGGTACGCAATGAATCTCGTCTATGGTATCAAAGATAAACCCAAGTTTGGCCAGATGCTGGTTTTCGCATTCCAGCAGATCCTGGCTATCCTCGCTGCTACCATCGCTGTCCCCGCTATCATCGGTAACGGCATGAGCCAGTCTGCCGCCCTGTTCGGCGCAGGCGTCGGCACCCTTATCTATCAGCTGTTCACCAAGTTCAACAGCCCCGTCTTCCTCGGTTCTTCCTTCGCTTTCATCGGATCCATGTTCGCTGCCTTCGGCGGCGCAGCATCCGCAGCTGCCGGTCATGCCGGACTGATCATCGGTGCTGTCTGCGCAGGTCTGGTCTATGTTGTCATCGCTCTGGTCGTTAAGGCTGTTGGCGTCAACTGGATCAACAAGCTGATGCCCCCTGTCGTCATTGGCCCCACCGTGGCCATCATCGGTCTGTCTCTGGCAGGCAACGCCGTGGGCGACCTGAGCGCCGGTAAGGTCCTGGTTGACGGCGTTTCCGCCTGCAGCCCCTATGTTGCCATCATCTGCGGTCTTGTGACCATGTTCGGCGTCATCCTGTTCTCCGTTTACGGCAAGGGCATGATGAAGCTGATTCCCTTCATCCTGGGCATCCTGGCCGGCTATGTTGTGGCCGCCATCTTCACCGTCATCGGCATCGCCACCAATAACGTGGCTCTGCAGGTCATTGACTTCTCCGTCTTCAAAGAGATGACCATCTTCGCCATCCCCGATTTCACCTTCCTTAAGGCCTTCGAGGGCGTCAAGGAGATCGACGCCGCTTACATTGCCACTGTCGCCGTGGCTTATGTCCCTGTTGCTTTCGTCGTCTTTGCTGAGCACATTGCTGACCACAAGAACCTGTCCACTATCATCGGCCAGGATCTGCTGGAAGAGCCCGGCCTGCACCGCACTCTCCTTGGTGACGGCGTTGGCTCCATGGTTGGCGCTTTCTTCGGCGGCTGCCCCAACACCACCTACGGTGAGTCCGTCGGCTGCGTTGCCATCACCCGCAATGCTTCTGTCGTGACCATCACCACCACCGCCATCATGGCAATCGTCATCTCCTTCTTCGGCCCCTTCGTCACCTTCCTCGCCTCCATCCCCAACTGTGTCATGGGCGGCGTGTGCATCACCCTGTACGGCTTCATCGCTGTCTCCGGTCTTAAGATGATCCAGAAGGTCGACCTAGGCCAGAGTGAGAACCTCTTCGTCGTCGCTGTCATCCTCATCTCCGGCATCGGCGGCCTGTCCATCTCCTTCGGCGCTGTCACCCTGACCTCCATCGCCTGCGCTCTCATCCTGGGCATCATCACCAACGCCCTCATGAGCAAGAGCAGCAACAGAGCTGAGTAATTCGCGCCAAAACCCAATAGCGGAACCAAAGCAGGGCTGAATTTTCAGCCCTGCTTTTACTGTGCCCTGTGGCGAAAAAGCCGCCCTTCCAGCTGGGGCGTAAAACAGAAAAATCCGACCTATGGTTTCGTCACAGGTCGGGTTTTTGGGTTATACACTGGCGTGGGAGCACTCAAGGCTCCCCTGTGTAAGGGGAGCTGTCAAAAATCTTCTGATTTTTGACTGAGGGGTTGTTGGTGCAGTATGATTTTTACCAAAGCTGATTAAAAAGTGCGAGGGCCAACCGCCCAATACCTCCGGCACGGCTTGCACCGTGCCACCTCCCTTTACACAAGGGAGGCTTTGGTGCAGTGCATACCTGTTTGACAAATTCAAGACATCTAACTGTTTATGCTCGTTCTATCATACGAGTGAAAATTATACAAGAACAGGCACGGCAGATTAAACTGCTGTGCCTGTTAACGGTTTTATGAGCACCGCCCTTATCGGGCGGCTTTGCTGTTATAACAGTTTACGCTTTCTCGGCGGCTTTCTTTTCCGGGAACAGCTTGCTGAAAATGAAGCGGTGCATGGGGCCGACAACAAAGATTTGGATACAGAAGGCGAAGGGGAAGTTCTGCACGATCTTGGTGAAGATGTTGCATATCAGCTTCTCAAAGCCCCAGCCGTAGCGGATGGCGTAGATGATGCTGTTGTATGTGCTGAACAGAGGGCACATCATCATGACTGTAAATCCGGCGCGTATGAGACGGTAGAGGATCTGGTTGTCGGTGGGGTATTTTGCGGCCATTTTGCCCGCAACCTTCTGCACAAAGCAGAACTGAAGTAAAAAACCGAAGGGACCCTGGAGAGCGAAGTTTGACCAGTAATCCTCAAACACCGCAAATGTCAATCCACCCTGTGCCCATGCCTTGTTGTACAAGGACATGAAAAAGCCTGTAAGGGTCACACCGATGATGGTGTATATCACGCGCTGGAATGTTGTTTTTGGCATATATGTAACGCACCTTTCAATTAGTTTTCAAAAAAAGAGAACGCGCCCCTTGTCCAGCCGGAATTACGTTCCAGAGACAAACGACACGCTGTACTTGCATTATAGCAACGACTAGAAAATAAGTCATGTAACACTTGCTACTGCATTGTTGCAAAACGGAAAGTTTTTTGCATATTGGGCGGAATATTTTGTGGACATAGTCTGTAAAGCGTGTTACAATAGACTCATTAATACAAAACATGGAGGCAAGGTTATGGCCCAGTACAGACAATCGTCAGAGTCTTACAGCACTTATCCGGCCCACCTTATCGTTACCGACAGTAGCATAGAGCATTTTGAAAAAATGGGCACCCAGATAAAACTGCCCAAAGATACGGTGTTCTACAAGGCGGGAGAGATACCCGATTATTGCTATCTTATCAAAAAAGGTCTGGTAAAGACCTTTGAGTACACCGACTCCGGCGATGAGCGCATCTATTCTCTGGTGGATGAGGGCTCGCTTCTGCTTGAGCTTTCCGCACTCCTGCGCAAACCGCTGCCCATGTCTTTTGCAACGGTGACACCCTCGGTGGTTGTTCGTATTTCGGCGAAGACGCTGATGGAGGAGTTTTACAGCAGACCGGAGATCATGACCGAGTTCCTCCTTTCGGTAAACGAAAAGTTTGTCAGCATACTTGAACAGCTTCGCGAAAGCACCAGCCAGAGCGCCGAGTGGAAGGTATGCAACCTGCTTCTTGTGTTTGCCGGGCGCTTCGGTGCCAATTATGACGGCAAGGTGCTCATCCGTGAAAAGCTCAGCCAGCAGATGATGGCCGACCTTCTTCGCGTCAGCCGCATCACAGTGGTGCGCGCGGTAAAGAACCTTAAGGAAATGGGCCTTGTGGAGCAGGTCAACGGCTACTACTGCATCCGCAGCATCGAAAAGTTGCAGCAGCATATGCGCTATGCCGATGCCCTGTCATAATGCGGGAGAAAAGTGAAAAATACAGAATTTGGCGCGCGTATCATGTGCTACACATGGTGCGCGCGCTACTTACTGTGCACGCGCCTTTATATTATACTGACCATGTGTAAATCCGAAAATTTATTTAGGAGGAAAGCAAATGGTATTACCTAAGTTTGATTACCTGACGCCCAAAACCCTGGATGAGGCATGCAATCTGCTTGTCGAACTGGGTGCAGGCGCCAAGGTTATGGCCGGCGGTACTGACATCATTCCGCCCATGAGAGACAAAGTTCTCAAGGCTGACTACCTCATCGACATCAAGGGCATTCCCGGCCTTGATTACATAGAGTACGATGAGAAAGAGGGCCTTAAGATCGGCTGTCTTACCAAGCTGTATGATATCCAGACCAGCCCCATCGTTAAGAAGTACAACCCCGCCGTTGCCAAGGCTGCCAAGTATGTGGCTTCCACTCAGATCCGTCACAAGGGCACCATGGTCGGCAACATCTGCAACGCTTCCCCTTCCTGTGACACCGGCCCCATCCTGGTGGCTATGAATGCCAAGGTTCTGGTTCACGGCCTTGAGAAGGATCGTGAGATCAACATGGGTGAGTTCTTCAAGGGCGTTAAGAGAACTTATCTTGAGCCCGGTGAGATCGTTACCGGTATCGTAATTCCCCCTCTGGGTGAGGGTGAGCATTCCGCTTACATTAAGCACGCTGTCCGTAAGGCTATGGACCTGGCCATCGTCGGTGTTGCTGCCTGGGTCAAGATGGACGGCGACATTTGTGTTGACGCCCGTATCTGCCTGGGTGCTGTCGCAACCACCCCTGTCCGCGCTCCCCATGCTGAGGCTGCCATCATCGGCAAGAAGCTGACTGCTGACGTCCTGGCTGAGGCCGGCATCGCCGCAATGAGCGACTGCAAGCCCATTTCCGACGTCCGTGCTTCCGCCGAGTACCGCCACGACATGATCCGCGTTTTCACCAAGCGCGCCATCAAGAAGGCTATCGAGGGATACAAGGAGGATCTGACCTGATGAAAAAAGTACTTACATTCACCCTTAACGGCGAGAAGTGCGAAGTCCTTTGCGACGATAACCGCGTTCTTCTTGACCTTCTGCGTGATGATCTGGGCATGACCGGCACCAAAAAGGGCTGTGAAGAGGCTGAGTGCGGCGCCTGCACCGTCATGATCGACGGCCGCCCCATCAACAGCTGCGCCACTCTCGCCCGTGAGGTCGAGGGCCATGATGTCGTCACCATCGAGGGCATTGCCAAGAACGGCATGCTCCACCCCATCCAGAAGCAGTTCATCGACAAGTGGGCCTTCCAGTGCGGCTACTGCACCCCCGGCATGATAATGTCTGCAAAGGCTCTTCTGGATAAGAATCCCCATCCCACCGAGATGGAGATCCGCGAAGCAATCGAGGGCAACCTGTGCCGCTGCACCGGCTACGCCAAGATCGTTGAGGCTATTGCAGCCGCTGCCGCTGAAATGGATTGGGAGGCAGAGAATAAATGAACAGATTTGCAGATAAAGAGTATTTCCGCAAGCCGGAAGATTACCGCCTTGTAAGCAAGGACCAGAGCAACTACATCCGCGTTGACGCCTTTGAGAAGGTTACCGGTAAGGCTAAGTACGCCGGCGACTATTCCGCACCCAACATGTATGTTGCCAAGGTCCTCCACAGCCCCTACCCGAAGGCAAACATCATCTCCATCGACACCAGCAAGGCTGAGGCTCTGCCCGGCGTTAAGGGTGTTCTGACCGGCGATGATTTCCCCATCCGTATTACTCAGGATATTGAGATTCTTGTCCAGGGCCAGGTTCGTATGGTAGGTGACCCCGTTGTTGCCGTCTGCGCCATCAATGAAGAGGTTGCTGAGGCTGCTCTCGACCTGATCGATGTCCAGTATGAGCTGCTGACCCCTGTCTTTGATCCTCTCGAGGCTATCAAGGACGGCGCTCCCGATGTTCAGGGCTACAACTACGGCAATAACAACATCGGCCCTGTCTGCCACCAGCTGGGCGGCAACGACGGCAAGACCGTTGAGGAAGAGTTTGCCAAGGCCACCTACATCTCCACCGGCGATTACAAGACCCATCGTATCCAGCATGCTCCCATCGAGCCCCATGCTACTTACGCTGAGTATGACCCCCAGAAGGATGAGTGGACCGTCTATCAGTCCACCACCATGAGCTTCGGCGACCAGCACTGGCTGGCCCACGGCTTCCAGAAGGATGAGAGCCATTTCCACGTCATCCGTCCCTATGTCGGCGGCGCTTTCGGCTCCAAGTCCAACTGGCCCTACAGCGAGTTTATCGCCTGCGAGTTCGCCCGCAGGACCCTGCATCCCGTCCGCTTCGTCCTCACCCGTGAGGAAGAGTTCCAGACCATGCACGGCCGTCATCCCTTCATTATCCATCTTGAGACCGCTCACGATGAGGATGGCCGCGTTCTGGCAAAGAAGACCCGCCAGATCCTGGACGGCGGCGCTTACGGCGTCAGCCACTCTCAGTATGCTGCCGTTAACCTGAGCGTTATCTGGGCTGCATTCCCCTACAAAATTGACGCAATCGACCTGAAGAGCCAGCGCGTCCTGACCAACACCGCCGAAGGCGGCGCAATGCGCGGTTACACCGCCTGCCAGGTTCAGTTCGCCAACGACCTGAACATGCAGTACGCCGCTGAGGCCATGGGCATTGACCCCATCGAGTTCCGTCTGCGCAGCGCTCTTGAGACCGGTTATCATTCTCCCGCCGGCCTGATCGTCACCAGCTGTGCCTTCAAGGACACCCTGAAGGACGCTGCTGCTTTCATGAACTGGGAAGAGAGAAAGAACACCATGAAGCCCGGCGAGGGCATCGGCTTTGCCGGTACCGCTTTCGTTTCCGGTACTGCTTCTCCCGTTCTCAACAGCCCCAACCAGGTACAGACCAACGCCACTGTGCGTGTCGCCTTCAACGGCCAGGTCTCCCTGTACTGCAACATGCATGAGAACGGCCAGGGTGCCGACACTGTCGCCACCATGATCGTCGCTGAAGAGCTGGGTCTTGACATGGATGAGGTCAAGCTGATGCAGACCTCCACCTTCAACGCCGGCTATGACTCCGGCGCTTACGGCAGCCGCGTTACCTTCCTGGGCGGCAACGCTGTCCGCCGTGCCGCAGCCGATGCCAAGAGACAGATCCTGCAGTATGTTGCTGCCAAGTGGGATGTTGAGCCCCATACCTGCGACATCGTTGACCATAAGGTCATCTGCCGCGATCTGGGCCGCGAGAATCTTTCCATGCCCTGGAGACAGGCTGTCTTCGGATGCATGACCACCAAGGGCGGCGATGAGGTCGTGGGCGTAGGCTCCTACTACCACAGAACCAACAACCAGCAGTTCCAGGGCAAGCCCTCCAACTATGCACCCAGCTACGTTTTCTCCACCGGCGCCTGCCACCTGAACGTGGACTGCGAGACCGGCGAGATCGACATTGATGAATTCTTCTTCGCTCATGACTGCGGCCAGGCGCTCAACAAGCGCGCTGTCGAGGGTCAGCTGGAAGGTTCCATTTACTCCGGCCTGGGCTACGCAGTGTTTGAGGAGCTGAAGCTGAAGGACGGCCGCATGCTCAATCCCAACTTCCGTGATTACCGCATGCCCACCGCTCTGGATATGCCCCACATCACCACCAAGTTCGATTATCCCCCCGATCCCGAAGGCCCCTTCGGCGCCAAGGAGTGCGGCGAGGGCACTACCGCCCCCATCGCCCCCGCCATCGCCAACGCCATCCACATGGCTACCGGCCTTTACATTACCGAGCTGCCTCTGGATCCCGAGCATATCTGGCGTATGCTCCAGGATCAGAAGCCCGAGAGAGCTCAGCAGGCCATCGCAGCAATGGACTACGATTGCTAAGCTGCTGTCCTGACAATTAATCAAAATCGCCGCGGCAGACATATTCGCCTGCCGCGGTGTGTTTTGTCCGAAATCAGATTGGAGTTACTTATGACAAATCAGACCAAGGCTCAGCGCATGAAAAACGTGTACACCGTGCTGATGATATGCGCGGTTTATGCAATTGCGCTTAATATTCTGTCTGCCGTTCTTAGCGGCTATTTCAGCTGGAGCAGTTTCCTGCTGTGTACAGCAGTCGGCTATATCGTCGGCGACTGCCTGGGTATTTTCCTGCCCCTGACCCGGTGGGCAATGGCGTCTGCCAAGGCAGTGGGTTTTACTTTCCAAAAGCCCAAGGCTTTCCGCGTGGGTGTCAGCATCTTCTACACACTCTATTTTGTGCTCCTTGAAAGCTTTATTATGGTGCTGTTTTCCATGTGCCTTTTGGGCGGCAGCCCCATCGGCACTGCTCTCGTGGCCTGGGTGCAGGGTTTCGTCCCCAACTACCTGGTGGCTCTGGTCATCACCCTGACCCTTCTGGGCACCTTCGAGCGGATTGCCGGCAAACTGGCAAAGTGTGAAGAAAGCTGGTAAGCGGATTGCGCGATTAGTTTTGCACACCATATGCTCAGGTGAAGTTAATAAGGTGTTTATCAATTTATATGTTGCATTGAGCAATGAAAAAAGATATAATGTCTGTAATCGTGTTTGCTACGTTTTAGAATAATGTACTGACAGCACGCATATTCAATTGCAAGGGGAAATAATATGTCGAATGAAACTTTGAAAAGTCCTGCAACGGAATGGCAGGCACCAAAGACGATTTGGAACCCGATGTTCTTCAGCGTCTTTTTTGCCAGCATGGCCATGAATCTGAGCCAGCAGATGTCCAACTCTCAGCTGTCTCTGTACGCCAAGGATCTTGGAACGGGCGCGAGCCAGATCGGTACTCTCATGAGTATGTTTGCTTACACCGCTCTGATTTTCCGCTTCATTTCCGGTCCGTCGATCAACGCCTTCAACCGCAAAAAGCTGCTTGCTATGGGTATGGGCTTCATGGCTACCGCCTATTTCGGCTTCAGCTTCGCGCCCAAAATTTCCGCACTTATCGGAGTAGATACCATCTATGTTCTCTACGCTTTCCGTCTTATTCAGGGTGTGGGTAACGCATTTGGCAACTCCTGCTGTATGACCATGGTGGCGGATGTTCTTCCCAAGGAAAAACTAACCACCGGTATGGGCTACTTTGCCTGTGCGCAGGTTGTGTCGCAATCGATCGGCCCCACTGTCGGCGTGTACCTGACCAAGTGGCTGGGCTTCTCCGGTACTTACATTGTTGTAGGTTGCTTCATGGTTTGCGGCATCCTCTTCGCATCCAGCACTGTTAAGCTGGCACCCCGCACTCCCAAGCCCTTCAACCTTAAGCTGACCAACATGGTCTGTAAAGAGGCGCTTGTCCCCGCTATCACCACCTTCTTTGTGGCAATGGGCTTCACCTCCATCAACGCATTCCTTCTGGTTTACGCCAGTGAGCGCGGCATCCCCGAAGAGCAGGCCAGCCTTTTCTTCACCGTATACGCTCTGTCCATGCTGGTTACCCGTCCCATGGTCGGCAAGCTCACCGACAAGTTCGGCTTCGTCAAGGTCGGCCCCATCGCCGTCCTTGCCACTGCTACATCCCTGCTGATCATCGGCCTGGCAGACAACATTGTTGTGCTGCTTCTCGCCGCCCTGGTCAACTCCTGCGGCTACGGCGCTGCTCAGCCTGCGCTCCAGTCCCTGTGTATGAAGTCAGTCCCGCCCGAGCGTCGCGGCTCCGCTTCCGGCACCTATTACATCGGCATGGATTCCGCAACCATCATCGGCCCCACCGTGTGCGGCTTTGTCGCCAGCATCTTTGGCTACTCCTATGCAATGTGGGCTGTCATGGCTATCCCCTGTGCCATCAGCGCAGTGTTCATCCTCCTGTGCAGAGGCCGCATCAACAAGATCGAGAGCGACTTCCTCGCCAGAAACGCTGCAAAGTAATAACTTGTACAATAATAAAGGCCGCGGCGCACCGTTCGCCGCGGCTTTATTATGCCAAATCTGCAAAAAGACCGAAAATTGTTCGGAAAAGACGGACTTTTGTCTATATTGTGTATTGCAATTTCCCTTTTGTAGCTTATAATATATAGCATAGAACATAATACGGTTCGGATGATACCGGCAGGAGACGGGGCAATGCCCCGGCCGAAGGAGTAACACTCTCAGGCGCCGCAAGGCAGTGACTGTCGGCTGACGAACCTCCGGAGAAGTCCGCGTACGCGGGTGCCGAAGGGGCAAAGGCGAAAGCCCAATCTCTCAGGCAAAAGGACGGAGCAATACCCATACTTAACGGCATGGGTTTCTTTTGCACCGGACTTTGCCCGGTGTTTTTGTTTTATATAAATGAAAGGATGAGAAGTGAATGAAAAAACGCAAGATACTTTACTCGGCAGCCATTGTGCTCATTCTGGCTGTTGTAATGTCTGCCACGGCCTTTGCGGCTGACGGCAAAAGCGTTGCAGATGTCATTGCCGAAGTCAACGGCAAGGTCAATACCGTCGTGTGGAACTGCATGCTGTTCGGCATTCTGGGCGTGGGTCTTGTTATGACCGTTATCACAGGCGGCTTCCAGTTTAGCAGATTCGGCCACTGGTGGAAAAACTCCATCGGTAGCGTGTTTAAGAAAAAGGATGTCATGCACTCTGATGACAGCAAGTCCATCTCCCAGTTCCAGAGTCTGTGCACCGCCATGTCTGCCACGGTCGGTACCGGCAATATCGTGGGTGTTGCCACCGCTATCGTGTCCGGCGGCCCCGGCGCAATCTTCTGGATGTGGGTGGCGGCGATTCTTGGCCTTATGACCAACTTCTCCGAAAATGTGCTTGGCATCTACTACCGCCGCCGCAATAAAGACGGTGAGTGGAGCGGCGGTGCAATGTACTACCTGCGCGACGGACTTGGCTCTCACAAGGGCCTGAAGACTGTGGGCTCCATCCTTGCAATGCTGTTCTCCCTCTTCGCTGTTGTTGCCTCTTTCGGCATCGGCAACATGAGCCAGATAAACTCCATTGCTGTCAACGTCAACAACACCGTCACCGGACTTGGCGTGACTGACGGCACCGTACTGGGTGTGAGCACCATCAACCTCATCACCGGTATCGTCCTGATGGTGATTGCGGCTCTTGTCATCGTTGGCGGACTTAAGCGCATCGCAAAGACCACCGAAAAGCTGGTTCCCTTCATGGCGATTTTCTACATTATCGGTTCTCTTATCCTTATTTTCTGGGACTATAAACTCATTGGTCCCGCATTTGCCGCCATCTTCAAGTTCGCCTTTAACGGCAAGGCCGTGGCCGGCGGCACCCTTGGTGCCGTAATCACCTGGGGTCTTAAGCGCGGCGTGTTCTCCAATGAGGCGGGTCTCGGCTCCTCCGTTATGGTCCACTCCAACTCCAATGTCCGTGAGCCTGTTACCCAGGGTATCTGGGGCGTGTTTGAGGTCTTTGCCGATACCATCATCATCTGCACCCTGACCGCCATGGCTATCCTCACCAGCGGCAAGATCAATCTTGAGACCGGCGCTCTTATGGACAGCAGCATTTCCGCCAGCGCACTGACCAGCCTGTGCTTCCAGGATGTGTTCGGCAAGGCAGGCTCTATCTTCGTAACCATTGCACTTATGATGTTCGCCTTCTCAACCGTCCTTGGCTGGAGCCATTACGGCAGCAAGAGCTGGGAATATCTCTTCGGCACCAAATCCACCATCATTTACCGCGTGGTTTTCATTCTCACCATTGTGGCCGGTGCTGTCATGCACTCCAGCCTTGCCTGGGACATCTCCGACACCTTCAACGGCCTTATGGCGTTGCCCAACCTGATCGGCGTTCTGGCCTGCTCCGGCACTGTTATGGCCATTGTTAAAAACTACAATCGCCGCACCTTCAAGGGTGAGGATATTGAGCCCATGCTCTCCTATGATCCCGAGGTGCAGGCGGCCCAGATGGCCGCGGCTGATGAGCAGTGAACTGCATCGGAACGCGATAAGCTATAAACTGTATATTAAAACCAAAACAAGCGGCAGGGGTCACCCTGCCGCTTGCTTCGTGTGTTAAATCCTGTTTTCTTATTCTTCTCCGCCGTAATATTCATCCAGCAGTATCACGGCGCGGGTGTAGGTCTTTATGGCGTCCAGCAGACCCTGAATATTAACTGCCTCGTCAGGAGTGTGGAGCATACCGTGGCCTGCGGGCAGGAAGGGGCAGCCGGGGCCGAACTTGGGGCCGTAGCTGACGCCGTTTTTAAGCTTCCTTGAATAGGTGCTGCCGCCAACTCTGGAGCCCATAACCTTGCCGCATACATCGTTCCACGCCTCGCACAGCAGCTTAACGCGGTCATCATCTGGGGCGATGAATTTAGGCTCTGAAGTGGATACGATGTTGAGCACCATGTCATTCTCCGCGGCAAATTTTTCAAGCCCGGCAGCGATGGCGGTGCCGCTGGTGCTTTCGGGATAGCCGCAGGTGAAGGTCAGCTCGTTGCCGTTGCTGCCCTTGGCAAGCAGACAGGTGCAGGTGAGTGCGCCAAACAGGGGGGAGGATGCGGCGATGCCAAAGCATTCACCGTCCGTTGTCCCGGCCATCTGCGCAATTGCGGCGATGGTGGATTTGTCGCTGCCTTCAAGCACATTGCAGCCGCTTAAGAAGCTGCACAGTGCGCCGATGGCGTTGATGCTGTCCTTTGCTCCCATTGCGGAGGCCGCCTTGCCTGCGGCGGTAATTTTCAGGCCGTTTTCCGTGCTCTCCGTGCTGATGTTGGCGTGTCCGGCTGCCGCAGCTATCACAGTCTCCGCCTTGCTGCCGGTGTAAATGACTTCGGCGCTCAGGGGCACGCGGGAACCCGGCTTACCGCCTTCAAAGGCGGTAAGCTCAATGAATTTGGTCTTGGGCGTAAGGGTGAATTTTACTGAGCCGGTCTCGCCCACGGAAACGGGGAAGATAAAGTCGGGCACCATGGAGAAATCCGGCTCTTCATTCTCTGCCAGGTAGCGGTCGATGTCGCTCATGCCTTTTTCCTCGCAGCAGCCCAGATAGAGCAGCAGCTCGGTGTTGTTGGCCAGACCGAATTTGTCAAGGGTCTTTGCCACATAGTAGCCCACGATGGCGGCGTTCTTGTCGTCGGATGTGCCGCGACCGATGAGCCAGCCGTCCTTCTCTGTGGTTTCAAAGGCGGGATACAGCCAGTCGCCCACGGCCTCCACCACATCAAGATGGGCGAAGATGCCGATGCTGTGCCTGCCCTCACCGCGGCGGGCAAGGCCGTACCAGTTGCCGTGGTTTTCGGCCCTCATGCCGTGCTTCTTGGCCATTTTAAGGCCCGCGTCCAGCACCTTTGCCACATCCTCGCCGAAGGGCATGGGTTCCGGGCTGCCGGGAATGGCCACGCTGGGTATGCGCACCAGTTCATCCAGGTCGGCAATGATCTCATCACGGCAGGATTCAATGTATTCGTCAATTTTCGCGGCTATAGCGCGGTCGATCATAGTGGAGTACCTCCGTATAATTTATGTATG
>JAZUPH010000098.1:0-11522 GCA_045605145.1 Oscillospiraceae bacterium | reverse complement strand
CGGATTTCGTATCGTTCGCGGCAAAGCCGCTCATTCACTCCATCGCTCGTCCTCTCCCCATGCGACCCGCTCCGCTGGGCTCGCACAGGGGCCCGAGATTAACGCGTCGCGCCCCACGGGGGGGAGCCTTTTCTCAAACTGGTACATATTGCAAAAAATCCGACCTGTGATCGAAACCATAGGTCGGATTTAACTGTTTTATGACCCCGCAATTTAGGTGGGCGCGATCTTTATTGCTGTCTTTTCGCCTTTATACCGGGGCGTCAGCCTCCAAAACAGGCTCGGCGATCTTTTTGTTGAGGTCTATCATCAGCTTTATCAGCAGGGGTGCGGCGATGAATGTAAATGCCACGATGTCTGCGGCGGCGCGGGTCCAGATAAGGCCGTTGATGCCGAAGAGAGCGGGCAGGATCAGCACGCAGGGGATCAGCGTGATCAGCGAGCGGGACAGACCCAGAACGGCGGAGCTGAGCGCACGGCCCAGCGCCTGATACAGGCCGCTGGAGATCATGAGAACCATGTGCAGGGGCAGCACCAGACACTGCAGGCGCATGACCTGAGATCCGGTCTCAATGGTCAGAGGATCGCTGGCGCTGGTGAGTGCGGATACCAGTACCGGGGTGAAGAAGGATACGCTCAGGCCCAGCACAAGGGCAAGGAGCATGCCCACGCCGATGACGGTGAGGACCGCCTTCTTGACGCGCTTATAGTCCTTCGCGCCCCAGCAGTAGCCGACCAGGGGCTGTGCGCCGTGGGAGAAGCCCTGAATAATGGCCTGCAGGAACTTCATGATCTTGTTGGACACGCTCATCGAAGCCAGGGCGAAGTCGCCGAAGCTGCCGGCCACGTTGTTGGTAATGGTGGAGGCAACGGACATACAGCTTGAACGCAGGAAGGTGGGGACGCCCATGCGCAGGACCTCTTTCATGGAGTCCCACTTGAAATGGATGTTCTTCGGGGATATTTCCAGAACGCTGCGCCGTCTGAGGAAGGGCAGAAGCAGCACGGTGAAGCTGACCATCTTGCTGATGGATGTGGCTATAGCCGCGCCCGCAACCTCAAGCCCGCAGACACTGATGAGCAGCGGGTCAAGGGCGATATTCACCACGCAGCCGCTGACGGTGCCGAACATGGAGTAGCGGGTGCTGCCCTCGGAACGCAGAAGCTGGTTAAGCACGAAAGTGCCGCCGGTAAAGGGAGCGCCGATCATAATGAAACGGGCGTAGTCCATGGAGTAGGGCTTACTGGTGGCGGTGGCACCCAGAAGATCGATAATGGGGCTCATAAAGGAGTAGACGATGACCACCAGCAGCAGCATAAAGCCCATGCAGGTGGCAAGCACCGTGGAGGCGATCTGCGATGCCTCAAGGTCGCGCTTTGCGCCCAGCAGACGAGAGATGTAGCTGGCCGCGCCCGCGCCGAAGCCCATGGCAACAGCCTGATTGAAGTGAGTCAGTGAGTCGTTGACGCCGATGGCGGCGGTTGCTGCGGTGCCAAGCTGACTGACGAAGTATGTGTCGGCAAGGCCATAGAATGAGTTGACCAGCTGTGAGATTATCATCGGGAATGCCAGTGTGATGATAACCTTCAGAAGTGGGTCTTCCACCATCATTCTGCGCCGTTCGGCGCTCATTTTCGATGCATAGTTTTTTGCCATGCCCATCCTCCTTTTTCTGTGATTGCATTAGGCAGGGGAATAATAAGAATATCTTAAATTAATATACCTTACTATCTCTCTGCAAGATACCCCCGGCGTGTGGATGCATCTATGCACAGGCTACGGTGCATACACGCCGGGGGAAAGTCTTCAAAACCGTATTTTCAGTCGATGTAATGTCCGCCGCGGGGCATTGCCGCCTCACTTGTGCGGGCATTGTAGTGCTGTTTGGATTCGATGCGGTTAATTGCGCCAATGGCCAGCGCCGAAACAAGGACGCCGGCAATATTCATAAGCTCACCCTTAAGCTCCCAGCCGCGCACGATAACCATGAAGATCAGGGACGCCAGGATCTTGACCAGAAGAACGATGACGCACCATTTGCTGATGCTCACCACACGCCGCGGGCCGCTTTTATACTCCCAAATCGTCATTTCCTTGCCGCGGGAGATGAAGCTGATAAGCACACAGCCGTAGAACAGCAGCATAACCGTGCCGATGAACACCGGCAGCTCGATCAGCTTGTAATTGGCGCTCATGATATACAGGCTGTTGGCCCAGAAAAATGACGCCAGCGCGATCAGATACAGCACTGCGTAGGCGCACTTGAGCAGTTTCCACTTCTTCTGATCCTCATGGCTGTAATACTGGCCGACATATACGCGTTCAATATGCTGTTTACCCTTTTCATCGGTCTTTTGGATCTCCATAAAATCCTCAAAATAGCGATGATAATGGGTGCTGTGGACCATTCCGTCCTTGGTGAATACGGGCATTAAAATAACCTCTTTACTGATATAAGGCTGTGCGGTGTACCGGTGGCAAAGCGCACTGCCTGCCGCAGGGCAGACAGTGCGTTAAGTCATGCTCTTTCTGTCCGGATACTGCGTATCCTATTATACACCATCGGGGACGGGCTTGTCCATATAAAGTGAGTTGGTATTATACTGCAGGTAACCGGATTCGAAGATCTTTTTCTTATACTGGGTGGTGACAACGCCGTTGCGCTCACCAACGGTCTTAACATCGTACTTGGCGGGGTTCTCCAGCACCTCGTTGCAGGCTTCGAGCAGGCTGACGAGCATGATGGGGCCGGTGTCCACGGGGCCGTGGCCGGGGAACAGGCTGTCAAACTCATCCATACGCTCCACAAGGCCCACCAGCTCATTACGCAGGGCCTCGACCGTGCCGTAGCGGCGGTTGGGGTTGCCGTCGCGTCCGCCGCCGCCCACGCCGACTGCGCCGACGCAGCAGTCGTCACCGACGATGAGATAGCGACCCTTCTTGTCAAGGAAGGTGGCATGACCGCAGGCGTGACCGGGCAGGTGGATCAGCTCAATGTCATAGTCCTCGCCCAGATTGAAGATGTGGTGGTTGGGCACACCGATGACCTCATACTCTTTGAAGGGTACCAGATCCTCACGGGGGAAGTCCGCCCAGATGCCCTTGCCGTTCTCATCGAACAGGTAGTCCCAGATGTCGGGGCGCATACGGGCGTGAAGGCTGGGTGCCTCATACTCGTGACAGTAGACGCGGTCGAAAGCGGTGTTGCCGTAGGAGTGGTCGTAAGCGCAGTGGGTGATAGCCACATCGTAGGGCATATCACCGATCAGCTCATGCACCAGACCCTTCAGATTGCCCAGGCCGAAGCCCGTGTCGATAAGCAGTGCTCTCTCGGGGCCGACGATCAGGTAGATCCAGGGATCGCCCATGCCGTCAAGGCTGTGGGTGAAGATGCCGTACAGATTGTCGCGGAACTTATAAACCTCAGCATAGGGGTCAACATCGTAGACCTTTCTGGTCCTGTCATGCTCACGCAGCAGCTTTGCATAGGATGAGCGGACCGGGTTCTCCGGCTCACGCCAGACGGTACGCACGGACTTGATGTGGGCATTGACGGGGCGCTGAATTTTTACATCCTGAAATGCCATGTGTTCTCCTCCAAATCAGTCGATGACGGCCTCTCTGTCCATATAGACTCCCTTGGCGCCATAGGTCAGGTAGCCGGACTCAAAGATCTTCTTTGCATAGGACTTGTGAATCACGCCGAAGCGCTCACGCACCTGGATGGTGTCGTAGCAGTTGGGATCGGCAAGAACCTCGTCACAGGCCTCAAGGAGGCTTACCAGCATGATGGGGCCGGTCTCCAGCGGGCCATGGCTGGGGAACAGATCGTCAAACTCGTCCATACGGGCGACAATCTTTCTGACCTCATTGGCCAGTGCCTCGATGGTGCAGTACTCACCATGGGGCACGCCGGGACGCGGGCCGCCGCCGGCGCCGACAGCGCCCACGCAGCAGTCATCACCGGGGAAGAAGATGCGGTTCTTCTTGTCGAGGAAGCCGCAGTGTCCGGGGGAATGGCCGGGCAGGAACACCAGCTCCACCTCGTGGCCGCCGCCCAGATCGAAAATGTATCCGTCGGGCACACCCACGACCTCATACTCACGGAATTCAACCAGTGCCTCACGGGGGAAGTCTGCCCAGTTGCCCTTGCCGTTCTCGTCGAACAGATAGTCCCAGATGTGGGGATTCATGCGCTCTTCGATCATGGGCTTCTCAAACTCGTGGCAGTAGACCTTGTCGAACTGGAAGTTGCCGTATGCGTGGTCGAAGTGGCAGTGGGTATTTGCAACATAATACTCCTTGCCGGCGCCGATCAGATGCTCAACAAGGCTCTTCAGATCGCCCAGACCGAAGCTGGTATCGATGACCAGTGCCTTCTCGGGGCCGTTGATGACGAAGATCCAGCTGTCGCCCATTCCGTCAAGGCTGAGGGTGTAGATGCAGTACAGATTCTCGCGGAAGGTGTACACCTCAACATAGGGATTGATCTCGGGGTAGACGCGCTTGTTGTCGCAGCGCTCTCTGAGCAGCTTTGCGTAAGCGGAGCGGATGGGATTCTCCGGCTCACGCCAGACGGTGCGCTTTACGGCGAGAGGTGAATTCACCGGTCTCTGGATTTTTACATCTTGGAATGCCATATTTTTACAACCTCCTGTTGTTTAATTTCAAATCAATTGTCGGCGGCGGGACCGCATGCGCCTGTACCCTGAGAAATCGGCAGGTGCGGAACGCCTTATGCAGCAAAGATGCCCCCGTCCGCCATCCCGGCATATGCCTTGGGGGCAGGACAATGCCCTGCCCCCGTAGATGCGGTATTACAGATTGTTGAGTTCCTTTGCTCTGCAGCAGGCAACGTAATGGTTGGGACGAAGCTCCTGCAGCTGCTGCGGCTCAAGACACTGTTCGCAGGCATATGCGCAGCGGGGCTCGAAGCGGCAGCCGGGCTTGGGGTTGACCGGGGAGGTCAGCTCGCCCTTGAGGATGATTCTCTCCTGCTTCTTGGTAATATCCGTGGTGGGGATAGCAGAAAGCAGAGCCTTGGTGTAGGGGTGAAGCGGGTTGTCAAACATATCATCGGTGGGGCTGGTTTCAACAGCCTGGCCCAGATACATAACGGTGATGTTATGGGAGATGTGCTTAACAACGGACATGTTGTGGGTGATGAACATGTAGGTCAGGCCGATCTCGTCCTGAAGGTCCATCAGCAGGTTCAGTATCTGAGCCTGGATGGAAACGTCAAGGGCGGAAACGGGCTCATCACAGACGATGAACTTGGGGTTGAGAGCCAGTGCGCGGGCGATGCCGACGCGCTGACGGCGGCCGCCGTCCAGCTCGTGGGGATAGCTCAGACGCAGTCTGCGGTCGATACCGACCAGATCCATAAGACGCTCAGCCTCTTTCTCCATGGCGGCCTTGCTCAGACCCTTGCTGTGCAGCTGAATAGGCTCCAGAATGGTCTGCTCAACGGTGCGGCGCTGGTTCAGAGAGGAGTAGGGGTCCTGGAAGATGATCTGCATCTCTTTGCGCAGCTGGTGCAGCTCTTTCCTGTTGGGATGGGACACATCACGGCCGTCAAAAATGACCTGACCGTCGGTCTTGGGCAGCAGGTTGATGACGGAACGGCCGAGGGTGGACTTACCGCAGCCGGACTCGCCGACGACGCCCATGGTCTCACCCTTGTTGATGACCATGTTGATGTCATCGACAGCGTGCAGAGGACCTCTGGGGGTGTCAAAATACTTCTTAAGATGCTTTATCTCTACTAACGGTGTAGCCATCTTCATCCCTCCTTATCGTTGACATGGATGCAGGCGCAGTAGTGGTCGGGGCCGACCTCGACCATGCCGGGCTTACCGCTGCGGCAGGCATCAGTTGCATGGGGGCAGCGGGGATTGAAGCAGCAGCCCTCAGGCAGGTTGGACGGATCGGGCGGCAGGCCCTTGATGTTGGCCAGTCTCTTCGCCTTGGTATGCAGGTCGGGGATCGCACCGAACAGACCAATGGTGTAAGGATGGCTGGGGTTGAGGAATACCTCGGTCTTGCTGCCGTACTCAAGGATCTCGCCGGCGTAGACGACGGCGACCTTGTCGGCAACCTGTCCCACGACGCCCAGGTCATGGGTGATGAGGATCATGGAGGTGTTGAACTGCTTTCTCAGGTCGGTAATCATGTCGAGAACCTGGGCCTGGATGGTAACGTCAAGAGCGGTGGTGGGCTCGTCCGCGAGGATCAGGTCCGGGTTGCAGGCCAGCGCCATTGCGATGACGACGCGCTGCTTCATGCCGCCGGAGAACTGATGGGGATACTCATTGGCGCGGGAGCCGGGGATGCCGACGGTTTCCAGCATCTCAATGGCGCGCTCCATAGAGCTCATGCCAACAGCGGTCTTATGCTTTTCAACAACCTCAGCGATCTGATCGCCGACGCGCATAACGGGGTTGAGGGCCGTCATGGGATCCTGGAAGATCATGGCGATCTTGTTGCCGCGGATCTTACGCATCTCAGCCTCGGGGATCTGCATCAGGTCGGTGCCCTCAAGAACGACGGAACCGTCCAGAACCTTGGACTGAGGATGGGGCAGGATGCGAAGAATGGACTTGGCAATGGTGGTCTTGCCGGCGCCGGTCTCACCGACGAGGGCGAGAGTCTCACCCTTATCGACGGAGAAAGATACGCCGTTGACGGCGCTGATGATCTCGCCGCCGGAGGTGTACTGGACGCGAAGATCCTTTACCTCAAGGAATTTTACATTTTCACTCACGTTCGTTCCCTCCTATCACTGTTTCAGTTTCGGGTCAAGCGCATCGCGCAGACCGTCGCCGGCCAGGTTCAGGGCGAGGACGGTGATGGCTATGATAAGGCCCGGGAAGATGATCATGTACGGATAGGTGCGGATGTACAGCTTGCCGCCGCTGAGCAGAGCGCCCCACTCGGGGATGGGGGGCTGAACGCCCAGACCGACGTAGCTGAGGGAGGACAGAGCCAGAATGGTGTTGGCAACGCCCATGGTGACCTCAACGATGACGGGGGCAAGGCTGTTGGGCAGGGTATGTACGAAGATGCGGCGGAAGTGGCTGCAGCCGATGGCCTCGGCAGCCTCAAGGAACTCGTCGCCGCGGATCTTCATGACCGCGCTTCGGGTGATGCGGACAAGACCGGGCATACGGCTGATGGACATGGCAAGAATGGTGTTGCCGACGCCGGTACCAAGCGCCGTGGATATGGCGATGGTCAGCAGCATGCCGGGGATGGCCTGGAAAATGTCAAGGAAGCGCATGACCAGGTTGTCGAAGGTGCCGCCGAAGTAGCCGACGCAGGCGCCAAGAACGATACCCACGGCAGCGGAGAAGATAACAGCGGCGAAGCCCATGCTCAGGGAGTATCGGGCGCCAAACATGATTCTGGTCAGCAGGTCGCGGCCCAGGTTGTCGGTGCCGCAGGGGTGCTTAAGGCTGGGGAACTGGAAGGTGGACTTCATGTCCATCTGTGCATAGTTGTAGGGGCTGACCATGGGGCCAAAAATTGCCATAAGCACAAGGGCGATGAACAGTGCGAAGCCGACGGTAGCGGTGGGGTTCTTGAGAATTCTCTTGATGACCGCCATGGTCTGGCTTTCTTTCTTCAGCTTCTTTTCAGGTGCCGGAACCTTGGTGTTTACTTCAGCCATTATTTGGCACCTCCTTTAGCCTTTTTCTTGCCGGAGTTGGCATAACGGGCCTTGATGCGCGGATCGATGAAGCCGTAGGCGATGTCGACCAGCAGCATACACAGCGAGAATATGATGGCCAGGTACAGAACCGAGCCGCGGACGATGGGATAGTCACGCTTGTTGATGGCATCGATCATGTAGCCGCCGACGCCGGGGATGGAGAAGACGGTTTCAATGATGACCGAGCCGCCGAAGATGTGGGCAAGACGGCCGCCGGCAACGGTGATGATGGGCATCATTGCGTTGGGCAGGGCGTGCTTGTAAATAACCTCGCGCTCGGTAAGACCCTTGGCGCGGGCGGTGGTAACATAGTCGGATCTGATGACCTCAAGCATGGAGGAACGGGACATACGGGCCTGTCCGCCGAGACCGCCGATGGTGGAGGAAAGAACGGGCAGGATGTAATACTGGGGTCCGCCGACACCGGTGGCGGGCAGCCAGCCCAGCTTGAGTGAGAACAGGATGACCAGCATCAGTGCCAGCCAGAAACCGGGCATCGAAACGCCGACGAGGGCGATGACCATACAGAAACGGTCAGCCAGCTGGTTCTGGTGAGTGGCAGCAACGATACCCAGGGGGATACCGATGAGCATGGTCAGTATCATGGACGAGAAGCCCAGGATAAGGGTTCTGGGGGTACGGTTCATAAGCTCCTTCATGACGGGAATGTGGGTGAAGTAGGACTCGCCCATGTCGCCCCTCAGGAAGGTATCTGTCAAAAATCTGAACAGCTGCACAATATAGGGCTGGTCAAGGCCCATGACCGCGCGCATTGCCGCAACTTCTTCCGGGGTGGCGTCGGTGCCGAGCATGATCTCAGCGGGGTCGCCGGGAACGAAGTACAGTATGGAGAAAATAAAGATGGCAACGCCCAGGATAACGGGAATCATCCATAAAAGGCGTTTGAGGATGTATCTAAGCATTGTGGCTCATCGCCTCCCATTTTACAAAAGTGAGCTTAAAGGAAAGCCCGCAGGAGCGGCAAGCACCGTTCCTGCGGACTGACAATCTGCGTCAGCACCCAAAGGTGTGAGCTTTGCGCTGTGGCTTTACGCAGCCCGGAACCCGGGCCGCGCAATTATCACGCTAAGTACTTTGATCGGTATGAAACTATGTCCCGTTCCGGTCAGATTACTTGTTCCAGAGGTAGGTGCAGCAGTTGGGGGAATCCATGCCCTTCTGGTTGAGGATGAAGCCGGTGACGACTCTGGAGGTGACGGTGAAGTTGATGGGAGCATACAGAACGTACAGGTAGCAGTTGTCCTTTACGTAGTAGTGCAGGTCATGAGCATAGCTCCAGTCGGTGTAAGCATTGACGGTCATGTCGTCGATCTTCTTGACCAGCTCTTCATCAGTGATGCCGATGAGGGACTTGTCGGGGCCGGAAGCTCTCAGGTTGCCGACGAAGGAGGAGGAACCGAAGGTGGAGGAACCGCAGGTGGCCATCAGCAGGTCAGACTGGGTGTTGTCCAGCTTGTAGGTGTTGAACAGAGCGCCGTCGCAGGGGAAGATTTCCAGCTCGATGCCGACCTCTGCCAGGTAGCCCTGAACGACCTGAGCGACAGATGCCAGACGGTCGTTGTTCTCGAACATGATCTTGATCTTCAGGTTGGACACGCCAGCCTCAGCCAGGAGCTCCTTAGCCTTCTCGATGTTGTAATCATAGTAGTCTTCCTCGTTCCACTTGGGATCGAAGTCGGGGAAGATGTCACACCAGCCGGCCTTGCACATCTTGCCGTTGCCCTGGTCAACGCCGTCGATGACGCCCTGAGCGTCGATGGCGTAAGCGATGGCCTGACGGACCTTGATGTCCTGGCAGGGGCTGTTCTCGCTGGAGTTGAAGAAGATGGAGACGACCTGATCCTGCAGGGAGGAGAAGATGTTGTAGTCGCCGTTGCCTTCGAAGTTGCCCAGGTCAGTGGCGGAAACGCCGGTGGACATATCCAGCTCGCCGGACTCAAGGCCGATAACGCGCTGAGCGGCGTCCTTGATGACCTTGTAGATGATTCTGTCGACGTTGTGATAGCTGTTTCTTACGATCTTGCTCTCATCGGTCTCCCAGTAATCCTTGGTGTACAGATAGTCCAGGGTGGAGCCGCTGACCCAGTCGGTCATGGCATAGGGGCCGGTGCCCACAGGGGTGGTGATCATGCCGTCAGCGCTGGCCTCATAGGACTTCTGAGTGAACAGATAGGCAATGAGGGTGCTGATAACGCGGTTGAGAGCGGGGGTGTTGAAGGTGATGGCTATTTCATAATCGCCAAGAACCTCAACCTTGTCAACGTAGTTCATGTTCTTGTTGCTGTACTCGGTGCGGGCAACAGTCTCAAGAGTGAAGTAAACATCGTCAGCGGTGAAGGCGTTGCCATTCTGGTCATGGACATAGTCCTTGAGCTTGATGGTGTAGGTCAGACCGTCGTCACTGACCTGATAGTCGCCGTCAGCCAGAACGGGCTTCAGCTCGCCGCCGGTGCCCTGGATGCAGTACAGACCCTCGAAGATACCTTCCATAACGACCATTCTGGGCTTGGAGGAGCCGGAGCCGTAGGGGTTCATGGAGCCGGGGTCGTCGGTGATGGAGGCGGTAACGAAGGTGTTGCCGTCAGCATCAGTGTGGGAGTCGATGAGGGCCTTAATGTCGTCCTCGGACAGGTCGCTGATGTCAGCCAGGGTATGTGCGGAGCTGTCGGCGGTGACTTCGCCGGTAGCAGCCTCATTGGTGGTGCCGCCATCGGTGGTGCCGGCGTCATCGCCAGCGCAGCCTGCCAGTGCCAGAGCCGCAGCAGCGCCGGTCATGCCGATACCGGTGAGCTTAAGGAAATCTCTGCGTGTCAGTCGATTCATTTTCATTCTCCTTTTATATTTTTTAAAAATATATTAATGGCGCAACATGATTTGCCGCACCATTTTTTACATGTTCTCTCATGAGCAACAGGGGAAAATCCACCCAATACTCATCAATACACACATTATACAATATATATCCCAGATATCAATCCAAAAAATTTCCCATCAGGGTGTGTAACATATTGTTAACATCTCGTCAAATTGACAACGTCGTTTTGACGAATATCCTGCAAAGCCAATTGCAAATTTGCAGGAGACGCTGCAGCGATCCCCGCAAAACAAATCCCGCACAGGCACAGGCGGGTGTTAGAGAATTGTTACCGCTTTCGGTAGTATATCGGTAAGGCAAAAGCCGAAACCTAATACTGCCGGTGGAGGGTATCCGCGTCATAGACAACCACCGTAGTCTAAAAAATGTTGGGCTGGGCAGCCCGGAGCGAACCGCGGCGTGAAGATGCCCCGGGCGTTGGTGTGACTCTCTCCCCACTTTACCATCGTTCGTCAGCACGGATGACAGCACCGTGGATAAATATCATGCTATGCGGAGGACGCACCTTTACGGGTGCCGGCAGCTATGCCGATCCGGAGTGGAACCCTCAGCCTATGCGCGTCGGACGGATGTGCGCGCGATCCTGCGAGTGTCCTGTTACATTGACCTGTTACATAGTTTACGATACCTCCTAATTCTTTTTATTATGGCAATTACTACAAGGATATATCGCATCTGACAAGCTGACTGTATTGCGGGAGAGACAACTGACGGCGACTCGTCCCAAGGCCATGATGAATAAACCTCCATTCTTGCTTTGCACCCTAAGCCTCCCCCCACAGGGGGAGGGGGACCATGCGAAGCATGGTGGAAGGGGTTAAACGACAATGCTGGCGATGTGGAACACACACAATTCTTACCACCCTGATTTACTGTTTCCCCCTTCAGTCTCGCTTCGCTCGACAGCTCCCCCT
>JAZUPH010000097.1:0-10869 GCA_045605145.1 Oscillospiraceae bacterium | reverse complement strand
TGCACACGGCCGCGTCAGTCGGCAATCACTACATAAATGACCGCACAGCGGTTAAATATTATTATGAGAGGGTATTACACTATGACTAAACTCAGCAGAAGAGATTTCCTCAAGGTCGCCGGCATTGGCGGCGCTGGTCTGGCCTCCATGTTCGCTCTGGCAGCATGCGGCGGTGACGGCGAAACCACCGGCAGCACCGGCAGCACCGGCAGCAGCACTTCCACCCCCGACGGCGAAAAGATTCAGGAGAGCACCGGCGTTATCGAAGGCGTTCAGGCCAGCGCTCAGGTGAAGACTCTCACCGCCGCTCTTACCGGCGCATCCTTCGACATCGGCCCCTTCGGCGGCGCATCCGGCGCCCGCGACTGGATCTGCCAGGTTATGTACGCTTCCCTGATGTGCGCTCCCAAGTACGGCGCATCCCTGGAAGAGCTGCAGCCCTGGCTCGCCAAGAGCGTGACCAAGGTTGACGATGTCACCTTCGACATCGAGCTGTATGACAACATCGTTGACAGCAAGGGCAACCCCATCAAGGCCGACGACATCATCTTCAGCTATGACCAGATGGCTCAGATCGGTGAGATCACCACCATCTCCACCGACATGAAGTCCCTGACCAAGGTTGATGACACCCACCTGCAGATGGTCCTGACCGCTGCCGGCAACGGCTCCATCGAGGGCCTCCTGTCCTTCTATCGTCACACCAACATCAGCCAGGCTTGGTATGAGGGTGCCGGCGATGACGAGAAGCAGTTTGATCCCGCAACCACCGGCGCTTACAAGGTCGTTGAGTACGTTGCCGGCTCCAAGCTGACTCTCGAGGCTGTTGAGGATTATTGGTTCCCCTCCGATGTGGAGAGCCTTGGTGCAAAGCAGAATGCCAAGACCATCTACCTCCCCGTCATCACCGAGGGCGCTATGAGATCCATCGCTCTTGAGAACAAAGAGATCGACGCTACCCAGATCACCGCTTCCGAGCTGCAGCGCTTCTATGTTGACGGTGCTCCTCTGGAGGGCTGGAATGTTCTCGTCAACGGCGGCAACATGTTCGGCGTCGTAGGCCTGAATATGGACGAGTCTCAGTCTGTCCTGGCCACCGACATCAACCTGCGCAAGGCCATCCTGCACGCTATCAACTGCGAAGACCTGATCTACGCCGGCGGCGGCGACCTGACCACCAGCGCAGTCTGCAAGACCGCAGGTTCCGATGCTATGGGCGGCTACAACGCAGCTTGGGAAGATGAAGAATACTTCGAGTATGACCTGGAGAAGGCCAAGGAGTACATGGCTCAGTCCAACTATCCCGATGGCGTCACCCTGCGCTTCCTGTGCCGTACCGGCTCCACCGCAGACGCCACCAACGCTGTTTACATCAATGCTTTCGAGCAGATCGGCATCACCATCGACCTGCTGTGCGTTGACCAGGCTCTGTTCAACCAGTACAAGTTCGACTCCACTCAGTGGGACATCATCACCGACTCCAAGCAGTGCACCGGCCACATCACCCAGGGCTGGAACGACCTGTTCAACCCCGCCGGCTACTCCAACGGCTCCTGGCAGTTCACTCACGATGACAAGCTGGTCGAGCTGCTGAAGGCCTGCTTCGAGAACAACGATCCCGCAGCCACCGACGAGTTCCACTACTATCTGAAGGATCAGGCTTACATGAAGGCCACCACCGTTTCCTTCAAGTTCACCGTTGGCCAGGATGGCATCCTGCAGCTGACTCCCTCCAACTGCTTCAACCCCCGCGTCAACGCCTACGTCTTTGCTGACGACTATGTTGGTGTCGCCGACTAATTATTTCCCGATAAGTTAATCAGTATCACAGCAATTTGTTCCGGCGTCGGGTTTCCGGCGCCGGAACATGGAATTTAGAAATAGGAGATAAGGATGTTAAAATATATCGGAAAACGACTGCTGCAGATGATCCCCATTCTGCTGGTCGTTGCCATCCTGATTTTTGTCCTGATGTACTTCGTTCCCGGTGACCCGGTGCAGATCGCGCTGGGCGACCACGCCACCGAGGCCCAGATTGAGGCCGTGCGTGAGCAATACGGACTGAACGATCCGTTCATCGTGCGTCTGTGGAACTACCTTAAGGGAATCGTACATCTGGACTTCGGCACCTCATACCTCTACGGCACCAACGTGGGTGACGAGCTTATGGCCCGCTTCCCCTACACTCTGACTCTGGCGCTTCTGTGCGTGGCGGTCTCCGTTATTATTGGTGTGCCCATCGGTATTCTCTGTGCCGTTAATGCCAACAAACCTCTTGACCGCATTCTGCTTGTGGTCACCCTGTTCGGCAGCTCGATGCCCGGCTTCTGGCTGGCACTGATGCTGGTCATCCTGTTCTCGCTCAAGCTGGGCTGGCTCCCCTCCAACGGCGTGGGCAACTGGAAGTATTTCGTGCTTCCCGTTCTGTCCAACTGTATCGGAAGCCTTGCCGGTATCGCAAGACAGACCAGATCCTCCATGCTTGAGGTTATTCGTGCCGACTATGTTGTCACCGCACGAAGCAAGGGTCTTTCCGAGCGCAAGGTCATTTACGGACACGCTCTTCCCAACGCGCTTATCCCCATCATCACCGTATGCGGCGGCCGTTTCGGCCACATGCTCGGCGGTACCACGATTATCGAGACTATTTTCTCCATTCCCGGCATCGGCTCTTATATGATCACCGGCATCAACAGCCGTGACTATAACTGCGTTCAGGGTTCAATAGTTTACATTGCTTTCACATTCTCGCTGATGATGCTTGTTACCGACATTATCTACGCCTTCGTCGATCCCAGAATCAAGGCGCAGTATGTCAGCAGCAAGAAGAAGACCAGCAAGGCTGCCGGTTGAGCAAGGAGGGGTACATATAATGGCTGTTAAAATCAATAAAGAAAATATCCCTGCTGCCGAAAAGAAGACCGCCAGCTATAAGCCCGGTTCACTTCCCTACATCTGGCAGAGAATCCGCAAGAATCCCGGCGCAATGATTGGCCTTGTCATCGTTGTGACGCTGCTTATCCTCTCTCTGATCTCCCCCCTGATCTGCCGCTACGGCTACAAAGAGATCAACATGAGAGACCGTTACGCAACCCCCAGCTTTGACCATCTGCTGGGCTGTGACGAGATCGGCCGTGATATTCTCTCCCGTATTCTTTACGGAGCCAAGTTCACCATGAGCATCGGCGTACTGTCCACCGCGGTAAGCTGTGTTCTGGGCATCATCGTCGGCGCGGTCGCCGGTTATTTCGGCGGCGTTGTAGACAACCTGCTGATGCGTTTTCTGGATGTCTTCCAGTCCTTCCCCAACATACTGCTGGCGATTGCCATTTCCGCAGTACTTGGTCCCGGATTCGGAAAGATCATACTGGCAATGGGTATTTCCGGCATTGCCAACTACGCCAGAATGATGCGTGCCAACATCCTCACCGTACGCAACTCTGAGTACATTGAGGCTGCGACCTCCATCAACTGCACCACTCTGAGAGTTATGGCGCGTCACGTTGTGCCCAACGCCATTTCTCCCCTGATCGTGCAGATCGCCATGGGTATCGCCAATGCCGGTCTGGCAGCGTCCTCCCTCAGCTTCCTGGGCTTCGGCGTTCAGCCGCCCACTCCTGAATGGGGCTCCATGCTGTCCGGCGCACGCGCATACATTAGAGACTATCCTCACATGGTTCTCATTCCCGGCATTTTCATTATGGTTACCGTTCTTAGCTTCAACATGGTCGGCGACGCTGTCCGCGATGCTCTCGACCCGAAACTGAGAGACTGATGGGAGGGGAAATACAATGACAGAAATGAATAACAAAGTACTTGTTGTCAAGGATCTGAATGTACAGTACACCTCCGGCGGCGCCCCCATCTACGCAGTAAACGGCGTATCCTTTGAGATGGAGCGCGGCAGCACCCTCGGTCTCGTGGGCGAGACCGGCGCAGGCAAAACCAGTATCGCCAAGGCCATACTGAGAATCCTGCCCGACCACGCCACCCGCAGTGTTACCGGTGAAGTGTGGTACAACGACAAGGATATCCTTGCCCTCCCCGAAGAAGAGATGCGCACTCTGCGCGGCGGCAGCATTTCCATGATCTTCCAGGATCCCATGACCGCCCTCAACCCGGTTAAGACCGTTGTTGACCAGATCGCAGAAGGTATCGCAATCCATCAGCACATCAGCAAATCAGCCGCCATCAAGTCCGCTATCAATATGCTCGAGACCGTCGGCATTTCCGAAGACAGAGCTTTCGAGTATCCCCACCAGTTCTCCGGCGGCATGAAGCAGCGCGTTGTCATCGCAATCGCACTGGCCTGCAACCCCGATCTGCTGATCGCTGACGAGCCCACCACCGCTCTTGACGTTACCATCCAGGCGCAGGTCCTCGACCTGATCAAAAACCTGAAGCAGGAGCGCGGCACCTCCATGATCCTTATCACCCACGACCTGGGCGTTGTTGCAGGCACCTGCGACGCAGTTGCAGTTGTCTACGGCGGCGAGGTGGTGGAGATGGGTTCCAAGGTGGACCTGTTTGACTACGCTTCTCATCCCTACACCGTGGGTCTGTTCGGTGCATTGCCCGACCTTTCCAAGAACGTGGACAGGCTGTCCCCCATCGAGGGCATGCCCCCCGATCCCTCAGTAGTTATCACCGGCTGCCCCTTTGCACCCCGCTGCCCCGATGCAACGGACAAGTGCTCGGAAGTCAAGCCCGAGAACATCGAGATCAGTGCCGGACATTTTGTCCGCTGCCACAAGTTCGACAAGGAGGTCTAAGATGGAAAACGTAAAAACTCCTCTTCTTGAGATCGAGCATCTTAAGAAATATTTCCCGACCTCCCGCGGCATGGTGCACGCGGTCGACGATGTCACCTTCACCATAAACAAGGGTGAAACCATGGGCCTCGTTGGTGAGTCCGGCTGCGGCAAGTCCACCCTGGGCAGAACCGCCATCCACCTGCTGGAAAGCACCGGCGGCACCATTAAGTTTGAGGGCAAGGATGTCACCCATCTGGACAAGAAGGGCCTGAGAGCTCTGCGCGAGAATATGCAGATCATCTTCCAGGATCCTTTCTCCTCCCTCAACCCCAGACTTACCCTCCGCGACACCGTTATGGAGCCGCTTCTCCTCTCCGGCCGCTTCAACAAGGCCGAACTGGAGGAGGAGACCGACAGACTTATGGATCTGGTTGGTGTTGAGAAGCGCTTCCGTATGTCCTATCCTCACGAGCTGGACGGCGGCCGCCGTCAGCGCGTCGGTATCGCAAGAGCCATCGCACTCAACCCCAAGTTCGTAGTCTGCGACGAGCCCGTTTCCGCACTGGACGTTTCCATCCAGGCTCAGATTCTGAACCTGCTGATGGACCTTCAGGACCAGAACGAACTGACCTTCATGTTCGTTACTCACGATATGTCCGTTGTCAAGCACATCTCCGACAACATCTGCGTCATGTATCTTGGCCAGATGGTCGAGACCTGCCCCACCAACGAGCTGTTCGACAAGCCCTATCACCCCTATTCCAAGGCCCTGCTTTCTGCCATTCCCACCGTGGATATCCACAACCAGAAGCAGAGAATACTGCTCAAGGGCGAGATCACCTCTCCCATCGACCCGAAGCCCGGCTGCCGCTTCGCTCAGCGCTGCACCTATGCAACAGACGAGTGTTCTCAGCCCGTCCAGCTTCATGAGGTCGAGCCCGGACACTTTGTTTCCTGCCACAGAGTCAGAGAAATTAACGGTCTGTAATGCGGTCCATGACAAGCCGGAAATATGCTTCATATTTCCGGCTGTCTTTTTATGGGCATGCAGTATATTAAGATGAAATTATTCACATTTTGTGATATGATAGTATAAACTGAGCAATATATATTACATTATAAAGGAGGCAGTTACATGAAAAAGGTAATGTATCCCATCAACGGCAAGTCCAAAGCCAAGCGCATCCTTTGGGGCGGCGCACAGAACCACATCAGCTGGGCCTACATGAAAGAGGTCAGAGAGCATCACCCCTGCAAGGTGTATGACTGCAACCCCTACGTTGAGGTTTACCAGTTCCGCGACAACGTTTACGGTCTGTTCAATCAGAACTGTGACGGCGCAGGCGATGTATGGATGTGGCTGACCATTGGCCCGGAGAAGTGTTTCCTGGTGGACACCGCTTACGGCCTGGGCGACAGCAAGGCCCTGGTTGACGAGATCACCGGCGGCAAGGAGATTATCGTTGTAAACACCCACGACCACTTTGACCACGCCTTCGGTAACTGCCGCTTCGGCAGAGCATACTGCCACGAAGAGCTGAAGCCTCTGGTTGATGCCCAGAACGAGCATATGTGGGACTATCTGTTCGATGAGAACGGCAACAACATCTGGCTCGAGTTCGACAGAGAGGATCTGCCTAAATTTGCGCCCTATGAGGTCATCGGTGTACCGGATGGCTACACCTGGGATCTGGGCGGCGGCTACGAGATCGAGCTTATTCAGACCCACGGCCACGGCGGCCCCGGCGCAGCAGCATATCTGGACAAGCACAACAAGATCCTGTTCTCCGGCGACAACATCTGCTCTGACATCTCCGGCTGTGGCACGGTAAGCTATCCCATTGAGGAGTGCTCACTGTACAAGTACAGAGAGACCGTCAAGCGTCTTATCGACCGCATTGATGAGTTTGACTACATCTTCCCCGAGCATTTCATCACCAACCTTGAGTCTCCCCTTATGCTGGACATCCTGGATGCTCTCAACTTCATCCTTGAGGATCCCGAGCATAACTACGATTACATCCAGGTGCATCCCTCCCCCAACGGCGGCGCACCCAGAACCCGTTACTTCAAGTATATCAAGGGCTTCAGCTGCATTGCTTACAGCATAACCGATAAGGAGCTGCCGCCCACTCCCTCCGCACTCAGAGCGCTTACAAAGAAATAATTCAAGCCGCGTCACCTGCCTGCGCCAAACGCGGGCAGGTGACTTTTTTAATTTAGAAATACCTCTCCGTCTGTTTATAACGGATTGTATATGCAGGAGTCTGTATGAAAACTCTGAAAAGCAGATTTGAAGAAAACTACATGGCGGTGAGTGTGCCCGCCAACAACAAAAAAGGTTTTAAGATAGAGTATATCTATTACCGGCCGTGGCACATCTGGAATATACCCGAGGAAGAGCTGAAGGCAAAGAAAAAGTCTGTGCTTATCGCGGGAATAGTGGGTTTACTGCTGTTTATCGCAACCGGCGCAGTAAACACCCCCATAACGCAGGCCGCAATCGTCGTAATTCCGGCGGTGCTGTCACTGGCGGCGCAGGTTTATGAGCTTGTGGGCGTCTTTCAGTTCTATTTCTCCCCGCGCCAAACGACAGAGTCAAACTATATGGATGTGAGCACCAAACTGAAGATCGCGCCCATTGTCAGGGCTGTTCTTCTCGGTGTCACCGTGCTGGCCTGCTGCGTAAATCTCATTTTTCAGGAGCACTCGGCACTGTCTGTATGTGTTGCGCTCAGCTATCTCCTGCAGATACTGCTCCCCCTCTATATTTTCAAAACCTACCGTACAATCCCTTTGAAAACGGAAAAGAATGACAACATCAATAAGTACAGCCTCGACACGGACGACGAGGATGATGTCGTTGACACGGATGACCGCAGCGAGAAACTGTTGTCGTCCAATTTGAGGAAATAATCCCTTCCGTTTGCAGACACACCAACACAACAACATATTAAAGGATTGGAGAAAACTATGTCAGAAAACAGAACTATTGAAGAAATTCGCGGCGGACGCAAATGCATGTGGCCCATCAACGGCCCGTCGAAGGCAAGGCGCCTCACCTGGGGCGCCGATCAGAACGTGATCAGCTGGGCATACATGAAGATGCTGCGCGAAAGCCACATCTGCAAGGTTTATGACTGCAACCCCTATGTTGAGGTTTATCAGTTCCGCGACAATATGTACGGCCTGTTCAATCAGAATAATGACGGCGCCGGAGATGTCTGGATGTATGTTACCGTCGGCCCGGAAAAGGCCTTCGTCGTGGATACCGCCTGCGGTCTGGGCGATCAGCGCGCACTTATTGATGAGCTGACCGGCGGCAAAGAGCTTATCGTGGTTAACACACACCTGGGTCCCGACCATTCCTTCGGCAATACCCGCTATGACACCGTGTACTGCCATGAATATGAGAAGCCGGCGATCGACAAGGCCGTGTGCCCCACAATGTTTGACTATCTGTTCGATGCAAACGGCAACAACATCTGGCTGCAGTTTGACCCGAAAGACCTGCCCGAGTACAGAGAATACAATCTCATCGGCGTGCCCGACGGATACACGTGGAATCTGGGCGATGACTATGAGATCGAGCTTATCTGGACCGGCGGACACGGCAGCGGCGGACACGCCATGTATCTGGACAAAAAGAACCGGCTGATATTCGCCGGCGATGATGTCTGCAGCGATGTTTCCGGCGTGGGCAACGGCGCAAGACCCGGTGTCGTTTACGGCAAATACTGCAACCTTGAGACCTACAGAGACAATCTCATCCGCCTTTGTGCCCGTCTGGATGAGTTTGACTACATATTCCCGGGTCATTTCATGGTCAACCTGGAGAGCCACCTGTTCAACAACTTCCTTGAAACGATCAATAAGATTCTTGAGGATCCCAACTGCTACGACTATAAGAAGGAGAGCGTGGGCGGAAAGGGCGGCGGAACACGGGTCAGATACTTCAAGTATATTCCGGGCTTCAGCGTCCTTGCATACACCATGGAGGGTGTATACAGGCCCAAGGATTGACTGCTCAACGGCTAAATTGTTTTTAGCCCGACAGCCTAACGGAGGTTTCAATCATGATCGAAAAGAAATACGCCATAACAAATCAGTTTTATTCCTTCAACCGCGACAGAAGCGGTAACGGCGGCACGGGTCTGGCTGTATATAAGCCCACCGAAAAGACCAAATATGACAAAGTTGCCGTTGTTGCTGTCCACGGAAGCGGCTACATGGCCTTCTCCCCCATGATCGAGATGGCGCACTACGGCTTCACCGCCGCCGGAATCGCCCCGCGCAAGCGGAACATAGACGGCTGGCTTTCTGAGATCAATCAGTGCCTGAAGTTTATCAAGGCGATGCCCGGCATTGAAAAGATCGTTCTCATGGGTCACAGCCAGGGCGGCTGCATGACCAGCGCATACCAGTATATCGCCGAAAACGGCACCGCAAGATTCAAGAACACCAGGCGCCTGGTGGAGTTCCCCGATGTTGAGCCGCTGCTTCCCGCCGACGGTCTGATGCTCATCGACGCCAATTACGGCATTATGTCCGTGCTGGCTCTCGATCCCGCGGTAAGAACCCTCAACAACGGCTATGCCCGCATTCCCGAGCTGGACATTTTCAATCCCGAGAACGGCTACATCCCAGGCGGCTCCCACTACACCAAGGAGTTTATCTCCCGCTTCCAGAAAGCTCAGATCAAAATGTACAAAGATCTGCTGGCATACGCACAGGAGCGGCGTGAAGCTATCCGGAACGGCCGCGGCAAGTTTGCCGATGATGAGCCTATCGTTATCCCCGGCGGCGCCGGCGGCAGCAGCAATAACAAACCTTTCTGCATGGACGTGTCGCTGCTGGGCAGAACCTCTCAGCCCAGACCGCTTCTGCATCCCGACGGCAGCGTGACTGACAACAAGATCGTTTACACCGTGCGCACTCCCAAGGACTCCATACATTCCAGCGTATACAACCGCGGCGCAAGTGTTACCACAGTGAATACGCTTCTTGCTAACGAGGTCAAGCTTGATGACGACTTCGGCTATGACGAGTGCACCATGTGGGGCGCAGACGGCGTGTTCAATCCCCTGTCCACAAGGGAAAATGTAAAGCACATTCATGTACCGCTGCTTTGTCAGGGCAACACCGCCAGCCACGAGTTCGTCAACACAGAGTTTAACTACATGGCTGCAGTCAGCGAAGACAAGGAAATCATCATGTCCGAAGGCAGCTGCCACGACTTCGGCCCCGTAAACGACAGCTACGGAGATACCCACGCGGTCACCACAAACTATTTTGCTCAGTGGCTTGCAAAACCCGGCAGATTTGTGGACTGATACTAAGCTAAATACCCTTATACAAGCAAGCAGCCGACCGGTTCCGGTCGGCTGCTTCTTTATACATATTAGTATACTGCCAAACAGATCAAAACTGCTCCATGGCCTTGTTGAACATTTTAAGGCTGCAGTCGACAATAAGATCATCGGATGCGCCCGGCTTGATATTGCTGAAAGCCTGGAAGCTGGTGCTTTGTACGGAAGATTTGTCAAGGACATAACCAACGTGCTCGGCAATGTGTGCAACGACAAAGGTCTTCTTGTAGGGGGAAGCGGCCTTAATGTCTCTGCCTATCTCGGCAAAAATCTCCGCTCCGGCGCCCACCATGGCCACATCGCCCATTATCAGCAGCTCCATCTCCATGGGCTGGGGATTGTCAGGGTCGTCCACCATCACGGGAAGCACCGGCTGACCGGGAGGAGTGAAGTCGGTTCTTATGCCCCTGCCGCCCATGCGAATCACGCCCCTGATATTCTCATAGCCCGGCGCGCGCTTCTGCGCAGGCATAAGCACCAGATCGCGAACGTGAGCGATGGGCATGACATCGGTATACTCAGTGATACTGTTGAGGCCACGGCAGGCATCGGCACCGTGAAGACGGCCGATCTGCTCCATCTGCATATAGCCCACGCCGTCGGGATAGGGTACCTCAGTGGTGTATCCGTCGGGGTACTCATACTGCAGGCCGTGGCTGAGGACGGGGTTCTGGTTGCCGGATGCGCCGGCGGTCCAGGCTACGATGGCGTCGCCGCCCAGATACTCCTCAACAAAGCGGCAGGTT
>JAZUPH010000096.1:0-20756 GCA_045605145.1 Oscillospiraceae bacterium | reverse complement strand
ACGACATGGCTCCGATCCGACTTGGGGCATGTATGTGCCCGATGAGGCCGCTGTTTTGGCGGTGAACAGAGGTGATACCGCGATTTTTTTCGCCCTCTGCGCGTATTTGCACAGAGGGCGTTTTTATTTACACTTATTATGAAAAGAGGTAACTGTTATGGACATGTTCATCAAGGCTGCAATGCTGGTTGTTTTCTTCGGCGTTATGGTCGCAGTGGGCTTCTATTGCCGCCGCCACTCCACCGATGTTAACGGTTTCGTTCTCGGCGGGCGCAGTGTCGGCCCCTGGCTGACCGCATTTGCATACGGCACCTCCTATTTTTCTGCCGTTGTGTTTGTGGGCTACGCCGGACAGTTCGGCTGGAAATACGGCATCGCCGCCACCTGGGCGGGCATCGCAAACGCCCTTTTGGGCTCCCTTCTGGCGTGGGGCGTTCTCGGCCGCAGAACAAGGGTCATGACCCAGCATCTGGATTCGGCCACCATGCCCCAGTTCTTCGGCTCCCGCTTCGACAGCCGCGCGCTGAAGCTGACCGCCTCCGCAATAGTGTTCATCTTCCTTATCCCCTACACAGCGTCCCTGTACAACGGACTGAGCCGCCTGTTCGGTATGGCTTTCAATATTGACTACTCCGTCTGCGTCATCGTAATGGCAGTCCTCACCGCGATATATGTTATTGTGGGCGGCTACATGGCAACCGCCATAAACGATTTCATTCAGGGTCTCATCATGATCGTGGGCATCATCGCCGTTGTGGCCGCAGTGCTCAAGGGTCAGGGCGGCTTCATGGCCGCACTTGACGGCCTTGCGCAGGTCAGCGATCCCGCAGTGTCCACAACTCCGGGCGTATTCGCCTCATTCTTCGGCCCCGACCCCATCAACCTTTTTGGCGTTATGATCCTCACATCTCTGGGCACATGGGGTCTCCCGCAGATGGTGCAGAAGTTCTACGCCATTAAAAGCGAGCAGGCCATCAACAAGGGTATGATAATCTCCACCCTGTTTGCCGCCGTTGTGGCGGGCGGCTGCTACTTCCTTGGCGGATTTGGCAGACTGTTTTCCGACCGTGTGGATGTTGCCACCCAGGGCTATGATGCGATCATTCCCACCATGCTGTCGGGGCTGCCCACCATCCTCATCGCGATCGTGGTGGTCCTGGTGCTGTCGGCGTCCATGTCCACCCTGTCCTCACTGGTGCTCACCTCCAGCTCCACCCTGACACTGGACTTTTTGAAGGACATCGGCAAAAAGAAAATGGATGAGAAGAAGCAGCTTCTTGTCATGCGCGCTCTCATCGTTGTGTTTATCGCAATATCCGTGTTCATCGCCATCTTCCAGTATAAATCCGGCGTCACCTTCATTGCCCAGCTTATGGGCATCTCCTGGGGCGCGCTGGCGGGCGCGTTCCTCGCCCCCTTCCTCTACGGCCTGTACTGGAAGCGCACCACCAAAGTGGCCTGCTGGGTCAGCTTCATATTCTCGGTGGTGTTCATGCTTGCCGATATACTTGCTCCCCAGGTACTGCCGGCCATTCTCCGCTCCCCCATCAATGCCGGCGCCTTCTGCATGATTGCGGGGCTCATCCTCGTCCCTGTCGTCAGCCTTATGAGCAAAGCGCCCGATAAGGCGCATGTAGACAGCGTTTTCGCCTGCTACAATCGCCGCGTGGAAGTCTCCGTCACCGACTCCATCGGTGAGGGCTGATTGTAAAAACAGAAAAGCTCCCGACCAGCCGTATGGCAGGTCGGGAGCTTCTTTTTGTCTTATTTACAGCAGGGCCTTGAGCGCTTCAATGTCATCTTCAGTGGTGGCAAAGCCGGTGGCCAGCCGCACTACGGTGCGCCCGTCCTTCAGTTTCTCCCAGAAGGTGAACTTCACCTCTTCCGCAAGGCGGGCATACTGCCCATCGTCCAGAACAACAAACTGCTGATTGGTGGGGGAGGACAGGAACAGCTCATAGCCCTTGTCCAGGAAGGCCTGCTTCAGAAGCCGGGCCATATCCACGGCGTGGCGGCCGATGGTGTAATACAGCCCGTCGGTAAACAGTGCGTCGAACTGCACGCCTACAAGGCGGCCCTTGGCAAGCAGGGCGCCACGCTGCTTAATGATGGAAAGGAAGTGGTCGGGCATATTGTTGCGGGTAAACACCAGTGCCTCCCCCTGCAGCGCGCCGACCTTTGTGCCGCCGATGTAGAACACATCGCACAGGCGGGCAATATCGGGGAGGGTCAGGTCGGTCTCATAGCTCATAAGGCCGTAGGCAAGGCGCGCGCCATCCATGAAAAGGGGAATATCCCAACGGCGGCAGACCTCACTAAGCGCGGTCAGCTCGGACAGGGAGTACAGCGTGCCGTACTCGGTGGGGTGGGATATGTACACCATGCCGGGGCGCACAACATGCTCGTGGGTGGGATCGGCGTGGTAAGCGGCAAGGTATGCGTCCACTTCCACGGCGTCCAGCCGCCCCTCATGCTCGGGCAGGGCCAGTACCTTGTGGCCGGAATACTCGATGGCGCCCGCCTCGTGTCCGTTGACATGACCGGTGGCGGCGCTGATGACACCTTCGTAAGAGCGCAGCAGACCGGAAATGACCACCTGATTGGTCTGAGTGCCGCCGGTAAGAAAACGCACCTGAGCTGCGGGGCATTGGCAGGCCGCGCGGATCTTCTCCTGTGCTGAAAGGCAGTATTTGTCTGCGCCGTAACCGGGCAAGGGCTCAAGATTGGTGTCGATAAGGTGTTTTAGCACGGCAGGGTGTGCGCCGTGGGAATAATCGTTTTCAAAATACAGCATGGCAATGCTCCTCCGGGTGTGATGCCGCCATTTTAGCATATATCCGACCTGTCAGCAAGGCGTAATGTATGTTGCTCTGTGACCGGCTGCGTGGTATAATATTGAATCAGAAGACAACTACTGCGGAGGCTGTGGAAATGATCAACAAAGCGGAGCTGCTGGCACCTGCCGGCGACCTTGAACGGCTGGAGACGGCAATACGCTTCGGTGCGGACGCAGTATATCTCGGCGGTCCCATGCTTCAGCTGAGGGCAGACGCCGCCGGCTTTACCATGGAAAAGCTGGCGCAGGCGGTGTCCACCGCCCACGGGGCGGGGAAGCGACTGTATGTAACGGTCAATTCCTTTGTTAAGAATGATGAGCTGCTGCCTCTTGAGGACTATGCAAGGGAACTGTACGATCTGGGCGTGGACGCGGTTATCGTGTCCGATCTTGGCGCCATGTGCACCATTAAGCACGCCGCGCCCGATCTTGAACTGCACATCAGTACACAGGCCAACTGCATAAACTACGCCGCAGCCCGTCACTATTATGACATGGGCGCAAAGCGCGTGGTGCTTGGCCGTGAGGCAACTTTGGATGAAATCGCCGAACTGCGGGCAAAAACACCCAAAGAGCTGGAGCTGGAGTGTTTCATCCACGGCGCCATGTGCATGTCCTATTCAGGGCGCTGCCTTCTGAGCGCGTATATGAACGGGCGCAGCGGCAACCGGGGCGACTGCTCACAGCCCTGCCGCTACGGCTATGCGATCAGCCTTCTGGATGAGGCGGGGGAATACTATCCCATCATGGAAGACGGCCAGGGCACCATGCTGCTGTCCTCCCGTGATCTTAACACAATGGAATTTGTGGAAAAAATAGTCGAGGCGGGAGTAAGCTCCCTGAAAATTGAGGGGCGGATGAAATCCACCTACTATGTGGCCACCGTGGTCAACGCCTACCGACACAGGCTGAACGGCACCGCAGCCAAGGAGCTTTGTTTGAAAGAGCTGGACTGCGCCAGCCACAGGGATTATACCAGCGGCTTCTACTTCGGTCTGGCGCGCACTGCGCCCCCTGCCGGAGCGGGATATAAGCAGGATTGTATGTTCATCGCCATGGTGCTGGGCGAGGAGAATGGCCGTTATATTATCGAGCAACGCAATAACTTCCGCGCAGGCGACCGTCTTGAGCTTTTGTCTCCCAACAGTATGGGTGAGAGCTTTGTCATCGAGGATATGCGCAATATGGACGGGGAGACGGTCACCTACGCGCCCCACCCCAAACAGCGGCTGAGTATTACCGCGCCGGTGAAGCTGTCGGCGGGTGACATCCTGCGCCGTCGTGTGTAAAAAAAGAGGAAGTAAGGGTGTTGAAAGTATTGGGATACGATCAGCACTGACCGATATAAATTTTAACTTTGGAGGCGTATTTATGAGTTCAAAAGTCTATTTTTCCCGCGAAATCACCCCCGAAAAGGTTCTCGAACTGTTTAAGCTCCTGGATTGTGAGCTGCCCGGCAAGGTGGCGATTAAGCTCCACTCCGGCGAAGAAGGCAACCAGAACTATCTTGGCCCCGACTTCTGGCGTCCTGTGATCGATCATGTGGGCGGCACCGTTGTTGAGTGCAACACCGCCTATGTGGGACAGCGCGACACCACCGAAAAGCACGAGAAGCTGATGGAGAACCACGGCTGGACCAAGTACTTCGATGTGGACATTATGGACGGCGAAGGCCCCGATCTTGAGCTGGACATTCCCGGCGGAAAAGTGATTAAAAAGAACTATGTGGGCAAGAATATTAAAAACTATGACTCAATGCTGGTTCTCAGCCATTTCAAGGGTCACCCCATGGGCGGTTACGGCGGCGCGATCAAGCAGCTGTCCATCGGCGTGGGTTCTGCCTATGGTAAGGCCTACATCCATGGCGCCGGTGTGGCGGAGAATATCTGGACCGCCGAGCATGACCTGTTCCTCGAATCCATGGCAGACGCCGCAGGCTCCGTTATCGAATTTTTCGGCGGCAAGCTGGCATATGTCAATGTGATGATGAATATGTCCGTTGACTGCGACTGCTGCGCTGTGGCAGAGGATCCCTGCATGAAGGACATCGGCATCCTCGCCTCCCTTGATCCCATCGCCATCGATCAGGCCTGCATCGATCTGGTCTACGCCAGCGACGACCCCGGCCGCGATCACCTGCTTGAGCGCATTGAGAGCCGCAACGGCGTCCTCACCATCCGTGCCGCGGCACAGCAGGGCTACGGCGTGAGAGAGTACGAGCTTATCGAAGTGTAAAACCGCATATAACAAAAGAACGCCCTCAAAATCGAGGGCGTTCTTTTCGTATGATCGGATATTGCGTTTAAATGCGGCTGCCCCGCGAGGCGCGGCGGCGCAGTTTTGCCGCCAGCTCCGGCGTCAATGCGCCGGGGGCGCATCTCCAGCCCCAGTTGCCTTCGGCAACGCCGGGGACATTCATCCTTGCGCTGTCATCCAGCCCCAGCGCATCCTGCAGCTGGCAGATGACCCAGCCTGCCTCAGAGAAGCTCATCTCGTCCATTGCGCGCTCTGCTGCGGTGAGCGCCACCAGCTCCGGCACCTTTTCGCTGTACCATCCCAAAAGGGTCTGGTTGTCGTGGGTACCGCTGTAATACACGGTGCGGCGTTTATCCTCAACGCTCTGCGCGCGCATCTCATCACGATTGAACTGCCATACCATCATTCCGGCAAAATTCAGCATGCGCTTAAGGCTGAGTACGCCGCTGTCCAGATGCCCGAGATCCTCCGCAATGACCGGTAGAGTCCCGGCCCCGTCTGCGATGGCCTCAAAAAACTCCTTGCCCGGACCGGGGAACCAACGGCCTGCGGTGGGCTTCTCCTCGCCGGGGATGGCGTAAAAAGCGGAAAAACCGCGGAAATGATCGAACCGAACCCAGTCGTACATACGCATGGCGGCGGCAAAACGCTCTTTCCACCAGCGCCAGCCGTCATTTTTCACGGCGGACCAGTCGTAAACCGGATTGCCCCAGGTTTGACCGTCGGGATTGAAATAGTCGGCGGGTGCGCCGCCGGTGAGGGCGTTATGCCCATCTTCCGTTACTGCAAACAGCTCACGGTGTGCCCATACATCTGCGGAGTCGGGAGCGGCGTACAGCGGGATGTCGCCCAGCACAGCAATGCCCTTTTCGTTGGCATAGCTGCGCAGTGCCTGCCACTGGGAGAAGAAGCTGTACTGTGCCCACTTAATCTCCTCAATGCGCCCTGCGTAATTTTCAAGCGTCTTATCCAGCGCCAGCCTGTCCCGTGCATGCTCCGGCCACTGCGTCCATGGGGCGCCGTAAAGCTCACGGTACAGGGTAAAGAGGGCGTAATCCTCCAGCCAGTAGTCGTTGATGCGGCAGAATTCCGGGAAGCCGGCCTTGTCGGGCTGATTTTCCTGGTCAATATACCCTGTTTCGCCCGCGAACACAGCGGGAGAAGCGTAGGGGCAATCCTCGTTGCCGACGGGGTTAAGGGGCAGTATCTGCCACAGCTTCTGCCCGGAGGCATGCAGGAAATCAACAAAGTCACGGCCCGCCTGACCCAGCGGGCTCTCTCCATCGCCGCGGGGAATGGAGCTTATGTGGCAGAGTATACCGCTTGCGCGTTTAAGCTCTTCCCCCTGCACCGCTGCACCGCCGAAGTGCAGCAGCACTGCACTGGTGGGCTGAAGCTGCAGGTGGATGCGGCCGTCAACCGGCTGCATAACACTGCCGGAAAGCAGGTCGATGGCCGGGGATTTTGCCGGGATTGCCACGGATTGATGCTCAAACACGCCGCGGTTGGCAACCAGCACCAGAGACTCACTGTCAAGGCTGCGCCTTATGGCCACGACATGGGTCGTGGGGGCAAACAGCGTGACTCTCCCCTCCCGCATCACGCGCAGCTGACTGCGCAGCTGTCCCAAAAAGCGGTAATGGGCAAGCAGCTCTTCGTTTTCCCTGCCCCAGGGGAAGGGGCCGCGGTTATATGGGTCGGTAAAGCCCTGCATTCCCACCTCATCTCCGTAGTAGATGCAGGGGACGCCGGGCATGGCGAACTGGATAAGAGATGCCAGTTTAAGACGGCGTATAGCCAGCGCCAGTTTGTCGTCGCTGAGCCTGTAATTCTGCCGCTCACTCTCCGGCAGTTCGGGCGCGTCACCCAGCAGGGTCAGCACGCGTTCACGGTCGTGGCTGCCGATAAGGTTCAGACCGGCAAGGAAGTTTTCCGGCGGATAATGAGCGCGCAATGTGTCCATACTGTGCTTGAAATCGGCGGCATCGTTGCGGCCGCAAAGGAAATCAAGCACCGCGCTGCGCAGGGGATAGTTCATAACGCCATCCAGCTCGTCACCGGCAAAGTAGCGGCGGCGCTGTCCATAGGCGACCTTGTTGCTGGCGTCCTCCCACACTTCGCCGATGATGACGGCGTCGGGATCCTCAGCCCTTGCGGCGGCGCGGATGGCGCGGATAAAGCTGTCGGGCAGCTCATCGGCCACATCAAGACGCCAGCCCTTGATGCCGCGGCGGATCCAATAGCGGATAACGCCGTTTTCACCGCATATAGTGTCAAAATAGCTGCTGTCGTTCTCTTCCACAGCGGGCAGATCCTTCACGCCCCACCAGCTTGAAAACTCGTCAGGCCAGCGGGTGAAGCGGAACCATTTGTAATAGGGAGACTCTTCGCCCAGGCTGTAGGCGCCGCTGCCGTAGTTGCCGTAGCGGTCGAAATAGATACTGTCGGCGCCGGTGTGGTTGAACACGCCGTCGAGGATAATGCCGATGTTCAGCTTCTTCGCCTCTTCAATCAGGCGGATAAGGGATTCCTCGTCACCGAAGCCCGGGTCAACGGCGAAGTAGTCGGCGGTGTCATACTTGTGGTTGCTGGCGCCGGAGAAAATGGGATTGAGATAAATTAGCCCCACGCCAAGGCTCTTGATATAGTTCAGCTTGCTGCGGATACCCTCCAGCGTGCCGCCCCAGAAATTCCATGTGGCAATGCTGCCATCAGCGGCGCGTATGTAGAAAGGATCGGTGTCCCAATCTTCCACCAGCTCCCGCTTCGGGCCGCGAAAACCCTCACGGGCATTGAGGGCGTTGTCCCAGCGCTGCTTATAGTCCTCGCCCCTGAAGAAGCGGTCAGGGAATATTTGATAGGCAACGGAATCCTTGTACCACTGGGGTACCGCTGCCTCATTATACACGGTAATCTGCCAGCCGGGCGCGTTTACCAGGCCGACGGCGGCTTCGCCCTCTTTCCCGCGGCCTACAATGATGTGCTTACCGGCGGCGGTTTTCAGGTGGAAGCGGTAAAAAACCAGACCCGGAGTGTCGGGCATGGTCGCGGTTATGGTGAAATCCGCCTCATTTGAAAAGCGGGTCACATCCATGGGCATGAGGACGGTTTCTCCGTCTTCAACCACAAGCTCAAGAAGGCACTGGGTATCGCGGCCTGCACCTGCTGTGTGCATGGTCAGCGTCACGGCCTGTCCGCACGACGCCGCACCGTATGGGCGGCGGTATTTTTCTTTATTTGCATCGTGGGTAAGGATCATTTATATATCCTCCGGAAGGTTAATTATGCATCGGGAAATTCCTGTGCCCAACGAAGGAATCGCCGCAAACTGCGGCGATCCGGTTGGCTTTTGTTGTGATCTGTGGAAATTCGCGGACTTAATCAGGCTTACAGCAGCTGGCTGTACATTGCCATGTACTTTTCTGCGCTGGCGGACCATGAGAAATCCTGCGCCATGGCGCGCTTTACCAGGGTTTCCCATGCTGCGGGATCCTCCTGGTACAGCTTCACAGCGGCCTGGACTGTATACAACAGCTCATGCGCGTTGTAATTGGCAAAGCTGAAGCCGGTACCCTCGCCGGTGTATTTATTATAGGGCACAACGCTGTCCTTCAAACCGCCGGTCTCGCGGACAATAGGCAGCGCGCCGTATCTCAGTCCGTAAAGCTGGGTCAGACCGCAGGGTTCAAAGGCACTGGGGACCATGACCATGTCGCCGCCGGCATACATACGGTGGCTGAGTGCTTCGTCAAACTTAAGCACAACTGCCATCTGATTGGGATGGCGCATTGCGATGGCGGCAAAAGCCTGCTCATACTTTTCGTCGCCGGTGCCCAGAATGGCAAGCTGCATACCGGTCTCGAGCATTTCCTCCACCACATGAAGCACCAGGTCGAGACCCTTCTGATCGGTCAGACGGCTGACGAGCACCGCCAGAGGAACATCCTTCGTCTGGGGCAGCCCAAGTTCGGCCTGCAGGGCGGCCTTGTTAGCGGCCTTGCCGGAAGGATCGCCGCTGGCAAAGCGGTGAGCCAGGGTTTTATCCTTGGCTGTGTCATAGGCCTTGGTGTCGATGCCGTTGAGGATGCCCCACAGCTTGTCCTTGCGGGAGAGGAACACATCCTCCAGCTTCTCGCCGTACTGAGCGGTGCAGATCTCCTGGGCATAGGTGGGGCTGACGGTGCTGATGATATCGGCGCAGCAAACGGCACTGTGCAGCATATTCAGACAGCCGCCGCGGAACAGGCCGTGATTATTCGCCTCCTGGAAATTAAGACCGAGAACATCCCCGGTGATGGCGGGGTCAAACTGCCCCTGGAAGCGCAGATTGTGAACGGTGAATACTGTCTTCAGCCGCTCATAACGAGAGTCGGAGGCAAACAGAGTTTTCAGGTAAGCGGGCACCATTGCGGTGTGCCAATCATTCAGATGCAGCACATCAGGGAAGAACCCTTTCAGATAAGGCAGCGATTCAAGGATGGCCTTGCTGAAGAAGGCGACGCGCTCTGCGTCATCGTAATAGCCATATGCCTTGTCGCGCTTGAAGTAATATTCGTTGTCGATGAAGTATACGGTCACGCCGCCCAGACGCAGGCTCTCAATGCCGCAGTACTGGCTGCGCCAGCCCAGCTGTACGGTGAAGTCTGCCACATGCCGCATACGGTCGGTGTATTCCCTGGCGATAGTGCCCAGCTTGGGCATGATCAGACGCGCGTTTGCTCCCTGTGCATTGAGTGCGGCCGGGAGACTGCCGGCGACATCGCCAAGACCTCCGGTCTTGACAAAGGGCGTGGCCTCAAAGGAACAGAACAGAATTTTCGGCTTGGTATCTTTAGTACTCATAGTAAAGATCCTTTCATAATGCGGACATCCGGCGGCACGGCAATGAGCTGTGCCGCCGGATCTGGATTATAAGTCGGCTTCGCCCAGCTTGCCTTTTCCGATGGACAGAGGGGCATCTTCAGTTCCGGAGAGGATGACGAAATCCTCAATCTTAACGCGCTTGTCACAGATGACATAGTCGATCTTTGCCTCGCGGCCGATAGTGCAGTCGGGCATAACTATGCTGTTTTTGACCACAGCATCCGGCCCGATGTAAACGGAGCGGGAGATGATGGAGTTTTCAACATGCCCCTCGATAATGCTGCCGGAAGCGATGTAGGAATTGATGATCTTTGCGTTTTTGCCGTACTTTGCGGGGGGATGGTCCTGGACCTTGGTGCTGATGGGGCGGTCGGCGCGGAAAAGCTCTTCCCGCACATCGTGGCTGAGCAGATCCATGCTGCAGTGCATATAGCTCTTCAGGTCATCCACGGCGCCCACATAGCCGTCAAACTCATAGGCATAGACCTTGAACATCTTCAGATTGTCCTTGAAAATATCCAGAATATCCACAAAGCCCATTGCGCTGTACCACTTGGTCAGGTTCAGTAGCAGCGGAGCGCTGATGATGAAGCTGTCCAGATAGCAGTTGCAGGGCTTGCCGCCGCCATCTTCAATGGCGGTGACGCGGCCGGCCTCATCAATCGTCAGCGCGGGTACACCGGGGTCAGATACGGCGAAGTTTTTCTTGTAGATCAGGGTAATATGTGCATCGCAGTGGTCGTGGTAAGTAGCCACCTTGCGGTAGTCGATGTTCATAATACGGCTGGAGGCGCTTACGGCGATGCGGCTTCCGCCGCCCTTTTCAAAGAAGGGGCGGTTTACCTGCAGATCGCGCATGATGAGCTTGCCGGCGCCTGCGCGCTGGCCGTAGATGGTGCCCGGCAGAATGAACAGGCCGCTGGTCTTGCCGCCCAGCTCCCAAGCCTTGCCGCTGCCCACGTGATCCAGCAGGGAGCGGTACATATACGGGGTGATCAGACCCACGGTGTGAATACCGGAGTTGACCATGTTGGACAGGGGGAAATCCACAAGGCGGTATCTGCCGCCGAAGGGGAGAGATGCGACGGGGCGGTCGGAGACAAGCGTGCCGAAACCGCTCTCTTCATAGTTGGTGCAAATAAGACCCATCAGATCGTTCATATCTCAGCCCTCCTTAAATGCTGCCGTAGTGGGCATCGTCGCCGATAACGGCGATGCGCGCCTTGTCGGTGCCGCCACAGAAGCTGGCGCCGGCTTCGATAACGGCCCCTTCACCCACGATTGCTCGGATGACGCGGGCGTCCTTTTCGACCTTTGCGCCGGGAAGAAGGATGGATGCCTCAACTATGGCTCCCTCTTCAACGACGCAGTCGCTGGAGAGAATGGAATCGGTGACCTTGCCCATGACGACGCAGCCGTTGCAGATAAGGCTGTGCTGTACGGTGGCCTCCGGTCCCACATAGTGGGGGCCAGAACGGTTGGAGTTGGAGTAGACCCTGTACTTCTCATCGAAGATATTGAACTCGGGCTCGTCCTTCATCAGGTCCATATTGGCGTTGTAGTAGCTGTCGATGGTACCCACATCCTGCCAATACCCCTCGAAAGTGTAGGCAAACAGGCGCTCACCCTGGTTAAGGAGCATGGGGATGATGTCTTTGCCGAAGTCCTTGTCGGAGTCGGGGTTGGCGTGATCCACGATTAGCGCCTCGCGCAGTACAGGCCAGTTGAACACATAGATGCCCATGGAGGCCATATCGCTGTCCGGCTCTCTGGGTTTCTCGGTGAACTTGACGATGCGTCCGTTCTCTTCGCAGGTCATGATGCCGAAGCGCTTTGCATCCTCCATCGGAACGCGCAGACAGCTTACGGTGAGGGCGGCATCGTTTTCCTTGTGGAACTGGATCATCTTGCGGTAGTCCATTCTGTAAAGCTGATCCGCCGACAAAACGATGACATAATCGGGATTATATCTGTCCACAAAGTCGATGTTGCGGTAGATGGCATCGGCAGTACCGTTGTACCAGCGGCCGCCGTTCTCCGTGGCGTAGGGAGGCAGGACGTGCATACCGCCGTTGGGGCTGTCCAGATCCCATGCCTCACCGTTGCCCAGGTAAGAGTTGAGGATGAGCGGCTTATACTGGGTCAGCACGCCCACGGTGTCGATACCTGAGTTGATGCAGTTGGAGAGGGGGAAGTCGATGATGCGATACTTGCCGCCGAAAGCTACTGCTGGTTTGGCGTTACGGCGCGTAAGGGCGCCGAGTCTGCTGCCCTGCCCGCCGGCGAGCAGCATCGCTACACATTCTTTTTTTCTCATATGCGTTCTCCTTACTACTGTTTTGTTGTGATAAAGAGTTATTGCGCTTATTTGAGTTGCCCTTCTAGGGGAGAGAAATGCCCACCTGCAAAAGTGCGGTCATATTACCGACGGGAACAAGCCCCCGCCCTGCGCGGGATTTGACAGGGCTGTTGCGTTGGCCTCGCAAAAGGTATTTTCCAATCCGTTTTTCGCCGGGATATGCGCACGGCGAAAAACATGTTACACGCCATAAACATGCGAGCGAAGCGAGTGCGATGTAGGGGGGCGAACCCCACCAAACCGAAGCCCAGCAAAGCGGGTTCGGTTTGGACGCCGTAAGGCGTATTACGCCTTCCAGATGTCGTCGCAGTATTCGTTGATGGTGCGGTCGGAGGAGAAGTAGCCGCTCTTTGCGATGTTCACAAGGGCCTTGTCATACCACAGGGCGCTGTCGGAATAGTCGCGAGCCATTCTCTCACCCACATCCATGTAGGAAGCGTAGTCGCCGAACACCAGATACTGGTCGTTGTGCTTGAACAGGGCCTCAAAAATGCCCCAGAAGTTGTAGCCGCTCTGATGGAAGAAGCCGTTGATGAGCTGATCGGCTATTGTTGCAATGCGCTGATCGCTGTCGCGCATGGCGAAAGCGCTGTAGCCGTTGCGGTGAGCTACGGCAGCCTCGTCCGCGTTCATACCGAACAGGTACATATTGTCGTTGCCCACAAGGCCGTTGATCTCAACATTGGCGCCGTCCAGGGTGCCCAGGGTGAGGGCGCCGTTCATCATGAACTTCATGCAGCCTGTGCCGCTGGCTTCCTTGCCGGCGGTGGAGATCTGCTCACTGACGTCAGAGGCGGGGTAGATGACCTGAGCGGTGGAGACATTGAAGTTCTCCAGGAAGACGACCTTCAGCTTGCCGTTCATGTCGGGGTCGGAATTGATCTTATCGGCGATGGAGCAGCACAGCTTGATGCTCTCTTTAGCGAAAACATAGCTCTGGGCGGCCTTGCCGGCGATGATAAAGGTGCGCGGAGGAATGTCCAGACCGGGATTCTCCTTGAGCATGTTGTAAAGGCTCAGCGCGCGGAAGATGTACAGAAGCTGGCGCTTATATGCGTGGATACGCTTGACCTGCACATCAAAGATGGAGTCGGGATCCACCATGATGTGGTTTCTCTTGGCGATCAGCTCGGCAAGGCGCTCTTTGTTCTGGCGCTTTACCTGCATCATCTGCTGGGCGAAAGCGGCGTCACCGCGCAGGCTCATCAGCTTCTCCAGCTCCATGGCATCGCGGCGCCAGCCGTTGCCGATACCGCTGTCAATGAGCCTGGAGAGCTTGGGGTTGGCCTCGATAAGGAAGCGGCGGTGGGAGATGCCGTTGGTTTTGTTGTTGAACTTCTCGGGGCTGACGGCGTAGAAGGACTTCATAACGTCGTCCTTGAGGATCTGGGTATGCAGGGATGCAACGCCGTTGATGCTGTGGCTGCCCACGATGGACAGGTTGGCCATATGCACATTGCCGCCGGAGATGACAGCGGTATCCTCGCACAGGAACTCCCAGTTGGGCAGGCTCTTGTCGAAGCCGGCGCGATGGCGGCGGTCGATCTCTTCGGTGATCATGTAAATGCGGGGCAGCAGGCGGCGATACAGGTCAACATTCCACTTCTCCAGTGCCTCGGGCAGGACGGTGTGGTTGGTGTAGGCCACGGTGTGGATAACGATGTTCCACGCGGTGTCCCAATCAAGACCCTCTTCGTCGATAAGCAGGCGCATCAGCTCCGGCACGGCGAAGGCGGGATGGGTGTCATTGGTGTGGATGGCAACGCGCTCGGGAAACTTCTCCCACTCGTCGGTGCCGTGGTCCAGCTTATACTTGCTGACGATGTTCTGCAGACCGGCGCTGGTGAAGAAATACTCCTGCTTCAGGCGAAGGGCCTTGCCGGCCTCGGTGCTGTCATCGGGGTACAGGATGGTGGTAATGGCCTCAACTTCCATACGCTTCTTACTGGCATTGGCGTAATCGCCGCGGTTGAAGGCGGCAAGGTCGATCTCCTCATGTACGGGGATGGCACGCCACAGGCGCAGAGTGTTCACGGTTTCCCCGCCGTAGCCGATCACGGGTACGTCATAGGGAATGGCGCGGACTGCGTCATAATCATGCAGGGTGTACTCGGTTCCGTTAAAGCCGTTTACCCCGCGGACATGACCGCCGAACTTGACGGTGACAGCCTCGTCATACTTGGCGGTAGCCCAGGGATAGCCGCCGTCCAGCCAGTTGTCCGGCTCCTCAGTCTGCCAGCCATTGACGATGCGCTGACGGAACAGACCGAAGCGGAAGCGGACGCCCATACCGGTGGCGTTCTTGCCCAGACAGGCCAGAGAATCCATGAAGCAGGCGGCCAGACGGCCAAGGCCGCCGTTGCCGAGGCCGGGATCCTTCTCCGCCTCAGCCAGATCGTCCAGTTTGATGCCCATCTCGGACAGACCGTCCTCGACAACGTCGATGGCATCAAGGTTGATGAGGTAGTTCTTCAGCAGACGGCCGATAAGAAACTCCATGGAGAAATAGTAAACGTGCTTTTGAGAGCTGGTCTCCTGCTCGCGGGTGCTTACGGCCTGAATTTCAGAGGCCTTGCGGCAGACGAGGCGAGCCAGGGCGGCGTACTTTTCCGCGTCACTGCAGTTGTCAACGGTCTTGCCGAAGAGAGATACGACCTCGGCGGAATATGCAGCCTTGAACAGCTCTTTACTGGAAAACATCATGGTGATTAAAGTCCCTTTCTGATTGTGTTTGTATATGTATAAAATTTAACTTAGATCGCAAAACAAATAGTATAAATGCGGTTTACTTCCCCTTGTCCCGGCGGACGCATCTGAACACTGCTGCGCCCAGTGGGGGCAGGGTTATGCGGATGCTCTGCGCCTGTCCGTGTATGGCGATGGGCCGCGTGGCAATGCTGTTGGGGTTGACCGCGCCGCTGCCGCCGAACTCCACTGCGTCGGAGTTGATGGCCTCCTTCCACTTGCCGGCGTAAGGTACGCCCACAAGGTAGTTTTCCCGGCGGTACGGGCTCATGTTCAGCACGCACACATATTTGGCGCCGTCCTTACGGCCGGAGCGGGTGAACAGCAGCACATTCTGGTCGGCGTTGTTGGCCTCAAGCCATTCAAATCCGCCCCAGGAGTAGCTGTCTTTCCACAAGCCGGGTGTTTTGAGATAGAAGTTGTTGAGCGTGCGTACATAATGCTGCACCTGACCGTGGGGCAGATAGTCGCGCATGAACCACTCAAGCTCCTCATACTCGCGCCACTCGATGAATGGGGCGATCTCGCTGCCCATGAAGGTCAGCTTCGCGCCCGGATGGAGCATCTGGTAGCTAAGAAGCAGCCGCATTCCGGCGAACTGCTTCCAGTAATCGCCGGGCATACGCCCTATAAGGGAGCGTTTGCCGTGTACCACCTCATCATGGCTGAGCGGAAGAACAAAGTTCTCCGAAAAGGCGTACATCATCGAGAAGTTGAGCTTGCTATGCTCAAAACAGCGGTGTTCAAAACGGGTGGAGAAATAACGCAGGGTGTCGTTCATCCAGCCCATGTTCCACTTGTAGTGGAAGCCCAGACCGCCGTCGTGGGGTGGCTTTGTCACACCGCTCCATGCGGTACTCTCCTCCGCAACGGTGAAGCAGTCGGGACAGCGTGTGCCCACAGCGTGGTTAAACTGCCGTAAAAAGTCAATGGCGTCCAGATCCTCCAGCTCACCATACTTATTATAGCGCATTTGGCTTTCGTTAACAATCCCGAAGTTGAGATACAGCATGCTGGAAACGCCGTCAACGCGCAGTCCATCGGCATGGAACTCCTCAAGCCAGTACAGGGCGTTGGACATAAGGAAGCTGCGCACCTGCGGGCGGCTGAAATCGAAGCGATAAGTGCCCCACTGCTGGTGGTCGGCGGATTCGTACAGCATCAGCCCGTTGAAACGGCCCAATCCCTGTGCGTCGCGGCAGAAGTGCCCCGGCACCCAATCGAGGATCACGCCGATACCCGCCTGATGGCAGCGGTCGATCAGGTATTTGAGCCCCTCGGGGTCGCCGCAGCGGGATGTTGGGGCGTAAAAACCGGTGACCTGATAACCCCAGGAGGCGTCCAGCGGATGCTCCATGACCGGCAACAGTTCAATATAGTTCCAGCCCATGTCTTTAATATAGGGCACAAGCTGATCCGCCAGCTCATACCAGGTGAGGAAGCCCTCTTCATTGTCCTCGGTGGACTCTTTACGGCGCCAGGAGGTGGCGTGCACCTCGTATATATTCATGGGCCGCTTAAAGTGGCTGACCTTCCCGCGCATATCCAGCCAGGCGGTGTCGCCCCAATCGTAGCCGGAGATGTCCTTGAGCCGGGATGCAGTACCCGGCCTGCGCTCAGATGCGAAGGCGAAGGGGTCTGCCTTGTATATGCGCTCACCCGATTCGGTCGTGATTATATATTTGTAGCTGTCGCCCTCTTTGGCATTGTCGACAACGACAGTCCACACGCCGCACTCGGGCAGAAGCTGCATCGGGGTCTCGCCCCAGTTGTTGAAGGAGCCTGTGACGCCGACAGACCGAACCCACGGCACCCATATTGTAAAGCGCCAGCCGTCGCCGTCGCGATGCGCGCCGAAGCTCTTCCATGCCATCTGCATGGTGCCCTGATTGAACAGGTAGATATCTGTGGATGAAATTTGCGACATACAGTACCCTCCTTTCAGAATGGATATAAGCAGTCAAATGCGGCACAGCCGTGCACCTGCCCATCCTGCCTCGCATAGTATATACGGAAACAGGCCGGGAGGCGACAGAATTGGAAACAGATAATTTTGATGGCTTTGAAGCCTTGTGGCAGCGGGTGCAGTGCCCTGATGAAACACAGACCCAGGCCCTTTGGCAGCCCCTGCCCGCTGACGGGGAAATTCGCATGCTGGAAAAGTACATGGATGATGAGGCAGCATCGGCTGCGGCATACCGTGCCCTTTACAAGCGCTGGCAAGGCAGCTTCTGCGCCGCCGGCTTTGCCCATATGGCGAAGGATGAAGAGCGGCATCTGCGCCGCCTTGAGGGCGCGTACTTTCTCATAACAGGGGACAGTTATGCCCCGAAAATGCCGGGGAAAATAGATACAGATATGCCTGACGCACTGCGAAGTGCATGGCATGAAGAGCAGAAAGCCTCACGCGCGTACCGCGCCGCCACGCAGCAGGCACAGCTACCGGCGCTTGAGCGAATGTTCAGCCAGCTGTCGGAAGATGAAGACAGTCACGCCACGCAGCTTTTCGGGATGATACAGCGCCTTATGCAATAAGTCAAGCATCAAAAGAGACAGAAAAGCCCGAAATCAAGGTATTTTCGCCTTATCCCAGCATTGCGCCGGTGAAGCAGTTGGGCAAAAGCTGGTCCAGACGGTAACTGGTGTAACGGCCGTCCCCACGGGCGCACAGCACCTCCATCGAAGGGGAGAACTCCGCCAAAAACTGGCGGCAGGTACCGCAGGGTGTGCAGTAATCGCGGCTTTCGGCCCACACGGCGATGCGCATAAATCTGCTGCGCCCCTCGCTGATGGCCTTGAGCGCGGCACAGCGCTCGGCACAGACGGTGGAGCCGAGGGCGGCGTTTTCCACATTGCAGCCGCAGTATACGCTGCCGTCCGCGCATTCTATAGCCGCTCCCACCTTAAAGCGGGAGTAGGGCACGTATGCGTTGCCGGCGGCGGCCTTTGCCATATTGATAAGCTCTCTGTCGGTCATATGTATGCACCCTTTCTTAGTAATTGGCGGTTGATCATCGTTGCGGGGATCAGTCCTCATCCTTCAGGGTGACGGTGCACTCTGTCAGATTGCGGAATACACTGGAATAACTGGGCTGCAGGTTGTAAATCACATTGCGGTGGGATATAACGCAGCCCATTTTATAGCATATCGGGATGATGGGAGCGGTGTTGTAAACATATGTACACAAGGCCAGTGCCGCAGATGTCCGCGCCGTAAGGTCGGTCACCTGTGTGGTGATGGGCTCACCCTCGGGATCATCGGGGTTGGCGGTCTGCACGGTGGTAACGGTGGGAGCACCCACAAAGTTGCGGCAAAGCTGGACATAAGCGCCCTCTCTGTCGCCGCGCTCGGAGATGCCACCCCAGTTCATGCTGCCCCAGGTTCTCAGCAGCTCTGTGGGGTCAAAGTCGGCGGGCAGGCGTACATCGGCAATATACATATCGAAGTAGCCCATTTTCAGATTGCTCTGGAACAGCTTCCATGAGCAGGGGTTCAGCTCCACCTCAATGCCCACGCTGCGCAGTGTGGCGGCAATTCGCTCCGCCACGGCGACCTTGTAGCTGTTGTCGTAGTTGTATACAAGCCTGAACTTAAAGTCCTGCTGTCTGTACTCCAGATATCCGTCGCCGTCGGAGTCGGACATACCGTAGCTGGCAAAGATGGAAGAAAACTCCACCAGATCATAACCCACGCCCAGATCCTCTTCCCACTGGGGGTCATAAACATTCACTGCGGGGCTGAGTATAAGGGGAGAGGACAGCACCTTGCCGTTATATATCGTCTCGGTGATGTACTCGTAGTTTATCAGATGCCCGATGGCGCGGCGGATATCCTCATTGGCCAGAAGACTGTTGTCATAGTTAAAGCCCAAATACTCCAGAACGGTGGTGTTGTAATAGCGGATCTCGTGATCCATCTGCACACTGACGGAGGAGATGCCTGCCGGATCAAAGTCCAGCAGGTCTATGTAGCCGTCGGTAAAGGCGGAGGACAGGTTCTCGTCGCTGTATTCACGCAGATACACTTTGTCCATGGGTATGCTGTCCGAATCACGGTACTGGTCCCAGCGGGTGAGATAATGTGTGGTCTCACCGGTGTTGATGTCCGTCTCTTTGGTGTACATGAATGGGCCGGTACCTGCGGGGATACTCACCGCGGCATCGTTGACCTTGATTATCGGCACATCCAGCATCAGCAGAAAGTCCCAGTCGGCGTAGCCCAGGGTGAAAGTCAGCTCATAGGTGCCGGTGGCGGTAATATCTTCGCAGAAGGTGCTGTCGAAGCGGCCTGCGTATGAGCCGCTGTCGTCTTTGGCAGACTGGCGCAGGGAGTAGAGCACATCCTCGGCCACCAACTCTCTGCCGTCGTGGAAATAGATGCCCTGCTTTATGGTGATCACCCATACCTGACCGTTGTTTGTCCGCCAGGATTCGGCCAGAACCGGCTCCGGCTCAAAGTCCTTGTTATAGGTGAACAGGCTTTCATACATCAACTTGCCAACCAAAAGGTTAAAGCGGTTTGTGCAGGTGATGGGGTTAAGAGGGTCGGCGGAGCTGTAGTTGAGGGTAAAGACGTCATCCTCAAAAGGCGAGTCGTTCTTGCCCCCTATGGGCAGATCCACCTCATCCTCACCTGAGTCGGAAATATCCATGTCCACTTCGCCCTCCCCCTCCTGGGATGCAGAGTCGAAGCGGGTCAGTGAGCTGTACACCGAGCAGCCGGACAGACAACACACCAGCATTGCCGCAGCGAGCAGCAGCACGATTATTCTTTTATATACGCTCTCTTTCAAGACGGCAACGTCCTTTCCTGGGGTATGTCTCTATCTATTCCCGGCGGCAATTATCGCGCCCTGGCTTCCTCGGCTGTCACCATGGAAGCGGTGTGACCAGTATCGGTCGGTATCACAGCGGGAGCATTCGTCGGACACGGCGATGTTCTCCGGTGCGACGCCCGCTTTTATCAGCAGGGCGCGGTTCACGCCCTTGTTGTCAACGTAGAATTTGCCTTCAACAGCTTCCGGCGGCACAAACTGTGTCACGCCGAAAGGCGGGGCGGGTCGGGTGTTTATAAACTGCTCACCCTCACGGCCCAAAACGGCAATCACGGCATCCACTACATCGCGGCCCACCTGGAAACAGCACTGGCTGATCCCGGGGCCCACAGCGGCGCGAATATCCTCCGGCCGTGAGCCGTACTGCCGCGCCATTGCCCTCACACCCTCTCCGGCGATGTCGGCAACGGTGCCGCGCCAGCCGGCGTGTATCGCCGCCACGGCGCCAGTCACCGGGTCGCTGAGCAGGATGGGGATGCAGTCCGCGGTGTACACCACAAGGCCCAGGCCGGGCACATTGCTCATTACACCGTCCCCTTCGCGGGCAGAGCCACCCAGCCGGCAGATGTCCTTTTCCTCTGCCGGGAGCACGGTGCGTCCGTGGACCTGCCGGCCCCATACCAGGCGATTCTCGTCAAGACCCAGTGCCGCGCACAGGATGCGGTAATTCTCCCTTACGGCATCGGGCTGTTCTGTGCGGTTGTAACCAAGATTCAGTCCGGCCTGTGTTCCGCCGTCCACGCCGCCCAGCCGGGTGGTGAATGCGTGGGGCACGCCCAGAAAGGGCGCGGTGGAGTATTCAAGCTGGCCCTGTGTGACAATGGTAAAGCAATTGTGTGTCATAGCTGAATGTCCGTTCAAT
>JAZUPH010000095.1:0-42814 GCA_045605145.1 Oscillospiraceae bacterium | reverse complement strand
GCTGAGGCGGATAAAATCCTTCCACATGATTACGGGGGCATCCTCAGGGATCTTCTCGATCTTGCGGCCCTCGGTGAGCATGTAGCCGGTCTTTATAACCGGGGACAGCTCGTCCCGGATGCTGGCAATGACCAGATTGACGATCCTGGTATTCTGGCGCACACGCTCAAACTTGTGGTAGAACTGGTCAAGGGTGATGGCGGTCACGCTCTCCGACTCGTTAAGATAGAACTCTATCTCCTTCTCGGCAGACAGGGGGTGGATCATATTGGCGATGGCGCCGATACGGTTCACGGCATAGAACAGGTATATCGCCTGAGGACAGTTGGGCAGGGCGATGGTGACCTTGTCACCCTCACGCACTCCGATAGTCTTAAGGGCCTTGGCACAGTCCTCAATACCTTCCACCAGGCGGCGGTAAGTGGTGGGCTTAACCATAAAGTCGAAAGCAACATTATTGGGATATTTGGCGGCAACATCGGCCACCATGTCAAACATTGAGCCTTCAAAATACTCAAGCGTCATGGGCACATCGCCCATGCTCCCCGCCCAGGGAGTTTTTGCAGTAATCTCGCTCATTTTAATACTCTACCTCTTCACTAAGCGGCAGCTCAAGAAGCTCGGGATTCTCCAGCAGCTTTTTGAGCAGGCGTATGGTTTTTGAATAATAATAACCGTCGGCAAGGCGCTCATCAATGGTCAGACCCAGGTCAACGCTGGGGCGCATCTCCATATTGCCCTCATCGTCGTAGAAGGGGCGTTTCTTGATGAGCCCGATGACACAGAACACCGAAGTAGTGCCCCAGTTCATCAGATGGTGATAGCCGGCATGGAGCTTAAGGGAGCCCAGATTTGACAGAACGACCGAACAATAATACGGGTCACCGTCGGATACGGACTTAGGCATCCAGCCGTGGCGGTCGAGCCGGCGGACAATGGCGCCGAAGGCTTTAAGCAGGAAGCGGGGTATCTTGCTGACGGCATCCATGCTGGCGGTACCGGGATCCACCTTATCGCTGCGTCCGGATGATACCTGACGGTAGATCTCGTTATGTATGGTGTCCAGCGTATCTTCCGGCTTTGAGCGGATGATGGCCAGCGCCTCACCGCCGTGGTCTGAAAATATCTTCTTGATTGTAAAGGCCGCAGAAACTTCATTGCGCTCATACATGGTCTGATTTGCAATGAAATAGTTCATTTTCGGCCGCAAGGTGATGGTCTTAAGCATTGCCGTGACCATGATCTGGAACAAATTGTATTTATACTCGGGACCCTGGGCATTTTTCTTTTCCAGATACTTGTTTACGTTGGTCAGGTCGATGCGCTCGGAAATGAACGCCTCATTATCGCAGCGGTTGGGATACATGAGCGGCATGACGACGTGCATGGAATCAAGGTCACGCACCAATCTGCCGTCCCGTCTGTCTCCAATTTTTTTCTTCATCGTCCTCTCCCCTTATCTTTTTATTTGGGATCTCGTAATCCGGGTCCGGATACGCTGAGTATATCACATATCCGAAAAAGTGTACCCCGTATAATCAAAAAAATTAAAAAATTTTGAAATAATTTTTGTTATAACGGTAAGAACGGGGGCACTTTTTGTCAGCGGCACGGACTATCACAGGGTCATCGGGCGGGTTTGGGCTTGACAAGGCCCTCTTTTCCGAACACAAGCAGCTCCGCAAGAAGACACACAGGCAGCGCCGCAATGACATCTACGGCTGAATGCTGCTTTATGAACATTGTTGACATACAGATAAAAATCACTGCCGCAACGATAAATGTCTTAAACCACACGGAAACACCTTTTTCGCGCAGCCAGACGGACATAATCCCAAAAGAGTACGCCACATGGAGGGACGGACAAACATTGGTAGCGGTATCGAAGGAATACAAAAAGCCTATCACCGCCGTGAACACATTTTCCCGTTCAAAGACCAGAGGGCGCAGATCCTGTCGGCTGGGAAAAATTATGTAAACCAACATTGCCACGACCTGGGTAATAATGATATACTTCTGCAGTTTTTTGAAACCGTCAACATTGTACAGCAGAAAATACAAGAGTGACCCTACCACCAGAAAATACCAGAACACATAAGGAATGATGAACACCTCACAGAAGGGTATGAGGTCATCAAGAGCGCAATGGACAACACTGCACTTTTCCGCGGGTATAAGGTTTTCCGTCAGAAAATAAGCCGCAAAGTAGAACACCCATCCCCAAAGCAACTTAAGGTGGGAAAACTGCGGCGTATTCAATTTACTAAGGCGAAACTGCCGGTAATCAACAACAGGTTTTTTCATTGGCGCCATCCGTTTCTCCGCCGGTATTCATCGGATAATGCTTTTTGGTCACATTGTTGTAGGGTACCACCGTATGGGGCGGCAGGGACACGGCAATGTCCGTGACGCTGTGCATCAGGTATTCGCATATGCGCCAGCGTTCCTGGGCCATCGGAGCCTCGGGGTCAAACTGTATGGCCCTGCCGATATACATTTTCTTCATCGTGGGGGCAATATACATGGGGACAAAGCTCAGCCGTTTGCCGCTGCGGCGGTAGTAGATCTTTGCTATGTCGATGAATCTGTCCTGAAAGTCGTTTATGATGTGGTTATGGGGCGCGTCATGCTCAGGAAAAATGACAACATTTTTCCCCTCGGACAGGGCATCCATGGTGGCGCGGAAGGTGTGCATAAGGCGGGCATCGTGGTAGACGGGGACAGTGCGGGCATTGTTGAAAATGCAGGCGGCGATGGGCGCTATAATGTATGACAGCAGCTTATAGAACCAGCGGACGCTTTGCGGCTTATCACCCCAAAAGTCATTGAAGGCGTACTCAGGCACCTCTTTCATGTGCATCATCTCTCCGGCACACCAGATGGCGCGCTCACCGGGGAAATACAGCTCGCAGGAAATTGGGCCGTTCATTTTCGTGTGATTGCTTACGATGATCGAGGCCTCGCCCGGCAGATTTTCAGTTCCCTCCACGCTGATGCGCGGGTAAAACAGCTTGACCAGCCAGCGAATGGCAAGATAGCAGGCGCGGGAAAAACGCCCTTTGAACTTCTCCTTTTTCGTTATGACCACCCCTTTGTCTCCGCCGCGGAATAGGTGCGCCAGCAGCGCGCACTTTCGAGGAATATAATACGCATCAATTCTAAACCAAAAAGAAACAAAACCGGGGCGAAACAGGCCGTATGCAGAAATATTTACAGGCACGGCAGTTGAGCTGTCGTGCCTGTATTGCTACTGTGTTCTGTCAGTGATACTGCAATATTTTCACTGCGTCTGGGGAAGGGATACCGTAAAGGTGGTCACGCCGTTTTCGCTGAACACTTCCACCCTGCCTTTATGGAGCTGCACAATCCCCTTGACAACAGCAAGGCCAATTCCGTTGCCGACGGCCGAGTGGGATTCATCCCCCTGATAGAATTTCTGGAAGATATGCTCCTGCTTTTCGGGTGGAATATCGCTGCCGTAATTGGTAACGGATACATATACGCAGTCACCTTTCTTCCCGGCGCGGAGCAATATTTCACCGGTGGGCGGCGAAAACTTAATGGCGTTATCCAAAAGATTTATCCACACATGCTTCAAAAGCTCTTCATCGGCAGAGATCTCATATTCATCAAACTCAAGATCCAAAGACATATCTTTGGCGCTCCACTTCTCTTCCAGCAGCAGCACGCAGTAGCGAAGCTGCTCCGACAGGTTGTAGGTGGTGATATCATTGAGAATGGTCTGGTTCTCAACCTTGGTCAGCTCAAGCACATTGGTGGCCATGTCGGAAAGGCGCAGTGATTCCTCTTCGATAATGGCCAGATACTCCCGTTTCTGCTCCTCGCTCAGGCCCTCGCGGCGCAGCAGCTTTGCAAAACCCGCTATGGACACGATGGGCGTTTTAAATTCGTGGGAGAAGTTATTCACAAAATCACTGCGGAGCATTTCGGTATTCTCCAGCTCCTGCGCCATGCGGTTGAAGCTGTCGGTGATTTCAACAAAAGTGGAGTGCTTACCCAAAAGCCAACCATACTCAAGGCGCGCCTTAAAATCGCCGGAAGCAAGGCGGTTCATCTGGCTTATGAGCCGGTTCACCGGCACAAGGGTGATCCGGCCGGTCAAAAGCGCAAGCACCGTGCCGATAACAAGGCTGACGCCTGCCATGAACATAAGCACAGTCACAATTTCAAGCTCTTCACCTTCAGCGCCGGTGACAACACCGAAATGCGCAAGAATGTAAAGCGCCACGGCAGCAATTCCCACAGATACGAGCAGTACTATGAAAATTATCACCGCGAAGAGCAGTGTAAGAGCAAATCTCTGTTTGCGTTCGGTGTCTTTCATACTTTTTTCACCGCTTTATATCCCAGACCGCGTACGGCCACAATCTCAAACTCCGGCCAGTCGCCAAAGCGCTTCCTCAGGCGGCCGATATGAACGGTCACCGTCTCCCAGCCGGTGTCGGAGTCAGCGCCCCAAATCTCATCCATAAGCTGGATGCGGGTAAAGATCTTGCCCGGACTGCTAAGAAGTTTATAGAGCAGCATGAATTCTTTCTGCGGCAGCTGCTGCACCTCCCCCGGGCGGCTGACGCTTAGGGAATCATAGTCAAGGACAATGCTGCCCACCACGATGCGCCGCTCATTGGCTATCTGGGCACGGCGAAGCAGCGCCTTTATGCGCCAGAGCATTTCCTCCTCATCAATGGGCTTGGTCATATAGTCATCCGTCCCCACAAGGAAGCCGTGCTTTTTGTCCGAGGGAAGATGCTTTGCGGAAACCATGAGTATAGGCAGATTATTGCTGCCCTGCCGCAAGGTTCGGGTAAACTCGTACCCGTCCATCTTTGGCATCATTATATCCAGCACCGCCAGATCGATATGCTGGCGATCCATCACTTTAAGTGCATCTTCGCCGTTTTCGGCAGTGAACACCTGATACCCCTCGGCCTCAAGCACAGCCTGCAGAAGTCGGCGGGTATTCCGGTCATCATCAGCTACAAGTATCTGAAACACTATATATCACCTCGGCTACAAGTCTATGTCCCTATAATAAACTTAAAATAAACTCACCCTGTAATGTGCGTATCTTATCACAGTGCCTATTTTCGTTCAAGGGCATAATACTTGACCTGCGCTGTGCGAAATGTTAAACTGTTGTTATCGAACTAAATCGTTAAGGAGGCGCAATATGTACAAGACAGAGAATTTCACCCCCGCCAGTTTCAAGCCCGCCCGTTTTGAAGCGGACGGAGTTATCAACCTGCGAGGGCAGGACATCCCCTACCACACCGTCAGCGAGGACAATGTATTCTACGCCAACGACGGAAAACCCATCGCATCCATATTCTCCTATTCATACTTCCGCTCGGATGTGGAGGATGTCACCAACCGCCCCGTGCTTTTCGGCTTTAACGGCGGCCCCGGCTCCTCCTCCATGTATGTCCACGCCGGCTTTTTGGGTGCAAAGCGCATCGTGTACGGTGAGCCGGATCGCCCCACAGCCCTCGGTCCCTATGAGGTGATCGACAATCCCCAGTGCTTTTTGGACATTGCCGACCTGGTGCTTGTTGACCCGGTGGCCACCGGCTACGGTGTTCTGCTGGACGACAGCTATGAGAGCACTTTCTTCGGCATTGAAGAGGACGCGGAGGCGCTTCTCACCTTTATCGAGCAGTGGCTGCATCGCTATAACCGCTGGCTGAGCCCCAAGTATCTGGTGGGCGAAAGCTATGGCTGCACCCGCTCCGCTGTGGCTGCAGGCATCGCCGCCACCAGAGGTAAGGAGCGCTCTTACGGCCTGACATTCGACGGCCTGGTGCTCATCGGCAACACCGTCACCGTGGGCAAGTACTTCAACCGCGAAGTGCCCGTCGAGCCTTCGGTACTGAGCATTCCCACCTTTGCCGCCGTCAACTGGTACCATAACCACCCCTCTGAGCAGAGTGTGGAAGAGTTTGTTAAAGAGGCGAAGGCATTTGCCGACACTGAGTACCTGCTGGCTCTGTACAAGGGCGAGGCGCTGGTGGGTGAAGAACGCGAGCATATTATCCGGCGGCTTATGTATTACACCGGCGTGTCAAGAGAGTATCTTGAGTATCGCGCGCTCAAGATCGACAGCGCGTCTTTCCGTACCGAGGTTATAAAGGCCTCCGGCCGCTCCGCCGCCCGCTATGACGGACGCATCACCCGCCCCAGATACACCCCCGAACAGGTGGAAGACACTGTGGGTCTGCGCGACGATGCCTCCACCGACCGCTACGGCGCATACTTCTATGCCGCGCTCACGGGCGCCATCCTCCCCTCTCTGGGGGTAAAGCTGGATCGTGCTTATGTCAGCTCCTACGGTATGCAGAAGAAATGGAACCGTGAGCACACCATGGGCACCACCGGTGAGCAACTGCGCAACGCCATGCGCCGCACCCCGGGCATGCGCACCTTCTTCGCCAACGGTTGGTACGACGGCGCGACGGAGATGGGCATCATTTATTACACCATGGATCACGCGGGCCTGCCCAAGGATCGCGTATGCGTCAAGGGCTACAAATCCGGCCACATGATCTACATCGGCGAAGACAACATTGAAGAGCTGTGCAATGACATCCGCGACTTTATCGCAGGCGGATACCCCAGCAACTAAGGCGCAAAGTACATATACACAATTTACATCGGCCGCCCATGCACGGGCGGCCGCTATTGCGCTATATCGGGCCAAGTTTTCCGGGGTTTAAGCAAATATTAAGCAATTAATCACTAAGGCGACTTTTATTTACAGTCCCGATATGCTATTATATAGCTGCCGTGCAGCTGATACCGCCGGCAGGAGGAACAGTGAATGTTTATAATCGAAATTTTAAAGACCATACTCCTCGGCATTGTGGAGGGTATTACCGAGTGGCTGCCAATAAGCTCCACTGGGCATATGATCATCCTAAATGAGCTTATCAAACTCAATGTAAGTGCCGCCTTCTGGGAGATGTTTGAGGTAGTCATACAGCTTGGCGCTGTGTTGGCGGTTGTTGTACTGTATTTCAAGCGGCTTAACCCCTTTGCCCCAAGTAAATCAAAGGACGAGCGGCGGGACACATGGGATCTGCTGATTAAGATCGTAGTGGCTGTCATTCCCTCGGCTGTTATCGGCCTTCTGCTGGACGATTGGCTCAATGAGCATCTTTATAACTACATAACCGTTGCGGCTGCCCTAATCGTGTACGGCCTTGTGTTCCTGTTCCTTGACAACAGGGGCGGCAAGCATCAGATGCACAGTGAAGGCATAAGCATGAAGACCGCCTTCCTTATCGGTATGTTTCAGGTGCTGTCACTCATCCCAGGAACCTCCCGCTCCGGCTCAACCATTATCGGTGCGCTGATTCTGGGTCTGGGCCGAACCGAGGCCGCAGAATTCTCCTTTTACATGGCGATCCCCACAATGCTGGGTGCCAGCCTGCTCAAGGCGCTGAAATTTGTGATGGGCGGCAGCGTTATCGCCGGTGGGGAGATTATTATTCTCATCGTTGGCTGTGCAGTGGCCTTTGTGGTTTCCATCGTTACGGTAAAGGCACTTATCAGCTATGTGGGCAATCATTCTTTCAAGGCCTTCGGTATCTACCGCATCGCACTTGGTGCCGTGGTTATCCTGTGGGCGCTGATCCGCTGACGGAGAGGGTATTATATGTACGAACAGATGAGCATAAACGACTTTGCCGGGGTGCTGGCATCCAAGGCACCCGTTCCCGGCGGCGGCGGTGCCTGTGCAGCTGCGGGTGCGCTGGGTGCGGCACTGGCATCCATGGTGGCTAACCTCACCACAGGCAAGAAAAAATATGCACAGTACGAAGAGCGTATACAGGCAATTCTCGACGAGGCCGACCGGATCCGCGCAAGGCTCCTTTCCCTTGCCGATGAGGATGCCGAAGCCTTTGAGCCACTGTCTAAGGCATATTCCATCCCCAAGGACGCGCCCGACCGCAGTGCGGTGATGGACGCCGCCCTGAACACCGCCTGCAAACCCCCGATAGATATTATGGAAACCTGCTGCCGGGCGATCGAGCTGCATGAAGAGCTGTTGGTATGCGGCTCTGCCATTGCAATCTCCGATGTTGGCGTGGGTGCCGCGCTGTGTGCCGCCGCACTGAGGGGTGCAAGCTACAATGTTTTCATCAATGCAGGCAGTATTTCAGACAAAAATGTCTCCGCAGACCTCAACAGGCGCGCTCAGACCATGCTGGACGAGTATTTACCCAGAGCCGAGAGCGTGATGCAGGGTGTTGAAGGCCGCATTAAGAAATAAGGGGTTCTGTATTATGTCAACTTTATTAAAAGGCGCACCTGTCGCCAAAAAGATAAATGCGGACACTGCCGCCAGATGCGAAAAACTGCGCGCAGTGGGCATTGTACCCACTCTGGCCATCGTCCGCTCAGACGACAGGGACGATACCACCGCCTATGAGCGCAGCGCAATAAAGCGCTGCAATTCGCTGGGGATCGACACCCGCCCGGTTTATCTGGAACCGAATATATCAAAGGAGGACTATCTGGCCGCAATCGACGCACTTAACCTTGACACAGGGGTCCACGGTGTTCTGGTGTTGTCTCCCCTGCCCGGGAGCGTGGATGAGAAATCACTCAGCCGCAGACTGGCACCGGAAAAGGATGTGGACGGGATCACACCCGGCTCTCAGGCGGGCGTGTTCAGCGGCAGCGGGGAGGGTTTCCCGCCGTGTACGGCGCAGGCCTGTGTCGAGATATTGGAGCACTACGGCATTCCCATCAGCGGCAGTAAGGCCGCTGTCGTTGGGCGCAGTATGACCGTTGGTCGCCCCGCCGCAATGCTGCTGATGGCGAAAAATGCCACGGTGACGATATGCCACACCCGCACAAAGGATGTTGCCGCCGTGTGCCGGGATTGCGACATCATTATTGCCGCCACGGGCGTCGCCGGTTCAGTGGCGAGGGCGGCTTTTGTCCCCGGGCAGGCTGTTGTGGATGTAGGATTCCATGAGGTGGACGGCGCCTTCTGCGGTGATGCGGATTTTGACGCTGCAGCAGAAATCGCGGAATATGTCACACCCGTCCCCGGTGGGGTCGGCGCCGTGACGACCGCACTGCTTGCCGCGCACACTGTTACCGCCGCCCAGCGGGCTGTGGAAAAGTAAGCGTTCAGGCAATTAAAGGCTCACCTGTGTGGTGAGCCTTTTCATTTAAGAGAAAAAACGGCACTGCGATGTGCAGTGCCGTTTTAATGCCGCTATAAACCGATCAGTCCTTCACGTAGGGCAGGATAGCAACCTGACGAGCTCTCTTGATGGCATCGGTAACCTCGCGCTGATGCATAGCGCAGGTGCCGGTAGTTCTTCTGGGCAGGATCTTGCCACGCTCAGACAGATAACGGGAAAGCTTAGCCACGTCCTTATAATCGATGAACTGGCTCTTATCAACGCAGAACTGGCAGACCTTTCTGCGTCTGCGCTGGGGGCGGGGTCTTGCGCTGTTATCACGATCGTTTCTTTCGAACGCCATGTTAGTCCCTCCTTAATTAGAATTCATTGCGGCTTTCGCGGTCACCGTACCGCAGGGGCCGCACCGCCGTCAGAACGGCAGATCCCCATCATCTTCGGTGAATTCTGAAAATGCAGAGCCGGTGATCTGGCTGCCGCCGTAGCTGGGCTCATAAGAGCTTGTCTGCGGGGCGCGGGGGGCGTAGGACTGGCCGCCGTATGTCTGGCCGCCATAACTCTGCCCGCCGGCTGCATCGCGCTTGCTGTCGCCGAAATAGACGTTGTCAGCAACGACTTCGGCGCTTCTGCGCTTGTTGCCTTCCTTATCGTTCCAGTCACGGATCTGAAGACGGCCAGAAACCACTGCCATGCGGCCCTTGGTGAAATACTTGGAGACGAACTCCGCAGTCTGACGCCAAGCCACGATGTCGATAAAGTCCGTCTGCTTCTCTTCGCCGCGCTGACCGAAATCGCGGTCAACTGCCAGAGTGAAGGACGCGACGGCCAGACCGGACTGCGTTCTGCGCAGCTCGGGATCTCTGGTAAGCCTGCCCATTAAAACGATTTGGTTGAGCATGATCTGCCTCCTTAGTGAGCGACAGTGATCAGAGAACGGACGACGCCCTCAGTGATCTTCAGAACACGGTCCAGCTCTGCGGGGAAATCAGGAGCGGATTCAAACTGCATAAGCATGTAGTAGCCGGTATTCTTCTTGTTGATGGGATAGCAAAGCTTGCGCTCGCCGCCGCCCCATGCCTCACAAGAGGAAACAGTGCCGCCGTGCTCTTCAGTCAGCGCCTTGAACTTCTCCACGATCGCTGTTCTTTCTTCTTCGGTCTTGCCATTGTCAATGATGTACATGACCTCGTACTTGCCTGTTGCCTGAGCCATTATTTGCACCTCCTTATGGACTTATGGCCCCCTGAATAGATAGTTGGGAGCAAGGATTGAGTACGCGGGAGGGCATACTTCTCCCGTCGCACAGCTTTTCTATTATACCTCAAATTTCCTTTTTGTCAATCGTGAAAACGCAAAATTTCACTGTTTTCACAGCAACTGCCGTACATATCTCGCACAAAAATCAGGGGATTAGCCCTGGCGCACCAGCCTGTCGAAGGCCAGGCGCTGTGTTCCGTCGGCAATTACCACAACGCCGCAGTAGGAAAATCCGTTTTTGGCGATCACTCTTTGCATGGGGATGTTGTCTTTGTGGGTATCCATGCGCAGATAGTCACAGCGCTGTGCGCACCACTTTATGCACTCGCTGGCCGCGTTGCGTCCGCCGTAGGAGGCCACCCTGTGTATCACGCCGTAGGGCAGGTCATAATGCCAGGCGCCGTCTATCTCAAGATAGGTGGGATCGATCCCCTGTATGAATGCAAACACGGCAAGTATCCGGCCATCCTCCTGCGCCACATAGCTCTGCCCCAGTTCGATATCGCGCCGCACCGCCGATGCAGGCGGGTTGGTATCGCCCCACTGTGTGGGGTTGCCGTTTTCGCGCATGAAGCGGCGGGCATGGGCATACAGCGCCATGATGTCCTCAAAATCCTCAGGCCGCGTTTTTCTTATTTCCATAAATATCACCCGGGGAACATTGTACCGCTCCCCGGGTGTTTTGGCAAGTATTATCAGTTGACCGCCACAGTGAGAACCGTCACATCATCCGATGCGCCGTATCGGGCAGCGGAAGTTTCCGCAATTCTGCGGGCAAGGTCGCGGACGGTGCCGGTATCATTCTCCAGCGCCGTGCGGAGCCATTCGTCATCCTCGCCGGCGAGCACCCCGTCGCTGATGATAACAGCCACATCGCCGCTTTGCATTTTCAGCTTTGTCAGTTCGCTGTTCTGCACGCCCGCAGGAGCCAGACCCGGTGCAAATCCGCCGGCCTTGATGCGCCTGACATTGTCTTTCCTGCGCAGATAGGTGGGCGCCGAGCCGCATTTGAACAACTGGGCATCGCCGCTCATAAGATCGAGCACCAGCATATCCACGGTGGCGCTGACCACATCGGTCTCGTTTTTCATCATCATAAGGCTTTCCAGAAGGCCGATCGCCGTCTCGGCCTGGACACCGGCGCGGATAAAATCTGCCAGTGCCTGGATGCTGGCGCGGCTCATTTCACCCGCCTCTTTACCGGTACCCATGCCGTCGGACAGAATTACACACAGCTTGCCGTCATCGGTGGTGAAGGCAGTACTGCCGTCACCGGATACTCCCCTGCCCCGGCGCTTTGCGCTGGCGGTGCCGACGGAAGCGGTAAGCTGTTCCGCCTCCATCAGTACGGTACGGCCGTCATCGGCAGCGGAGGTCGTGCGCAACGGTGTATCCACCACGGCGGACACCTTATCCAGCCAGCTGGGATCGCGGCGCAGCGTGCCTACGCCGCTGCCCTCCAATTCCACATGGAGTCTGTCCCGTCCGTCCCGGTACACCACCGCACTGATCGGCAGGCGCTCGCTTCTGAAGAAGCTGCGCAGGCGTTTTTCCATCCGCGTCTGGGGCAGCAGATCTGAATCAAGCTGACGGGCAACATGGGCAAACACACTGGCAACATCTTTGTAGCGGCTGCGGACGGCACCAAGGTTTTCGTTGAAGCGCGCCTTATACTGTCTCCGGCAGAGCCAGGCTTTGAGTTCCGCGTTTACAGCGCCCACATATTCCGCCGTATGTTTGCAGCGATCCACAAACTCAGGCGGCAGATCGCTGGCCGTAAGCTGCCCGCGCTCAAGCATGGCTTTTGACGCATCGCCCAGCATGGTCATCGTCTCGCCGTAGCCCTGCTGCCAGCACTGCTTTGCAGCTGGGCAGCGGCGGCAGACACCAAGGGCGGCGCGCTCGAATATGCCGCTGATGTCCTCATCATTTGCCTCTTTATTATCCATGACCGCCACACTGTCGGCAAGGCGGCTGAAGGCCTGCTGAGTAAGTTGTACCCTGTCGCGCAGGTACACGCGGGAGCGCAGAACTCCGCCCTCACGGGAGGAAAGGGGCATATACTCAGCCGTTTTCACCGTCAGCGCCTGAGGCAGCATTACCACAAGTACGGATGCACCTAAAGTCTCATAAAGTATGGCCGGGGCACCGCTGACCGCAAGCCACAGCACCGATGCCGCGTTGGCAAGGCAATAGGACAGTATCGCCATCAGCCTGCCCCTTGAGCGCATACAGCCCATGACAGCACCGGCAAGGCCACAGGCGGCACCGTAGACACAGAGTGTACCGTCCGCCATATCCATGGCAAGGCCGAAGATCGCACCGCTTATCGCGCCCGCTCCTGCGCCGCCTGCAAGGGCAGCAAGCTGTACACAGCCGATGGCCAAGAGCTTGCCAAGGGATATGATCTCAAACAGCCGCACATCCGCAAGAGCCGTGAGTGCAGCGGCAGCAAGAAAAGCGGTTCCCAGCGCCTGCACCATGCTGCCGCTGCCCATGGCATTGCGTTTACGCTCTTTAAGTGCATGGCGGAAGAATGAAGCGCAGGCACCGCACATTATAACCTCAGTAATACCGGCAGCCACTGCCCTGAGCGTAAGACCGCTCACTATACAGCGCACAACAGCCAGCACCAGGGCCGATGTCACCGCAGTGCAGGACGGCAGCGCCGGATCCTTTGCAAAGCGCCCCTGTGAGGCCGTGACCAGAAGACCCGCGGCAAGGATCACCGCCGCCAGATACATCACCACCAACACAAGGTCCCCGGCGGTTATCGTACCGAGCAGCACGCCGGCAAGCGAGCCGAATAGAGGCACCCCGCCGGCAGAGGATGACACGAATGCGATGCCAAAGGGGTAAATGTCCCCAAGCAGCCGTCCCCTTGCCAGGAAAAAGCCCAGCACGAAGCGGGTTACGCACTCTGCCGCCGCGGCACGGCTGTCAAACAGTGTGCGCACGACCCCGGTCACCTTATAATCTTTTTTCTGCGTATGTGTTGCCCTGTTCATCATTTGCACCCCTTCCGGGGTCCGTATTCCGCAGCGCTTTCCAACCTGCACCCGGATCCCCGTAATTTTATGAGAATCATATTTCATCCCGGATGCATTTGCCGTCAAAGTCTGGATGGGACTGCGTGTAGTTTAATGTCTGCAGTCACCCCTAAATTACCCTGCCGTTTAATTTCGGCTTTCTTGGGAGAAAATTTGCTGCCGCCGATTAACGCAATGCGGCGGCAAATGTTTGCTTGTGTCATTCGATTCTTGTCCCGACGGGCAGAAAGAAAAAAGCAGGGCGAAGCCCATGCTTCGTCCTGCTTTGACCTTATGTAATACTCATGTCACCGAAGTGAAGGATCCCAGATATTCCACCCGGCCGCTGACCGATACGCGGACAATTCCACCGCCGCGCCAATCACAGCGCACCTTAATTATTCCGCCGGGCTGACGCACATCGGTTATCACATCGGCCTTGGCAAAGGTGGCCAGCAGTGCGCCCAGTGCGGCACTGCCGCTGGCGCAGCCCCGCTCCCAACAGAGGGTATTTGCCGCAGGGACATACACAAGAGGCTCAATGTAAGAGCTTACGGAATTGTAAAAGATAATGCCCATAGCCTCCGCCTTTTCAATGCGGGACCATTCGCGCACGGCATCCTCCGCCGCGGCGTGGTCAAGTGTCCCGGCGGGCATTATTGCGTGGGTTATGCCGGGAAAACGCACCAGGGGAAGCTGATAGTTCTTGCCGCCGAAGGACAGCACCGTAGTCTCAATACTGCCGGGAAGGGGCATATCCAGCGTAACATCGAAATAACCGCTCTGCGCCCTTATGAGGCAGGTAAGAAAATCGGACATATCGGTGGATTCGATGGGGAACATTGCAGAAGAGCCCGCCTCCAGCCACTTTGAAGCCGCATGGGCCGCGGCACACATCGCCCCGTTGCCGCAGAACTCGCCGCCGGCCATCTCAATGCGGGTGGAACTCTCCGGCCAGTGAGGCGGCACGACGAAGCCCACCTGCTCTATCTCAGGGTCTGTCAGCATTATGGCGCTTCCCACCGCCGGGCGCTGATGCTCCGGCACGGTTGTAAGCACAAGTGCGGTCATATTCTCCGTGGGACTGTACTTGAGCCAGTTGATCTCCATATCCGACCTCCGTTACGCAATGATGGAAAACTTCGTCTACGGATAAAATTATAGCGCCGACGACCGCAAAAATCAACTTTTTATGCCACATTTCCTACACATACGACAAAAATCCCCGGCGTTTGCAATACGCCGGGGATCTGCAGTTTTTATCAGCCGTTTTTCTTGCCCTTGAGCGCTTTCATGCGCAGCTCATGGTTCAGAACAGCTTTGCGGATACGCAGGGTCTTGGGGGTGACTTCAAGCAGCTCGTCATCGGCGAGGAACCCAAGGCACTGCTCAAGACTCAGATTAGTGGGCGGAACGAGACGCAGTGCGTCATCGCTGCCGGCAGCGCGGGTGTTGGTAAGCTGCTTTTTCTTACAGACGTTAACGGTGATATCCTCACTCTTGGGGGATACACCGACCACCATTCCGCCGTATACCGGCACGCCGGCGCCGATAAACAGGCGGCCGCGGCCCTGAGCCGCAAACAGGCCATAGGTAACGGACTCACCGTTTTCATAGGCGATGAGGGAGCCGGTGTTGCGGCGGGCGATGTCGCCACGCATCGGCTCATAGCGCTCAAATACGCTGCTCATGATGCCCTCGCCGCGGGTGTCGGTCAAAAACTCATTCCGGTAGCCGAACAGGCCACGGGACGGGACGAAGAACTCAAGACGGATGCGGTCACCGATAGGGGTCATCTCACTAAGATCACCGCGGCGGTTGGAGAGCTTTTCAATAACGGGGCCGACGCAGGTGTCGGGAACATCGATGACAACGCGCTCAATAGGCTCACACAGGACGCCGTCGATCTCTTTTTTCAGTATGCGCGGGGGTGACACATTGAATTCATAACCCTCACGGCGCATAGTCTCAATAAGAATGGACAGGTGCATTTCACCGCGGCCCGCGACCAGACAGCCATCGCTGCCCTCAAGATCGGAAACGCGCAGGGAGGGGTCCTTCATCGTTTCGCGCTTAAGCCGCTCTCTCACCTGGCGGGCGGTAACGTACTTGCCGTCCTTCCCGGCAAAGGGACTGTCATTGACGGAGAAGGTCATCTCCATAGTGGGCTCAGAGATTTTCACGAAAGGCAGCGCCTCGGGCGTGGAGGGAGCGCAGATGGTGTCACCGATGTTGATCCAGCTCATGCCGGAGATGGCAATGATGTTACCGGCGGAAGACTGGGTCACGGGTACGCGCTGCAGACCTTCGAACTCGTAAATAGTGACGGCCTTGGCCTTTTTGGGCGGCTCGTCCCCATCGTGGTAGTTGAGGACCACCACATCCTGGTTCTGGGCAATGGTGCCGCGCTCTATACGGCCGATGGCGATGCGGCCGACATACTCATTGTAGTCCACGGAGGACACAAGGAACTGGAGCGGCTCATCCGCGCTGCCCTGGGGAGCGGGGATGTACTCAACGATGGTGTTGAAAAGGGGCGCAAGGTCAGTGCCCGGCGCATCCGGCCCGTGGGAGGCGATGCCCCGGCGGGCGGAGCAGAACAGCATGGGGGAATCAAGCTGCTCATCGGTGGCGTTGAGACTCAGAAGCAGCTCAAGCACCTCATCAATGACCTCATGTATGCGGGCATCGGGGCGGTCGATCTTATTGACGGCAACGATCACGCGGTGACCAAGCTCAAGCGCCTTCTGCAGAACAAAGCGGGTCTGAGGCATGGGGCCCTCGGCAGCATCCACCAACAGGATGACGCCGTTGACCATTTTCAGTATACGCTCAACCTCGCCGCCGAAGTCGGCATGGCCCGGAGTGTCAACGATGTTGATCTTATAGTCGCCCCAGGTGATGGCGGTATTCTTGGCAAGGATGGTTATGCCGCGCTCGCGCTCAAGGTCGCCGGAGTCCATAACGCGGTCCTGCACTTCCTGATTGGCACGGAAAATGCCGCCCTGTTTGAGCATTTCGTCAACGAGGGTGGTTTTACCGTGATCGACGTGGGCGATGATGGCAATATTGCGGATTTTGGAGATATCGTTCATATATACACTTCCTCTTAATAAAGCGGTGACTATTCAAAACCAATTAATTATACAACAGTGCTCTTTGAAATGTAAATGTGTTATCTTGCAAATTTCTTCATTGTGCGTTATACTTTTTTCGGCTTTTTGGCACAAAACCCGATATTTCAGGCATGAAAGGCGGTCCAACATGGATTTTGCGGAAAGACAGCTCTCTTCACAGCGCATATATGACGGCGCGATCCTCTCCCTGCGGCGGGATGTGGTCTCGCTGCCCGACGGCGGCACAGCATACCGCGAGGTGATCGACCACGGCGGGGCGGTTTGCGTGATCCCCCTGTTTGACGACGGGCAGGTGGGTATGGTGCGCCAGTACCGCTATTCGATCGAGAGCATGCTGCTGGAGATCCCTGCCGGCAAAATGGATGAGGGCGAAACCCACTTGGAGTGCGCAAAGCGCGAACTGAGCGAAGAGACCGGCCTTGTGGCGGAAAAGTACGACTATCTGGGTTGTATGTTCCCTGCGGCGGCATACGACACCGAGCTTGTGCATATCTACCTCGCCCGCGGGCTGACACAGGGCGAAGCGCATCTTGACGAGGGTGAGTTTTTAAGCTATGAGACCATTCCCCTGACCGTCCTGGAGGAGATGGTGATGAACAACGAGATACCCGACGCCAAGACCGTCATCGCCGTTCTGAAGACACGCCGCATCCTGGAGCAGGAGGCCGCAGGGCGCTGACAGGAGTTTTCCGCAGTTTGCGCCGCAGATATCATGGTCAAGGCGCTGCGGTTTTATCCCGCTTTTCATATGGCTGAGAGCGTTGCTGCGCGGCATTTTATTAAATGCAAGTACTTTACAAAATCAAAAAACATGCTATAATGATTAGGCGTCATAAAAAGCGCTTAATTACGGGATCGTAGCTCAGTTGGGAGAGCGCACGGTTCGCATCCGTGAGGTCGAGGGTTCGAATCCCTTCGGTTCCACCAAAGCAAAAGCACCCCTGTGGGGGTGCTTTTTGCTTTGGTCGCGGCTGTTGGGTGAGAAGTCGCGCAGCGAAGCGGCGAGGGCGCGGGGAGCGCACAGCGCGACCGAGTGCCCTTCAGGGGTATTCGAATCCCTTCGGTTCCGCCACGAAAGAAACTTCTTTTGTCTACCAAAACAAAAGAGGTTTTTCTTTACACGAATACAGCGGTATAGTATAATTAAATGAAGAGGGTGAGAGTATGGCTAAATTTTCTATGACAAAGCAGAAATTCATCAACCAATGGCTGCGTCATTTTGCGCAAGGCATCAATAAGAGTCAGTATGAAAAGTATGTCAAGGATCAATATATTTGGCACGTTTTTTCCTGGGAACTTATCAAACCGGATGGACTTTTGACTGGAGATGCCGCAAGGCGAGCTTATAATCAAGCTGTGAAAACCGACTGCATCTTCTGTGATATGTTTAATAACGGCGGTGTAACGGACAAATTTTCTCCTCAATATGACACTGCAGAAAAGATCGACGAGAACCTGACAGAGTTTTATGTCGTTGCTAAAGATTATTAGTGGACATATATTAAAACTCACGAATGCGATCTTTGCGGGCCATATTTTTTGAGAAATACTGAGTAAAATACACTACTTTTAGTCTTTCTTCCCCCTACTTATACTACTTTTAGTCGCTCTTTCGCACGAAATAAACCTCTTTTGTCTACCAAGATAAGAGAGGTTTTTTGTTGTAAGACTTCGTAGTTTTTTGATATAATCAATTTGATAAATAAGGATTTGACGAGGAGGTGTTCCCTGTGACTGAAAATAGTGTTTGGAAAAAGGCTCAGACAGTAGAACTGAAAGTTTCTGAAAACATCTTGCCAGAATTTAATATTGGATTCGACAAAAGAATCCCAACAGATGTTGAGCAGGAACTTCGTTCTTTTGTAACTTGGGTGGAAAACAATTATCGTATTCCTATTACCTTGTGGGTCGATTTTGAATACAATCATTATCTGATTAGCCGTAGCGGTAAACGAGTTGGATATTTGTTTTATTGGGCTGATTTTTCCTCCTATCCAACATTTAGTAGTTGCGAGGATATTCCAGAGATTCGTCTCCCTGTGAGAACAGAACATAGCACAATTGAAGAGATACTTACTTCTTTCATCGAGGCAATAACGGATTATTATGCATGGCTTTGCAATGAGATATATGAGGGATATACGCCCAATGAGGATGAAGTAGAAGAAATCCTGCAAGCCTATCTTTGCTCTCGTCAATAGAAATCCGTTCGACAGATTCTAATTTGTAGAACAGAGTAAATACACTACTTTTAGGCTTTCTTATCTCAATTCTGCTCCGTTTAGGTAGTCTTTCGCAAAGCAAAAGCACCCCCGCAGGGGTGCTTTTTGCTTTGGTCGCAGCTGTTGGGTGCGCAATCGCGTCAACGATACATCATTGAAACTGCTGCATTTTTTGATATAATCAAATCGGTTAATATCAAAACAGGGGTGAATATATGAACGGCGTGAATAAAACATTATATATCCCTTTATACGGCAAAGCATATGTAAGCAAAAAGGGCATATTGCTGGATGATAAAAAAGCGGAGGAGATCTGGGCGGCAGAAGGGTTTCCACTCAAGGGAAAATCCAGGTCGAAATGGCTCGCCTACTATATGGGAATCCGCAGTGCGGTTTTTGATAACTGGGTAAGGCAGCAGATTGCCGATATCGAAGATGCCGTGGTAATTCATATTGGATGCGGCATGGACAGCCGGGTTCTGCGCCTTGGCACAACGAAGCATAAGTGGTACGATATAGATTTTCCAGAGGTTATCGAGGAGAGAAAGCGATACTATTCCCAATCCTTGGATTATCAAATGATCGCGGCTGATGTGAGAGACGGCAACTGGCTCACAGGTATCCCCGAAAATAAGTGTGCCATTGTTGTTATGGAAGGGGTTAGTATGTACCTGACCTACAAAGAGCTGCGCGACTTAAGCGCAAATCTGTGTGCCCATTTTGAGCAGATCGCGTTACTGGTGGATTGCTACACTGTTTTGGCTGCAAAAATGTCAAAATACAAAAACCCAATAAACGATGTCGGTGTAACAGAGGTTTATGGGATAGACGACCCTATGTTGCTGCAGCAGGGGGAGTTTGCTTTTGTAAAAGAACATACTATGACGCCGAAGAAATATTTAGATGAATTACAGGGCGTAGAAAAGCGTATCTTTGAAAAATTGTTCGCGGGAAATTTTGCAGGGAAATTATACAGACTGTTTGAATACAGAAAGCGATAAATCCAAATTTCACCGGCAGTGCGTGCAACGGGGGCTGTCGAGAGCTTGCTCGAGGCTGGGGGGGAGCGTTTTCTTTCCTGTTTTCTCTCCCTCCGTCATTTGCTCTGCAAATGCCACCTCCCTCATCAGAAGGAGGCTCTCGCTGCGGCGGAACAGCTCATAAGCACAGCACAGGTTTTCATGTTTCACAATAAAGACCACATTTGTCCGTCAGGCAAATGTGGTCTTCTTTTCTATGTTGTTTTCCCTGCATTAACTCTGCCCGTTGGCAGCATCAGCGCTTTTCAAGCTGCTCTTTTATGCTGCGGCAGGCAAGCTCAAGATGCTGTCTGTTTACGGCGTCGGCAGTGTTTACATCGCCGATGGCAATGGCGTGGATGATCTGCCGGTGCTCCGCCACCGACTCTTCAAAACGGCGGGGGCTTACCAGAGACAGCACGCGAAACTGCTGGTTCATTGACCGCACCCGTTCATAGGTGGCATTTACAAGGCTGTTGCCGCCCAGCATGACCAGCTGTTCGTGCAGCTTCTCATCGGTGTCGATATACAAATCCATGTCCTTGTTTTCAAATGCATCCTCAAGGTCGGAAAGTATGTCAAACAAACGCTGCATACTGGCGGAGGTCATGTTCTGCCGGCTGCGGATGATGCCGTAGCTCTCAAGCAAGACGCGCATATCAAAGATCTCCTCAATATCGCGGGCGGTAAATTCTTTGACGAAGACGCCTTTATTGGGGATCTCCACCAAAAGTCCGTCGGAAACAAGCTGTCTCAATGCCTCACGCACGGGGCTGCGGCTGACGCCAAGCCGCTCGCTCAGCTCGATCTCCTGTAGCCATGAGCCCGGCTGATGCTTGCCGCTGCATATTTCGTCGCGCAGTATTTCGTACACCTGAGTGCGAATCGTTCTTATAGGGATTTTTCCGGCCATAGGCACCTCTCTTCAGTCAGGCTGTAGTTTATATTGACTTTATTATACTACCCCACAGAGAGAATGTAAACAGGCGGGGCGCTGTGATATGGAGTGCTTCCCCCTCACTTCTCGCCCACAAACAGCAGGTGGTTGCTCATGCCCAGAAACTCCGGCTTTTCGCAGATGTACAGGTGATAGCGCAGGTACTGGGCGTAGCCCGCATCGTCCAGGGCGTTGATTTTATCCTCCATAAGCTCGCTCACACCGTCGGAGGCTACCTGGTTGATAATTTTAACGCCGCAGGCGCAAAGCAGATCGCGGCAGGCGTCCACAGTGTGGAATACGAAGGGAAAATCCTCAAGCCGGAAGGTATTTTTATCATAGTCGCCGGCGGTGAAATACTCGGGGCGGTAGGAAAACTCCGTAAGAATGACCATGTCGTTGGAGATGAAAGCGAAGAACAGCTTGCCGTCCTTTTTGCAAACGCGCTTCGCCTCGTCAATGCAGCGCTTCCTGTCCTGCTCACTGTGCAGATGGTAGAGGGGGCCGAAGAGCAGAACGGCATCGAAGCTGTCATCCGCGTACAGGCTCAGATCCATGGCGTTGCCCTGGGTCAGCTGGATGTCATCCTCCGCCGTGAGTTTGCGGCGAAAGGCACGGATGTTGCTGTCCGCCAGCTCCAGGGCGCAGACCTTATAGCCCCTGCGGGCGAAATACAGGCTGTACTCCCCCGCGCCGGCGCCGATGTCCAGGATCTTTGCCCCGGGTTTGAGATAGCGCTCAATATAACGGGTGGTGGTGATAAACTCCACACGGGCCGCCTTTGAGCGGGTAAGGCGCAAATCCTCATTGAAATAGTCGTAGGTTTTGTTTATCCGCTCAAGCTCATCCTCAATTTTGTAAAGCTCTTCCAGATTCATTGTGTCTGCCCCTTTCTGTCCCCGGCAAGTATGGCGTACCAAGCCACGTCGCACAGGCCGCTTTGGCTCCAATCCGCCCGGCGCATGGTGCCTTCATATTTCATACCGCATTTGCGCATTACCGCGCCGGAGTTGGGGTTGCGCGGATCGTGGCGCGCTTCGATGCGCTGAGCGCCCACACGGTCAAACAAAAAGTCTATCACAGCAGCCAGTGCCTCGGATGTTATGCCCTGATGCCACCACTTGCGCCCGATGCAATAGCCCATGTGCGCCTTTCCCACACGGTCGTTAAATTCCACTACGGACATACTGCCCACCGGTTCACCCAGCGCTTTGGGGACGATGGCCCACTGGTAATAATCGTCCTTACAGTACTCCTGCGTCCATGAGGCAAGAACGCTCTTGGTCACCTCCACACTTTCGTGGGCGGGCCATGTGAGATATTTTGTCACTTCCCCGTCACTTGCCCAGTTGCTGTACATGGCCGCGGCATCTTCCATAGTGAAGCGGCGCAGAATGAGCCGCGGTGTTTCAATCGTCTGTGTACCTTTGTGCGTTATCATTTTCGGCACTCCTTTCCAAAAAAATATAACAGTGCAGGCCATAATACAAATAGCCTGCACTGCGTAAATCTTATCCTGCAAATCAAACAATTCCGATAAGGGTACGACAATCCAGGCCCGGCGCCTGCGCATTATCCATGGCAGGGGCGGACATGATACCGGCCATATTAACATTGGCGATAATATACACGGTGGTACCTCCGGTTTGATTTTCTGCATTATAACGCCGCGAAAATCACCTGTCAACACCGATTTTGTCATAATTTCACATTACAGAATAAGGCAGTTTTCTTCCCGGATATAAAGGCGATTTTAGCGCATTATAGCCATAAAAGCCTGTCTGAAAGGGGAAAGAAAATGAGTCTGAAAAAACTGGGCAAGCAGACGCTGCAGCTGGGCTGTCCGCCGTCGATCGCCGGGCACGCCAACTGCGTCGGTGACAAAGAGGGCGAGGGACCGCTGAAAAACAGCTTTGATTTTATATCTGCGGATCCCTTTTTCGGTGAAAAAAGCTGGGAGAAGGCCGAGAGCGCGATGATAAAAAAGGCCTACGCCATTGCACTGGACAAGGCGGGGGTCACGCCGTCACAGATCGACTATCTTTTCGCAGGTGACCTGCTTAATCAGTGCGTGGGCACCACCTTCGGTCTGAGGGAGTCGGGCACGGCCCATTTCGGCGTATACGGAGCCTGCTCCACCATGGCGGAGAGTCTTACTCTGGCGGCAATGACCATCGACGGCGGCTTCGCCGATACCACGGCGGCCGCCACCTGCTCACACTTCTGCACGGCGGAGCGCCAGTTCCGCACACCCCTTGAGTACGGCGGTCAGCGCACGCCCACCGCCCAGTGGACGGTTACTGGTGCAGGCGCAGTGGTACTCAGTTCATCGGGGCCCGGCCCGTATATAACCCACCTCACCCCGGGTAAAATCATCGACCCGGGCATCACCGACGCCAACAACATGGGCGCGGCAATGGCACCCGCCGCATACGACACGCTGAGGACCCATTTCGAGGATACGGGGCGCACTCCGGGCGACTACGACCTTATCGTTACAGGCGACCTTGGCAAGGTGGGCAGCGATATTCTGCGCGACTTCTTCCGAATGGACGGGGTTGACATAACAAAGCAGCACACCGATTGCGGCCTGATTATTTACGATCTTAAGGGGCAGGATGTACACGCAGGCGGCTCCGGATGCGGATGCAGCGCAAGCGTGCTGACGGGTTATCTGTTAAACGGAATGCGTGCCGGGCAGTGGAAGAGGATTTTGTTCGCCGCTACAGGCGCAATGATGAGCACCACCACAAGCCAGCAGGGCGAGAGCATTCCGGGAATATGCTACGCCGTGGCGATAGATGTGATGCAGTAAGAGGTGAATGCTATGGATATTTTCATGGATTATCTGAAGGCCTTTCTCGTGGGCGGTGCGATATGCGCCGTGGGTCAGGTGCTTATCGATCTTACGCCGCTGACACCGGCGAGAATATTGACCTGCTATGTGGTGACAGGTGTTATTCTGGGCGCTTTCGGCCTGTATCAGCCTGTTATCGACTGGGCAGGCGCGGGCGCCACCGTTCCCCTTACCGGCTTCGGCAGCAACCTGGCCAGAGGCGTTAAAGAGGCCGTGGCACAGCAGGGTGTGCTGGGTGCATTTACCGGTGGTCTGACCGCAGCCGCCGCAGGCATATGCGCGTCGATTTTCTTCGGTTTCATCGTGGCGCTGGTCTGCAAGCCGGGTGAAAAGAAGTGATAGCTGCGGGGACAGATTAAATGTCCCCGCTTTTTCTGTGAATTGTATCTTTCAGACATAAAATCCGTTGCGACAGTGCGCGCTTCATGCTATAATTAACGAGATAAACTTGTCTGTCTGTCTGCGGAGGCAATTATATGCATAATGAGATCGTAACAATATTCGGCATTACCATCTATGGCTACGGCCTTATGATCGGCCTTGGCTTTATTATGGCTGTTGTGCTGTCGTGTTGGCGCGCAAAGCGGGTGGGTCTGAGCTCCGACGCGGTGATTGACCTGGCCCTTATTGCCCTGATTGTGGGCTTTCTGGGTGCAAAGATTTTATACATAATCGTTGAGTTTGAGCGATTCCTGGCTGACCCCATAAGCGTGCTGGGTTCCGGCGGCTTTGTGGTGTATGGCGGCATTGTGACGGGCGTGTTGGGCGCGATATGCTACTGCCGCATAAAGAAGCTCAGCTTCCTTGAGTATTTTGACCTGATGATGCCGGGCGTTGCAGTTGCGCAGGGCATGGGGCGCATCGGCTGTTTCCTCGCCGGCTGCTGCTACGGGCGGCCGACAGATTCATGGATAGGTGTGGTGTTCCCCGAGGGCAGCATTGCCCCCGCAGGCATCAAACTGCTGCCTACGCAGCTGTTCTCCGCGGCGGGCGATTTCCTGCTGGCGCTGGTGCTGATCCTCATCAGCAGAAGAAAACCCAAAAAGGGCAATATCGGTGCCCTTTATCTGATTCTTTACGGCACCGGGCGCTATGTTATCGAGCTGTTCCGCAATGACCCCCGCGGCGATGTGGGTGCGCTGTCCACATCACAGTTCATTTCCATCTTCATCGTTATCTTCGGCGTTGTCCTGTACTTTGTCAACAAGCGCAGACCGGATGAGCCGGCGACAGCCAGTGGTGCAGACGATGAAGCCGATAAAGAAGCAGCGGAGGAAGCTGCGGAAGTTTCTGTCGAAGAGGACGGCAACGCAAATGAATCCGGGACGGATGTGAGTGAAGAACAAAGCAGCTCTGAAGAGTGAGCTTGGTTATATTATGTAAACTAATACCGGGAGGTAAGTTATGGTAGAGACATATAAATTCTGTAAGCTTTCTGACGGGCGGGATGTAACCGCATACAAGATCACCAACCGCTGGGGTGAGTATGCCGTTATCCTCAATTACGGCGCCATGATCCAGGCGCTGTGTGTAAAGGATCGCAACGGCGCCATCGGCGACGTGGTGCTTGGTCCCGATGACGGGCAGGACGCATCCACCGCACGATCCGCCGCATCCATTATGGGCCGCTGCGGCAACCGCATTGCCTACGGCCGCTTCACCATTGACGGCAAGGAGTATCAGCTCAATTCCCTGCGCGGTGAGCACCATCTTCACGGCGGTGCCGGCAACTATGCCAGGCAGATCTTCAGCGGCGTTGTGGGCGACAACTGCGTTACTCTCCATCACCACGATGTGGGCGAGGACGGCTGGGAGGCTGAGGTTGACGCTGCCATCACCTACACCTTTGGCGATGACCACGCGCTGACCATTGATTACGCCATCACCGCACTGGACAACACCGTTATTGCCCCCACCAACCACGCATACTTCAATCTGGATATGCCCAATCAGATTCTGGATACCCGTCTGAAGCTGTTTACCGACAAGTATGCACCCAAATCCGCCCTCGGTATGCCCGACGGCACCGTCGCCTCTGTAGTGGGCACTCCGCTGGATTTCAGCACTGAGCGTACGATAAAAGAGGGCTTTGACAGCGATACTATCGGCTTTTTCCAAAACGGCCGCATCGGCTACGACGATTTCTATGTCATCGACGGCGACGGCTTCCGCCAGGTTGCCGAGGCTACCTGCCCCTCCAGCGGACGCAGGATGCGCGTTTTCAGCGATGCTGAGAGCCTTATCCTGTTCACCCCCGGATCCCGCGCACCCTCTGTCGGCAAGGGCGGCTGCATACTGGACGGTTACGCATCCTTCTGCATCGAGATGCAGTATGTCCCCAATGCGGTCAACTGCCCAGAGTACCGCTCCCCTGTTTTCCGCAAGGGAGAGACGATGCACTCACGCACCGTATACGCCTTTGACGCAGTGGACTGATCGCTGCATAGTTAGATAATACATAGACGGGTGCCTTTGCGGGCAGCCGTCTATTCTATATTCGATACTGTAATTTACTTCTCGTCGTGGATGTAGCGCATATCATAGCTGAAGCGGATACCGAACTTATTGATAACGCGCTGATACTCCATTCCCTGAGGCTTGCCATGGTTCATATCCTCGGGTCTGGGAGACATACGCTTATAGATGGTGCGGCCCTGGGGATCGGGTGCCTCGTGCTGCATGGGGCCGGGACCCTTGCGGGGCTCGGGGATCTCACCCTCGCCGCCCTCAAGGATGTAATTGGCGCTGGCCATGAACTTATCAATAATTTCTGCATCCATCATGCACCACGCGCCGGCGCACAGATGGTCAAACTCGCTGCGGTGTGCGGCGATCTTGCCCAGCTTGCGGGCATACTCTTCAACGGTGCGGCCTGCGCGGACACCGCCGCCCATGGCCATGATCTCATCGCCGGAGAACAGGATGCGCTCTTTGCGGTCAAGCAGCAGCAGGCTGCCGACGGCGTGGAAGTTCATCTCAAACACTTCAAGGGTGCGGCCGCCAAGATCGAATACGTAACCCTCACTGATGACCTCAATGGGATAGTCACGGGGGAAATCGATTCCGGCAAAGCTGGGGAACGGAATGGTGGCCTTCTCCTTTGTGGCGGCGGTCATGTATGCCTTCTCAAAATAGCAGTTGTTGGCGGTGTGGTCAAAATGGTCGTGGGTGTTGATGACATAGCGGACAGGCTTGTCGGTAAGGGTCTGCATAAACTCACGGATGTTGCCCGCGCCGTAGCCGGAATCGACCACGATAGCCTCGTTCTCGCCCTCGATAAGATACTGATAGTCACCGTCAGACAGGACGCGCCATGTTCCGGGAGCGATCTTTATCGCCTCGAAAAAAGGCTCATCCATAGGCTGCAGGCTGCCGTCGGGATTGCGGATAAGTATGTCATGCTTGGATGAAAAGTCAATGGGTTTCATAGGTACTGATCCTTTCTCATATATGTATTACCTATGCATTGTACATCAGTTTTCCGCTGTTTGCAAGACAATTCGGGTGTTGCCCCGGGCATAACGGCACTTTCCAACGGACTTAATCCTCCAGGAAGCGGCGCAGTTTGGTCAGCGCCTGCTTTTCAAGGCGGGATACATAGCTGCGGCTGATGCCCAGCTGCAGTGCAGTTTCCCGCTGGGTAAGCGGTTCACCGCCGCCGAGACCGTAGCGCAGCATGAGAATATCCCGCTCCCTTTCGTCAAGCTCACTGGCCACCGCTTCCCTCAGGCGAAGGCACATTTCCCTGTCGCTGAGCCGGTCAAACATATCATCGTCTGAGCTTAGCACCTCAAGCAGGGAAAGGCTGTTGCCTTCGCGGTCGGTGTCGATGCTGTCTGACAGGGATACATCTCCCGCCGCCTTGCGCCGGCTGCGAAAGTACATGAGTATCTCATTTTCAATACAGCGGCTGGCGTATGTGGCAAGGCGCACGCCCTTATCCGGACGGAATGTGGTTATGCCCTTTATGAGTCCTATAGTCCCGATGGAGATCAGGTCATCCTGCTCATCGGATTGGCTGTAGTACTTTTTGACGATGTGCGCCACTAGGCGCAGGTTGCGCTCAACCAGGACATTGCGCGCCTCAACATCGCCCTCGGCACTGCGCTGTGCCCAATACTCCTCTTCTTTGGCGGACAGCGGACGCGGGAATGAGCCGCGCCCGTCGCTAAGACGCAGCAAAAGCAGCGGCCAGCCCGTAAACAGTGACAGCAGCGTCAGCATAGGTGGTCCCTCCCGGCACAGAATCTTCTGTTTTCATTCTATTGCGCCGCTGCTCGTACCTATTCCCGTGCCGGCAGATAAACGCAGGCAGCATAAATCCCCCGCCGGCAACGGCGGGGGATTTGCGGCAATTATTTGAATATCAGCTTCAGTCTATCATTCCAGATGCATGGCAGATACAGCTTCAGTGATACTCTTACCCTGCGCCTGCTTACCGTAATTATCTACAGCGACTCTGTTCTTTTCCGCATGGGTCAGGCAGCCCGCACCACCGATGCAGCCGCCGATGCAGGCCATGCCCTCAATAAAATTGGCGTCAAGCACGTTCTTGCTCTTCTTTAACAGAGCCATTCTGCAGGCTTCGATACCATCGCAGGCAATGGGCTTCAGGTCAAAGTCAATATTCTGCTCTTTCATGGCCTGTGCCACTGATTCCGTAAGGCCGCCGGAATGGGCAAATATTCTGCCAAAGTACGATGCGTTGCCCAGGGCCTCATCATCAAGGGCGGTAATGTCAAGCTCACGGCTGTCAAACAGAGCCTGCAGCTCTTCAAAAGTCATCACCGCATCAATATAGGGATGTACCTCCTCAAGCTGTGCCTCGGCCTTCTTGGCTGTGCAGGGGCCGATAAACACCACCCTGGCGTCCTTATCCATATCCTTTATGTACTTGCCAAGGGCCGCCATGGGCGAAGGATTGTGTGACACGAAGGGCAGCAGACCGGGGAAAGCGGACTTTATATACTGCACGAAGGCGGGACAGCAGGAACTGGTAAGAAAGCCCTTTTCAGCAAGCTCGGCAGCCTCCGCAAGGGCAACCATATCCGCGCCCAGCGCCGCCTCAACAACTGTATCGAAGCCCAGCGCTTTCAAACCAGCTATGACCTGACCCAGACGGGCATAGGAAAACTGGCTGGCGATGGACGGCGCGACCATTGCATAGACCTTGTAGTTATTGCCCTTATCGCTCTTCTTTATGATGTCGATAACATCCAGGATGTAAGACTTTTCAGATATGGCACCAAAGGGGCACTGATACACGCAGGCACCGCACTGTATGCACTTGCCGTCATCGATGGCCGCGGCCTTCTGGTCATTCATGGAGATGGCCTTGACCTTGCAGGCACTCTGGCAGGGGCGCTTGCGGCTGACGATGGCAGTGAATGGGCAGACCTTGGCGCAGGCGCCGCACTCAACACACTTGCTCTTATCGATATGCGCCACATGGTTGTGGTCGAAGGAGATAGCCCCTCTTTTGCACACATCCTCACAGCGGTTGGCAAGGCAGCCACGGCAGGCATTTGTGACCTCATAACCGCCTACAGGGCACTCATCACAGGCGATTTCAATGACCTCAATTATATTGGGATTGGACTTGTCCCCGCCCATAGCCAGCTTGACACGCTCACCGAGAATGGCCCGCTCTTTATACACGCAGCAGCGCATTGTGGGCTGGTTGCCGGGCACGATGCTTTTGGGAATATCGAGAATGTTGTCAAGAAGGGCATCGTCCCAGGCAAGGTGCGCCACCTCACGCAGTACCTTATATTTCAGATGCTGAACCTTGGTATCAAATTTTCTCAGTACAGGACTCAAAATAACACCGCCTATTTCGTTTTTTTCGAGTATAGCATACAAATTTACGGAAAGAAACCCTATCTTTTTTCCTCTCAAGGAATCCGTTTACTGCCGCAGGTAAACAAGAAACAGCCCGCCGTTACATATGGTGAGCTGTTTTTATGTGGGTCGTACTGTACAGTGTTTTAGCTACCGTTAATCCTTAAGCTGGCGGCGGCGAGCAAGGTTGATAACGCCGTCAGTCATGTCGTTGAGCCACTCAAGAGACTTGTTGATGCCATAGGCCACGCAAAGCTCAGCATCATCGGCAATGTGAGTAGGAATGTTGGTACTAAGCTCGATCAGCTTATCAAAGCCCCACAGCAGGCTGCCGCCGCCGGTGAGGGTGATGCCGTTGACTGAAATGTCACTGACCAGCTCGGGCGGGGTGTTTTCAAGCACGCGGTGGATGGCATCCACGATCTGCTGGGTAACCTCACCAAAGGCCTCAATAATATCGTTGGAGCTGATGGAGATCACGCGGGGCAGGCCGGTCATAAGGCAGCGGCCCTTAACCTCAACCACGGTAGTCTCAGGGCGGGGATAGACGCAGCCGATGCTCTTTTTAAGCTCTTCAGCGGTGGCGTCACCAATAAGTACGCTGTCGCGGCGGCGGATGTAGTTAATGATGGCCTCATTAAAGGCGTTGCCCGCCCGCTTCAGTGAGGCGGATTCAACCACGCCCGACACGGAAACCACAGCGATGTCGGTGGTGCCGGCGCCGATGTCGACGATCAGATGTCCATCGGGGCGGGAAATGTCAATACCCGCACCAAGGGCGGCGGCGATAGGCGCCTCAATCAAATAGACCTTGCGGGCACCGGCCTGAATAGCCGCGTCGATAACGGCGCGCTCCTCAACCTCGCTTATGCCGGTGGAGACGGAGATGAGCATACGGGGCTTAAAAAGGGAGAAGGTGCCGGTCTTTTTGATCATCTCCTCCATCAGGCGCTCGGTCATCTCGTAATCGGATATAACGCCGTCCTGTATAGGGCGGATCGCAGCCACGTTACCGGGAGTTCTGCCCAGCATACGCTCAGCAGCCATGCCCACCTTCAGAAGGCGGCCGGTATTCTTTTCCATTGCCACCACCGACGGCTCACGGGCGATGATGCCGCGGGAATGAGTGGACAAAATGACAGTGGCTGTGCCAAGATCGATACCGATATCCCGTCCTAAAATCATTTCAATTCCTCCAAGGTAATATGTAAAACCGGCGGTGATCCATTGGATCGCTGCGCGGTTGGGGAGCTTTTACACTATCTCAAGTCATTATAACAAATAATCCGCACAAGTCAAAGTGATTTATGCAATTACTTACTTCTTTTTACCGTCCTGCCCTTTCCGACTCTTGGCAAGCGTGGCGCACAGCACACAGTCTGCCCCCGCCATCAGCAAAGTGCGGGAAGCCTCACCAAGTGTGGAGGCCGTTGTAACCACATCATCAATGAGAAGCACTCGCTGTCCCGCAAGTTCACCCTGCGCCCTATAGACGCCCAGCACATTTGCGCGCCGCTGCGCCTGACCGCGGATGGACGATTGAGCCGGGTTATCCCGCAGCTTTACAAGCCGCGGCTGGCACACAACGCCCAAAACACCTGCTGCGCAGTGGGCAAGCAGCTCGGTCTGGTCATAACCGCGCTTTCTCTTTCTGCGCGGATGCACCGGCACCCAGGTGATAAGGTCATACTGACCCTTATACTCTTCGTTGATACACCGGGCAAGTATACTGCCGTAGACCTTGGCGTAATTGCGCTTGCCGCCAAATTTAAAGCGCAGAATACTGCGGCGAACATTGTCCTCATATCGCAGGGACGATACGCAGCGCTCAAAAAACTCGCCCTCTGTCCGTCTGCCGCTGCCGGTAAGATACGGAAGCTCGTCAATGCATTTGCGGCAGATACCCTGCTCATCCTCACGAATAAATGCCCGGCAGAACACGCAGCGGGGTGGGAACAGCAGATTCAGAATACCACTGCAGATCGACACTTTACACCTCATCACACAGGCGCAGGCGCAGTGCGCTGTACCGACGCTGCCTGCGATCGTTGAGTGCCATGTTCACCGCCGTCTCACTGTCTCCCACGATGACGAGAAGATCCCTTGCGCGGGTGACCGCGGTATACAGCAAGGAACGGGTCATAAGAGTCCTGGGCACATCAGACACGGCAAGGATCACGGCCTTATACTCGCTGCCCTGTGATTTATGGACAGTGACAGCCCATGCAGGCTCCATCTCCCCCAGCATCTCAAAGGGATAGTCGCTGACACGCCCGTCAAAATCGACGGTGACAAGCTCACGCTGCTTATCCACGGACAGGATGATACCCATATCGCCGTTGAACACGCCCGTACCCAGTGAGTTGTCTGCGCTGCGCTTCCAGACAATGTCATAATTGTTTTTGATCTGCATGACCCTGTCGCCTTCACGGAAGATCCAGCTTCCGTAAGCGATCTCCTGCTTCTGCGGATCGGCAGGATTCAGCGCCGCCTGCAGGACGCGGTTCAGATTCTCGGTACCTGCATCCCGCTTACGCGTGGGAGACAGCACCTGTATCTTTCCGGGGTCAATGCCCATGTTCTTAGGCAGGCGGGAACTGAACAGCTCCACAACCGTGTCAGCGGTCCTTGCCGCGCTGGGACGGCGCAGAAAGAAGTAGTCACTGCCGTTGTGCGAAAGGGCGTCCACAACGCCCTCATTGATCGAATGAGCATTTTTGACGATCATGCTCTCCTGAGCCTGACGGAAAATTTCGGTAAGGCGCACCGTGGGCACAATACCGCTGCGAATAACCTCACTGAACACATTACCCGGGCCAACGGGCGGAAGCTGGTCGGCATCGCCCACCATCACCAGACGGCAGCCGGCGGGCATTGCATCCAGCAGGGCACACATCAGTTTTATGTCAACCATGCTCGTCTCATCAAGTATGACGGCATCGCAATCCAGCGGGTCGTCGGCGTTTTTATCGAACATGGTTATACCCGTTTCATCATCCATGGATGCGCCCAGCAGCCGGTGGACGGTCAGTGCCTCATCCCCGATAAGCTCGCTCATGCGCTTTGCGGCTCGGCCGGTGGGCGCGGCAAGGGATACCCGGTAGCCAAGGCGGTCATACAGCGCAGCAATGCCACGCAGACAGGTAGTCTTACCGGTGCCGGGGCCGCCGGTGAGCACCATGACGCGGCTGGTGGCCGCCAGTTCCACCGCCTTGCGCTGAAGCTGAGCATACTCTATGCACTGCTCTTTCTCCACAGCGGAAATGAGCTTGTCCAGATTGCCCTTATAGTAAAGCGGTATCGCCGCCAGCTCGCGGATGCGATCGGAGACCAGGCACTCCGCCGCGTGCATATCCGCAAGATAGCAGGCCTCAAGCCCTGCAAGGGGCTGGATGACTATGTAGCCGGACTCCGACAGCATCTCAAGCGCGGCGGACACCGCATCGGTGCCGCAGCTTATAAGCTGGTCGGTGGCGGCGATGAGCTTGTCGCGGGGGATGAAGGTGTGGCCGTTGGTGCTGTTATATCGAAGTTCAAACAGAACTGCCGCCTCAACCCGCTCGTTGGCATCCCCCTCGAAACCAAGGTTAAGGGCCAGCTTGTCCGCCTCAAAAAAGTCCGCGCCGATGATGTCGGCGGTGAGGACATATGGATTCTCTTTAACTATCTCAATGGAGTTGTCGCCGTAGACCTTATAAAGCCGGGCGGCAAGGACGGGGCGCAGTCCGGCCTGGACAAGAAACTCCATAAGCCGCCTTAATCCGGTACGGCGCTTAAAGTCCTTGCTGATGGCACGGGCCTTACTGGGGCCGATGCCGCGCACCCGTTCAAGCTCCTCGGGGTGATTCTCTATTATGTCCAGCGTGCCGTCGCCGAACTTGTCGGTAAGTACCGATGCCAGTGCGGGACCGATGCCCTTAACCGCGCCGAAAGCCAGATACTCATATATGGCATCCCGCCCAACAGGGGTCAGGCGGCGCACCTGCTCGGCCTTGAACTGCTCACCATAGGCGGCGTGACTGCCCCAGCTGCCGCCCAGGACCAGCCGCTCACCGGCGGTGACGCCCGGCACATAGCCCACGGCGGTGAACTGCTTTTTGCCGCTGTGCATACGCAGCACGGACCAGCCGTTCTCTTCATTATGAAATACCACCGCAGTTACCGTTGCTTCAACTGTGGCTGCTATGATTTTGGCGTCCATCTTTCCTCCGTGATCCGTCAGCGGACGGATATGCCGTCGTATCTGCCGGCAAGTATACCCGCCATGCGGATAAACTCCTCATCGTGTCCTTTGGTCGTTATTACTATGTTTGCGTTCAGTACCCTCTCTCGGCGCAGGGTCATCAGGCCGCGCACCGCCTGCTCAAGCTGGGATGGGTCTTTGGCGCTGACGATGACCGTCAGCTTCGCGCCGACCCGTAAGGACGGCACGGAGAGGGCGTTTTTCGCGAAGTAAAATATAAGTATCAGCACCGCGCCGGATGTTACTCCCAGTACGGTTTGCCATACACTGTCCATGGCCCCACCTCCCCTACCATTTTATGCAATGGGTCTGGGTGGGTGACGGCGATGAACAGTTTTTGCTCAGTCAGCGGGTCTCTTCGCCCCGCAACTTTATGATGCGGTCGCGCAGGACGGCGGCATATTCGAATTCCAGCATCTTGGATGCCTTCATCATTTCTTTCTCCAGACGGCGCAATTCGGCATCCCGCTCTTTCTTGGTCATCTTCACGCCGGTGGCGCTGCGGGCAGTGTCGGCAACATCAACGGAGCCGGATATCTCAATAACATCGCGCACGCCTTTAATGATGGTTCTGGGGGTTATGCCATGTTCTTTATTATACTGCTGCTGCTTTTTGCGGCGGCGGTCAGTCTCGTCAATGGCATAGCGCATCGAGGGGGTGATATTGTCGGCGTACATGATGACCTTGCCTTCCGCATTTCGGGCGGCGCGGCCGATGGTCTGCACCAGGGATGTGGTGCTGCGCAAAATGCCCTCTTCATCGGCATCCAGTATGGCCACCAGTGACACCTCGGGTATATCAAGTCCCTCGCGCAAAAGATTGATACCCACCAGCACATCAAATTCACCCAGACGCAGATCGCGGATGATCTCCATGCGCTCAATGGTGGTGATGTCGTGGTGCAGATAGCGAACCTTTATGCCCGCCTGTCCCAGATAATCGGTAAGATCCTCCGCCATGCGCTTGGTGAGGGTGGTGACCAGCACGCGCTCACTCTTTTCAACGCGCATATTGATCTCACCAATAAGGTCGTCGATCTGCCCCTCCACGGGACGCACATCGATCTGGGGATCGGTAAGACCGGTGGGACGGATGACCTGCTCGGCAACCTGTGCCGAACGGCTCAGCTCATACTCGCCGGGGGTTGCAGAGACGTAGACGATCTGATTGATGCGGTCATTGAACTCATCAAAGGTCAGGGGGCGGTTATCAAAGGCGGAGGGCAGGCGGAAGCCGAAATCCACCAGCGACTGCTTTCTCGCCCTGTCGCCCCGCTGCATGGCGCGCACCTGGGGCAGGGTGACATGGCTCTCATCCACGAACATTACAAAGTCCTTGGGGAAGTAGTCCAGCAGGGTCATGGGCGCGGAGCCGGGTTCCCGCCCGCTTATGATGCGCGAATAGTTCTCGATGCCGGTGCAGTAGCCCAGTTCACGCATCATCTCCACATCGTACATGGTACGCTGGGCAATGCGCTGCGCCTCGATCAGTTTATCATTGTCGCGGAACCATTTGACCCGCTCGTCACATTCCCGGTTGATCTCTATTATCGCCCGCTCCATCTTCTCCCGGGACGACACATAGTGGGAGGCCGGGTATATGGCCACATGCTGCAGCTTGCGGGTCGGGGTGCCGGTGACCACATTTATCTCACTGATGCGATCGATCTCGTCACCGAAAAACTCAACGCGTATCGCGTAATCCTTGGCGTAGACGGGGAATATCTCCACCGTGTCACCCCGGACGCGGAACATGTTACGGTCGAAGGCAATATCATTGCGCTCATAGCGGATCTCAACCAGCTTTTTGAGCAGCTCATCCCGGTCGCGCTGCTGTCCCACGCGCAGGGAGACCACCATGTTTGCATAGTCGATGGGGTCACCAAGGCCGTAGATGCAGCTGACGGAGGCCACGACGATGACATCACGCCGCTCAAACAGTGCAGAAGTGGCAGAGTGGCGCAGGCGCTCAATCTCGTCATTTATGGAGCTGTCTTTTTCGATATAGGTATCGGTATGGGCGATATACGCCTCCGGCTGGTAATAGTCGTAGTAGGACACGAAGTATTCCACCGCGTTGTCGGGGAAAAATTCACGGAACTCACTGCACAGTTGGGCGGCAAGGGTTTTGTTATGGCTCAGGACAAGGGTTGGGCGGTTGATGCGCTCAATAATCTTGGCCATGGTATAAGTCTTGCCCGAACCGGTGACGCCAAGGAGCGTCTGCTCTTCAAGACCCAGTTCAAGACCCCGAGAAAGCTTGTCTATTGCCTCGGGCTGGTCGCCCATGGGCTCATAATCGGACACGACTTTAAAATGATCCATACACAATCCCCCTTCCCCGCGGTGATTTCTGAACTTATATATTATACCAGAAATACCGTCCTGCTACAATAGCGGCGCATAATAAAAGCGAACTGCGGCATTAAGCCGCGTCCGCTTGTTATACATATTTGCCTATCCCCGTTAAGGACAGACTTACTTAAAGTAGCCGCCCAGTGCCATGGAGCTGTACTCATTATTGGCCACAATAATATGGTCGACCATCTCAATTCCCATCATCTTCATGGCCGTGCGCACCTGACGGGTCACTGCCGCATCTTCATCAGAGGGATGAAGCGCACCGCTGGGATGGTTATGGGCAAGGATAACATTCACAGCCTTTTTGTCAATGGCGCAGGCCACCAGTTTGCGTACACTGATCTGGGCAGAGGACACATCTCCGCCGGACACCATATCCACGCTGAGTACCCTGAGCCGGGCATCAAGGCTGATAAGATATATACGCTCTTCCTCAACGCCAAAGTAGTATGGCACGATAAACTCACCGGACTTGTCCGCCGTGTCGAGTATAGCGCCCTTTTCGTTGCGGGATATCAAATAGCGGCGGCTGAACTGGGGGATCAAGCGCAGGAACATTGCGGTGTTGCTGCCCACACCCTTGACGGACATAAGCTCCTGCTCCGAGGCGTCCATGACACCGGCAAGGGATCCAAAGCGCTCAAGCAGGCGGTGAGCCAGAGGATTTACATCACCACGCGGTATGCAGAAAAACAGCAGCAGCTCCAGCACATGGAGCTCACTGAAACTGTCAAGGCCATACTCCACATATCGTTCTTTAAGGCGGCCGCGATGACCGTCATGTACATTATTCATCACACACTCCCGTATATGTCCGCGAACTTCGGGTTAAAAGTGGTGCAGCACGGACAACTCTCTTTATCTTGTCTGTTATTATACAGTGAACGCATCACTATTTCAAGTTTTTTGAATCTTTATATAATTTCGGGATATGTACAGGCATTGTAAAACGAAAACTATTGGTATATAATATCTTGATGCCCATTACGTGGGTACAATCTGTTTTGGAGAAATGATTATGCGAGACAGCATTCTTGTTAAAGGCGCGAGAGCCAACAACTTAAAAAATGTGGATGTGGAGATACCCCGGGACAAGCTGGTTGTATTCACCGGCATATCCGGCAGCGGCAAGTCGTCGCTTGCCTTCGACACCATCTATGCCGAGGGGCAGCGGCGTTACATTGAGTCGCTGTCCAGCTATGCAAGGCAGTTCCTCGGCCAGATGGAGAAGCCGGATGTGGATTACATCGAGGGCCTCTCCCCCGCCATATCTATCGACCAGAAAACAACCAGCAAGAACCCCCGCTCCACCGTGGGCACAGTGACGGAGATTTATGACTACCTGCGCCTTCTTTGGGCAAGGGTCGGCATCCCCCACTGCCCCCATTGCGGCAGAGAGATACGCCAGCAGACCGTGGACCAGATAACCGATCAGGTGCTGTCCCTTCCGGAAGGGACGCGCATTCAGATCCTTGCGCCGGTGGTAAGGGCGCGCAAGGGCGAGTTTGGTAAGGTTTTTGAAGATGCACGCAAAAGCGGTTATGTCCGCTGCCGTGTGGACGGCAGCAATTACGATCTGTCGGAAGAGATCAAGCTGAACAAGAATCTGAAGCACAACATCGAGATCGTGGTGGACCGACTTGTGGTGCGCGAAGATATTGGTCGACGCCTGACCGACTCGGTAGAGACGGCATCCAGCCTGTCCGGCGGTCTGGTGATGATCGATTTAATCAGTGAGGGGCGCGAACTGATGTTCAGCCAGAACTACGCCTGTGAGGAGTGCGGCTTTTCCATGGAGGAGCTGGCGCCCCGTATGTTCTCATTCAACAACCCCTACGGTGCCTGCCCCGATTGCTCGGGTCTTGGTACCCAACTGCAGGTATCCGCAGACCTCATTATCCCAAACCGCAGCCTGTCCATCGCGGAGGGGGCAATTCTTGCACCCGGCTGGGGCAGTATCAAAAACGACAGCATCGCCAGAATGTATTATGAGGCGCTTGCAAAGAAGTACGATTTCAAGCTCACTACCCCCATCAAAGATCTGCCGGAGGGGGTCGAGGACATCATCTACCACGGCACAGGCGGCGAAAAGCTGACCCTGGTATACGACCAGCCCCGCGGAAAAGGTACCCTTTATCAGGCCTTTGAGGGCATTGTCAACAACCTTTCCCGCCGCTATAAAGAGACGACCAGCCAGTCTGTCCGCTGGGAGCTGGAGCAGTACATGACCGAGCACACCTGCGCCCGCTGTGGCGGCCACAGGCTGAAAGACGAGATACTGGCAGTCACCGTTGGTGGGCAGAGCATTACCGGCTTCTGTGACCTGTCGATTGTGGACGCACTGAAATTCATTGACAGTTTGACCCTTACCGGCAAGGACGCGATCATTGCCGACCAGGTGATAAAAGAGATCCGCTCGAGGATGGAGTTCCTGTCCAGTGTGGGTCTGCAGTACCTGACACTCAGCCGTACCAGCGGCACACTGTCCGGCGGCGAGAGCCAGCGCATCCGGCTGGCGACACAGATCGGCTCATCACTGATGGGCGTGCTGTACATTCTGGACGAACCCAGCATCGGCCTTCACCAGAGGGACAACGCCCGCCTGCTGGAAACATTGAAGCATATGCGCGATCTGGGCAACACCCTGATCGTGGTAGAACACGATGAGGAGACCATCGCTTCCGCCGATTACATCGTTGACATTGGCCCCGGTGCCGGGCGCAACGGCGGCGAGGTGGTATTCACCGGTACGCCACAGGAGCTTATGGAGTGCGACGATTCGGTCACAGGCCGATTCCTCTCCGGAAAAGAGCGCATTGATGTGCCGGCGGAACGCCGCCGCGGCAACGGGCACACTCTCACCGTGCGCGGCGCGCAGGAGAACAACCTCAAGGACATTGATGTGAGCATTCCGCTGGGCACCTTCACCTGTGTGACGGGCGTATCGGGCAGCGGCAAATCCTCGCTGGTGAACGAGATCATCTTCAAGGCGCTGGCGGCGGAAAAGAGCCGGATGAAAATACACCCCGGTAAGTACCGCGCGCTGGAGGGTATCGAGCATCTGGATAAGGTGATATGCATCGACCAGTCCCCCATCGGGCGCACACCCCGATCCAACCCCGCCACCTACACTGGAATTTTCGGCGATATACGCGATATTTTCGCCTCGACACCCGATTCCAAGGCCCGCGGCTACAGCGCAGGACGCTTCTCGTTCAATGTCAAGGGCGGCCGCTGTGAGGCCTGCACCGGTGACGGTCTTATCAAGATCGAGATGAACTTCCTTCCCACTGTGTATGTCCCCTGCGACGTGTGCAAAGGCCGCCGCTACAACCGCGAGACGCTGGAGGTGCGCTACAAGGGCAAAAATATATACGATGTGCTGGAAATGACCGTGGTGGAGGCGCACGAATTCTTCTACAACTACGAAAAGCTGCGGGACAAGCTGCAGACGCTTATCGACGTCGGCCTTGGATATGTGAAGCTGGGGCAGCCCTCCACAGAGCTTTCCGGCGGTGAAGCCCAGCGCGTTAAGCTGGCTACGGAGCTGTCGCGCCCCGACACGGGCAGAACCTTCTATGTACTGGATGAGCCAACTACAGGCCTGCACACCTCCGATGTGAAGCGGCTTCTGTCCGTTCTGAACCGTCTGGTGGAGGCGGGCAACACTGTGCTGATAATTGAGCACAATCTGGACATCATCAAGTGCGCCGACTGGGTTATCGATCTCGGGCCCGAGGGGGGCGACGCGGGCGGTGAGTTGGTGTTCGCCGGAACTCCGGAGGACTGCATGGAGTGCAGTTCCAGCTTCACCGGGCAGTATCTGAAGAAATTCAGTCGGCATGTAGGGCTGGCCTGAACCGCGATGCATATCCCGAAATAGCCGTGGAACACTCTCATTGAGGTGATTTTATGGCAAAACAGGGCATGAAGCGCCCGGACAGGACGCACACGCAGCCGAAAAACCAGGTCTCCCCTGTTCCGGAGCTGCAGGGTAAGGCGAAAAGCGGCAAAGAAAAGGCAAAGGCCGCTGCGCCGGACGCGTCTGAGGACAGGGATAAGGTCTTTCGGGAGCGCCCGATCTCCAGTGCGTACCGCGCCTTCGACAATGAGCTTGCCCGGGACAATCTGGAAAACGACATCCCCGCAGCCGATCTGCAGGATCTGTAACACAAACGGCCGAAGATTTTCGGCCGTTTGCTGCGTTACGACACCTTAGGGGTTTATAAGGCACCTTAGATACAACCTTGACAAGGGCAGTATAATACGCGTATAATTCTGATGTAAACCGATGCCCTATGGCACACGAAAACAGGAGGTATAACATGTCCAAAGAGATCAAGATCGCCCTGTGCGGCTGCCGCGGCCACATTGACAAGTTTGGCCGCATGATCAACAGCTATGACGAGAGCGAGACTATTGCCGTGTGGGATGACGATGCAGGCCGCGCCCAGAAGATTGCCGACCTGCTGGATTGCCCCGCATACACCGATTATGACGCGCTGCTGGCCCTGCCTGAGCTGACGGGTGTTGTCATCACCGCGCCCAACTATCTGCACCCGGAGCTGGTGCTCAAGGCCATCCGCGCAAAGAAGAACGTATTTGTGGAGAAGCCGCTGTGCATTAATGTTGAGGACGCGTATGCCATCCGCGATGCGGTCAATGAGTACGGCGTAAAATTCTTCATGACCGACCCCTTTGTCAACGCCTCTACCACCTACATCCGCGACTTTATCAAGTCCGGCAAGCTGGGCAAGCTGCTGAGCGTACGCGTGCGTTTCTGCAGCAACGGTCACGTCTTCAGAAAGCGCAGTGAAGAGCAGATCAAAAATGAGGTCGCCATGATGGGCGGCGGCATGATGTCCGACACCGGTGGGCATCCCCTGCACATCGTCAACTATCTGCTGGGCAAGCCCGAGAAGATCCACACCCTCTTCACCTACGGCAGCCCCGAGGCTATGGCCGCCGGCAGCGACGAATACATCGCAATGATGATGGAGTATCCCGACGAAGTGATCGCCATTGTGGAGAGCGGCATGATCGCACAGGGCTATACTAACGGCGTCGAAGTAAGCGGCACCCACGGCGTAATTATGGACACCGGCACAGGCGACCGCAAGAGCGAAGTGCGTTACCGCGTTTGCGACATCACGGAAGAGGATCTGGCCGCCGGCATGATGGGCATGCGCAACGCGATGCAGCGCAGTCCCTGGGTCACCGTCTCCAAGGATGAGCTGCCGCCCGATCCGGACGATCATATCCGCTACTTCGTCAAGATGCAGGCCTACGACATCCCCAACGAGATGGTTGGCGTGGACAACGCAAGTGTGCACGGTTTGAGCATCGACAGCGCGGTTGAACTGGTCGAAATGCGTGAGGCGATCTACAAATCCGCCGAGACCGGCTGCGGCGTGAAGGTCAGATAAGAAATCGAAACTGAACATAAATCAGCGCCCCGGACTTACATTGGTCCGGGGCGCTGCCCTGTCATCGGATATTGATCGCTGTTAAGCCGCACCCGCCCAACATGGGGTCAGCTTGCAAATTACAATGTAGCGCGCGTTGTCAAAGGCGTGTGAACAGGTGGACAGCACCACAACGCGGCTCACATCCTCCGCCGCGATGCCGGAATCGAAGGTGCTGTCGTCGATGCACTCCTGCACATAGCCGCGCAGGCTGTCGATCTGCAGGTGCATATCGTACGCGTCAGAGTCGGCAAGGGTGTAGAAGCCGGCAATGAGGTCAAGGCGGAAATTGCCGCCGGGCGTCAGGAGCCAGATAACCGGGTGCTCGTCATAATAGCTCTGGTTCTTGTACTGCTCCAGAGAGCCGAACATAGTGCCGTTTTTCATGCTGTGCCCGTAAATGAAGGTGTTCAGGTCGCCAAAATCCGGCGAATTTGTCCACTCCATAAACAGCGAGCCGGAGAAATTGTATGTGCCGTCGGGCAGATGGTGCAGGTACTCGTCGTTGTCGTCACCCTGCAGCACGGGGTAGTTGATCTTAGTCCCCTCGCAATAGAGCCAGCCGACAACATCCGGCCATTGGGCGAGCATGGCATCAAAATCCACGGTGATTGGCGGCTGCTCTGCCCAGCGGGTCCAATCCACGCTCTCCATGCTGCCAATCATTCCGGCCAGCTCATCGTTGGTGTTTTCACTGCTGCCGGTGTCGGACACAGGCGCATCGGGCGTGGCGCTGTCTATAAAACTTGATGTGATATCGCCGTAGGGCTCATCCTCGGCAGTCCCGCTGCCGTCAACAGAGGTGACGAACATATCCGCCACATTGTCATAGGCGCTGCCCGCCTTGCTGTAGCCGCTGAGCGTCTCCCATATTTTATAGCCCGAGAAGCAGAAAACGCAGACCGCGACGACGAGGACGATAATTCGAACCCATTTGTTCATTGCTGTAACCTCTCTGTGTGAACGAGTGATTTGTTCGGGTGTATTATAACACCTTTTTGCCACGCTGTCACGCATAATTGGTAGACGGGGTGTGTGGCATTGCCGGGTGGGGACGGGGATGCGGATTGCCACGGCCATTTCACGGCCTCGCAATGACACGAGAGGGGAGCCGTCATCGTAGGGGCGCTTCACGAAGCGCCCGTTGGGGGGCGGGGACTGGCGGGCGATTCGTGAATCGCCCCTACAGGGGGACGGATGTGGGTTCTCATCCCCTCAGTCAGCTTCGCTGACCGCTTTGCCCGGGTCGCGTTCGCTTCCCGCTTTGGCT
>JAZUPH010000094.1:0-4179 GCA_045605145.1 Oscillospiraceae bacterium | reverse complement strand
ACTATGGAAAAGTACTGTTACGACATTCCCCGGCTCACGCCGGAGGAAGACGCACTGCCAATTTCGAAATACTATTATGACTACCCCCTGCATAAACCCAACCCGCTTATCAGCCAGATACTTGCCGCGGGCCCGATGGATCCAAGGGATGCCCAGCCTGTAACCGATCCGTTCCGCCATATGCGCGTTGAGGGCTATGACAAGGTTGAATACGGCTACTGCATGATGCCCGACGGCACCGGCTATATGGCTACATACTCCACCCTTCCTGAGCAGGTCACTGCCCAGATGCGTATGTGGTATGTCAGGTGGATGAACATCAAATCCAAAAACCACCCTGACGGTGTGGGAAATGTCCGCTATAAGCTCTGGAACCAGGTGGATCATATTGACCACGGCCTGGTGGACGGCGACATGAAAAAGGGCATATACACCCTTGAGACCCTTGATATGGGCCGCGGCAGTGAGGCCATACAGTCGGTTCGCCACAACTTCGATATACGCGATTACGGCTTCCCGGAGGAGGAGTATCAGAAGCTGCTTGATGCCGGCATAGGCATAACCGCCTGCTGGGAGAGTTTTGATTGCCCCGGGTCGCACCTCATCCTCTCGGTTACCCGCCCCTGCCCTCTGGGCGGCGTTGAAAACATCGTCAGAGAATGGATCGGCTGGAAGGCTGAGAACGGCAAGTTCGTCCGCGATTATGACACGCCTGATTTCATGCTTAACGAGCAGTATCTCTACGATGTTATGGTACACAACACTGTGGAGCAGCAGCATATGGGCACGTTCCTTCCCGCACTCTATAAAGAGTACAGTGTAAAAGAAAGGGATGCCGACTGATATGCCGGAAAGACTATATTGCGGCGCGGCCAAAAGATGCATAACACCCCAAGCGGAACTGATAGGCAATCTGCGCGGTTTGGGAAACCGCAAGTTTTCCGGCGTGATAGCTGACGATATCAATGTCAGGGTCATTGCCCTGCGAACAGGCGAGCATTCTGCCCTGATCGTCGCGCTGGAACTGGACAAGGTGCCTTATCCTGAACGGTTTTTGCAGGCACTGGAGCGGGAAACGGGCGTTAAGGCGGATTCGATGCTGCTGTTTTCCACCCATATCCATACTGCACCCGTTTGCGGCATACGCCCTGATGAAAAGATGAATTCCGTGGAAAGCAGGGAAGCGCCGCTGCAGGAAGCGGAGGCGAGGTATGTTGATTTTGTCCTTGAGCGCACCCTGGATGCGGCAAGGGAGGCAATCGCATCAATGGTTCCTGCTCGTATCGGCTGGGCAGAGGGGCAAAGCTATATTAATGTAAACCGTATTCAGGACTATTACGCTGCCGGCGACGGCGGCCCTGAGGGGCGGATAACTGCACTGGGCGCGAATTTTGAAGGTCCGGTTGACAGAGCCCTGTGGGTGATGCGCATCCAGACCCTTTCCGGCGAGGTTATTGCCCATTTCGTAAACTATGCCGTGCATAATGTGGCGATGATATGGTCGCAGAGCGGCGGGGGCGGCATTCCCGTTTCCTCTGATATAGGCGGCGCAGTATCGCGCATGACCGAGGAAAAATTCGGCGGCGTGTGCGTCTGGTCAAGCGGAGCCGCGGGGGATGTAAATCCCATCATGCTGGGGGAGTTTACCTACCCTGACGAGTATACCGGGCTGCCGAAAACGGAATCCGGCGTAGGGGCTGAAACGGCGGGCCTTATGCTGCGGCTTCTCAGCCACAGGCATTTTGCCGATGTGCAGTCTGTCATTCGTGGCATAACTTGCACTGATGGCAAATTTTCGGGCGGCGCGACCGGCTTGTCGCGCACTCCGGGGAGAGTGTGTCGCCAAATGCCCGAAGGCGGCGAAGAAATCATCACAGAGGGCGTGCCTGACTATGAGGTGCGTGAAACTATGCTGGTGATAGGCGGTGCCGCTTTGTGCGGCTTCAGCGGAGAGATGTACACTACTCTTGGGTGGGCTGTCAAATCTGCCCTTACGGATGCCCATGGGGTTGTTATCAATCACAACGCATCACTGATGACCAACGCGGGATATATCTTCGATGACGCAACGATCGCCCGGCTCAATACATCGGCGCGGCCAATTCATGTGCCCGGTTACGGCGCGCAGAGCCATATTCTGCCCGGTTATGTCGTGAACTCCCTTCCCCAGCTCACCGCTTCCCTTTATAAGAAAATAACAGAAAGGAAGTAATATAATATGTATAACAAACTTCAGCCTTTAACAATAACAGAGCAGCAGATGCCGCTGGCAAGGTTTTATTACGACTATCCCATGAAGGATCTGCCCCGGGAGGTCAAGGACGAGATCTTTGCCCAGCCTGTTGACCCGGACAGCGTGGTAAAGGCAGAGAACTTCCTTGACTGGCTCAAGCCCAAGGGAGAATACTGTGAGAAGGAAAATGCTTACTGCATGATGCCCGACGGCTCCGGATATATTGCCACCTACATGAGATTTCCCAAGGATCTGGATGTGAAGAAGCTGTTCTGGTATCTCAACTGGCTCAATTTCCATCCCAGAAGCCAACCTGCGGGCACCGGGAATCTGCGATATAAAATCTGGAATCCGGCCGACCACTGGGATCACTATTTCATCAACTGGACCGATAAGTCCGAGGGCGTACATACCACCGAGAGCCTGGATCTGGGTGAAGGCGACAGACAGTATGATACCATCAGACACAGCTTCCCCCTTCGCGAGTACGGTCTTACTCAAGAGCGGATTGACGAGCTGAAGGCATCGGGACTTTCCGTGAACGAGGAGTCTGATTGGGAGAGCTTTGATTTTGAAGGCGCACACCTGACCCTGGGCCAGATCAGGCCCTGCGTGGATGGCGGCTTTGAGCGCCGCAGCGTTGAGTGGATCGGTTGGCGCCCCAAAGACGGCAAGATCGTCCGTGTGCCCAAGACCCCCTGCGATGAGGCATACCTGCGTAAGGTCGCATACCACACCCTTATCGAGTGGTACCATATTTGCACCTGGATTGATGACCTCTACGCCGAGTATCACGACAAGCCCTATGACGCGGACTGATCTGCTGCGCCTGTAATGACAGCGCTCCGCTATAAAATAACTCATACAGCAAAGAAAGCGTCCTTCCCAAACGGAAGGACGCTTATTTATTTTGTATTTACTTTTAAATCCCGCCTGAGTTATGCAAATCGATTGTCGGAATTAACGGAAAAATGGGCATACTGCTGTCGGATACAAGCGGCACCCGCGTTACAGGGCGTGCAGTTGGCTGCGGGTGCCGCTTATTGCCAGTTGCGGATGGATAGGGAGGATTCTATGAACAGTAAGCACATTTTCGACATGATTATTGTGGGCGGCGGCCCGGGCGGCTGCACCGCGGCACTGTATGCCGCCAGAGCGGGGTTTGATGTCGTCATTCTGGAAAAACTGTCAGCCGGCGGGCAGATAGCGCTGACTCACCGGGTTGACAATTACCCCGGCTTTGATGACGGCATCGGCGGCTTTGAACTGGCACAGAAAATGCTCAAACAGGCCGGGCGCTTCGGCGCCAAATTTGAGTATGGCGAGGTGCGCCGTGTGGATCTTGCCCCACAGCCAAAGTCTGTGGAAACCGAAGCGGGAACATTCCTTGCCAAAACCGTGGTGCTGGCTACCGGGGCATATCCACGGGAACTTGGTGTCGCCGGGGAAAAGGAGCTGGTGGGCAGGGGCCTTGCCTACTGTGCGGCCTGCGACGGGATGTTTTACCGGGGTAAGACCGTGGCGGTCGTGGGCGGCGGCGATTCTGCGGCTACTGACGCTTTGCTTCTTAGCAGAATTGCAGAAAAAGTGATCCTCATCCACCGCCGGGATACCCTTCGCGCGGCCCGGGTATACCACGACCCTTTGCTGAAAGCCGGGAATGTGGAATTTCGCTGGAACTGTGTTGTCACCGGCCTTCTGCATGCGGAAAAGCTGACCGGCGTACGCCTAAAGGATTTGACCTGCGGCGGGGAGAGTGAAATTGCCTGCGACGGACTGTTCGTCAGTGTGGGAAGACAGCCTGCCTCCCAACTGGTGCGCGGCCAGCTCGAACTGGATGATGGTGGTTATGTGATTGCCGACGAAACAACTAAGACCGGGCTCCCCGGAGTGTATGCCGTGGGCGATGTGAGGACCAAATTGCTCCGGCAGGTGGTGACCGCTGT
>JAZUPH010000093.1:0-1504 GCA_045605145.1 Oscillospiraceae bacterium | reverse complement strand
CCTTTAAACTTAAGCCACTTATGATAACTCCGGTCTTCGGTTCCGATGGAGAAGAAGAACCTGGGAAGGGCGGGGTCACCGACCTTTTGATCAATGGTGCGCCAGCTGTTGCAGGGGGAGTCGAGATAATCGTCTACACTAGGGTCATCAGGCACTGTAGGTACGCCCATGAAGGGAGCGGGCAGCTCGCAGCCCAGAGGCATATCATCCGGCCTGGGACCCTGTCCGCCGCCGCGAACAGCAGCAAAGTTGGGGTTGCCGCCGGGCGATGCGCCCAGTTCTGTGACTCTCTTGCGTGAAGGAAGCATAACATCAGCCCGAGTCTGCGCAATGGGCATTACATCGCTGTAATTGGTAATGGCATCAATACCCTTGACGCAATCTGCGCCATGATAACGGCCCATAAACTCCATCTGCTGATAGCCTACGCCGTCGGGATACTGAATCTGACTGGTCCATCCATCCGGCCACTCATACTGCATGCCGTGGCTGAGTATGGGGTTCTGGTCGCCAGCGGCGCCGCTGGTCCAGAGCGCAACCGCACCGTTGCCATAATGCTCTTCAACAAAACGGCTGGCGATTCCGGTAAAGTTTCCTGATGTTTTCGCTTTGTGATCGAAATCCTTCAGCATATAGCAACAGGTGGCATGCGTTGGGTGATTCATGTATGCTGCAATCAGGTTGCCGTCCATGTCGACAAACTTGATTATCGCGAGGGTTTTGTCACTGTAGTCCTCAAGATTTCTCGCCTCAGTCCAATAGCCACCCAGTGTAAGCAGGTTTCGCTGCGTGTTGATATAGCTCTGAGTCTCGCCATACCCGAATTTCGCGGGACGGAGAGTGTTGACAGCGTCAACGCATGCCTGAATGCCAGCATCATGCAGGATCTTGTTGTAGCGCTTGTTATATGCGACAACCTCGGGCGTTTGTACTCTGGGCAGCAAGCTGCGGGGAGATGTATGGCTGTGTGTTGACACCATATATATGGCATTTCTGTCAAAGCCGGTTGCGTCTGCTATATCGTCAAGGAAGCCGGGGATTTCAGGCGGTCTACTCAAGTCGTAGGAAATAAGCAGGACCTTATCCTTTCCGGCGTCTATTGCGATTGCCCTTACGTGCATGTCGTCATATATCGCTTCCTGTTGCATAACAGGAAGGCCAAAATCGGTCATGCCGCCGGCAACGGGGTACATATCTTCGGTAGGATTAATGAGTGCCTTTCCGGCACCAACCAATAATTTGCTCATTTTTACTCCTTTCGTATATTCGCAGACGCGATAAGTATTTGAAATATGCTGTTCTTTTCTGTGCATGTGAAAAAACAGATGGAAGCTCGTCTCTCCGGGTGCAGTATTATTTGTTATGTGTTGGGATATAGCTGTCGAGCTGACTCTTGAAAATCAAAGTGTCGTTGTAATTGATGGATGTGCCTTTCCAATCGCTGCGCCGCACATGAGGCGCCCAGCGCCGCTTTTCTCTCGATTCTATAGAACGCGGCTCGAAG
>JAZUPH010000092.1:0-11771 GCA_045605145.1 Oscillospiraceae bacterium | reverse complement strand
TCGTGACGATAGTTCTCATCCAGCAGGAGCAGGGCGCGGGCGATGCCGTGACGCATAGCGCCGGCCTGGCCGGTAACGCCGCCGCCGGAGACGGTAGCCTCGATGTCGACCTTGCCAAGGGTGTTGGTGGTGACCAGGGGCTGACGGACGATGAGCTTCAGAGTGTCAAGGCCGAAATAATCATCGATATCTCTGCCGTTGATGGTGATGGCGCCGGTGCCGCCGGGGATCAGATGAACGCGGGCGACAGAGGACTTTCTACGGCCGGTGCCGTACAGATAAGGCTTTTTGCTGGTATACATAGTTAATTATCCTCCTTAGTCCTGAGTCCACTCAACAGGCTTCTGTGCGGCGTGGGGATGCTCGCTGCCGCTGTAAACCTTCAGGCGGGTGAGCTGAGCAGCGCCCAGCTTGTTCTTGGCCAGCATGCCCTTAACGGAAAGGGTCATGGCCTTCTCGGGCTTCTGAGCCATAAGGGTCTTGTACTGGATCTCCTTCAGGCCGCCGATCCAACCGCTGTGATGACGGTAATACTTCTGGGTCAGCTTGTTGCCGGTGAGGACAGCCTGGTCAGCGTTGATGATGATGACGTGGTCGCCGCAGTCAACGTTGGGGGTGTAATCAACTTTGTGCTTCCCGCGCAGGAGAACGGCAGCCTTGGCGGCGGTGCGGCCCAGGGGCTTACCGGCGGCATCAAGAACGTACCAGCTGCGGGAAACGGTCTCTTTCTTGGCAAGTGTGGTAGACATTACGTTTCCTCCAGATATAATAAATTGTTTTGACAAGTCAGGGGCGCACAGTTACAATAAGTTTGTCAATCGCGCGCCTGTCTTTTATACCATATCGGGCGTACCTTGTCAACACCAATTTTCGAAAATTTTATTTAGCTTTGGGCAAACTCGCTCAATCGCTTGTTTTCTCTCATTTACTCTCGTTTTCTCGATTTCAATTTTATTTTTTCTGAGGTTTTTTATGGACAATCTTGTCGGGCGGGTGCGCCGCTGCATAGATGATTACGAAATGATACAGGAGGGGGACGTAATTGCCGTGGGCCTTTCCGGCGGCAAGGACTCCGCCGCGCTGTTGTGGGCGCTGAGCGAACTGCGCCGCTACTATCCCAAACACTTTGAGCTTCGCGCGGTGACCATCTCCCCGGGGATAGAGGGCATGGATTTTGAGCCGCTGCGCCGCTGGTGTGAGGACATCGGGGTGCCGTACACGGTCAAGCAGACGGAGCTTTACCGCCTCATTTTCCTTGAGCGCCGGGAGAAGAACCCCTGCGCCCTGTGTTCAAAAATGCGCCGCGGCGCCCTGAACGACGCCGTAAATGAGATGGGCGCAAACAAGCTGGCGCTTGGCCACCACCACGATGATGCGGTGAATACATTTATAATGAATCTTGTGAACGAGGGGCGCATCGGCTGCTTTGAGCCGATGACCTATATGAGCCGCGCTGGCGTGACCCAGATACGGCCCCTTTTGTACTGTGGGGAGGGTAGCGTTGCCTCCCTGGTCAGACGGATGGAGCTGCCGGTGGTGAAAAACCTCTGCCCCGCGGACAAGAACACCAAGCGGGAGGCCGCGGCACAGCTGGTGAAGGAGCTGTCCGCCACCTGCCCCGATATTAAGGACAAGATCTTCGGCGCCATGCAGCGCCTGCCGCTGGATGGGTGGCAGCCAACGGGGCATCCCCGCGGGAGAGGACTTTAACAGGATCAAAACGCGCCCTTTTATCGGGGCGTAATGCTGAAAAACAGTGAGGCCGGATATGACCCGTGAAGAAATTAAACTGCGGCAGATGACAAATCAGCATTTGGTCACGCCGTGCGGCTACCGCCGGGTGGCCCACGACCTGTGCGGGATCCAGGCACAGGTCGTCGCCTGCGCCATGCACGCGCTGAAAATACGCAGCCGCGACTTTGACCAGTCCGATCCCGCGGATCTGGTGCGCAGCTGGACCCTGCGCGGCACTGTACACATCTTCCTTGAGGAGGATCTGCCCCTGTTCCTGCACAATGACCGGCGGCACTATCTGCGCCTTTGCGACACATTGGCGGCGGATGAAAGGGTGACTGCCCTGCGCAAGGATTATTTCGCCCGCCTGATCACGGACAGCGTCGCCAACGGCATCGACACACGGGAGGGACTGAAAGCCGTCTGCACCGCCCACGGCATGACCGAAACCGAGGAAGAGAGCATTTTCAATTCCTGGGGCGGCACCGTCCGCGCCCTGTGTGAGCGCGGCACCATCGCCTGCAAGGTGCAGCAGAAGAAGGCCTACCGCCTCTGTCCCAAATTTGAGCCGATGGATAAGGACGCGGCGCAGCTTGAGATGGCGCGGCGCTACTTCACCCATTTTGCCCCCGCCACGGTAAATGACGCGGCCTACTTCTTCGCTGCCCCAAAGGGCGAGGTGAAGAAATGGCTTGCCCAACTGCCTGTGGAGAGTGTGCAGTGCGGTGGGCGTACATATTATTATATACCCGACCGCCAACAGTACCCCGGGGAGATCCCCGCCTGCCTGTTCCTCGCCGGCTTTGACCAGCTTATGCTTGGCTATCAGAAGACGGAGAGCCTTTACCTGCCGCCGGAGCATCTGCGCGGTATTTTCAACATGACCGGCATCATCCATCCCGCCGTCCTCCTTCGCGGCAGGGTCGTGGGCCGCTGGCAGCGCAAGGGCGCGAAGCTGAACATCACCCTGTTTGAAGCCGTGAGAGGCGCGGACAGGGAGCTGATGGAGTCCTGCGCCTTTCGGCTGTGGCCCGACCTTCGCAGCGTGGCGATGGACTGCTGACTTATTTACACTGATGAGCTGGAGATTGATGAGCTGGGGATGGAGTTTTGGAGCGCCCGACTGTTTAAGAAATTATGAAAAGAAAATTTGAAAGTATAATAAGCCGCACTCTTATTGACAAGGGCTGGTCGGGCGACGAAAAGTATTGCGCCCAAACACGCGGCGGCGAAAAGTATCTGCTGCGGATATCGAATCCCGATCGTTTTGAGCGCAGGCGGCGCGAGTTTGAAAATATGCAGAAGGTTGCTGATCTGGGCGTGCCCGTCTGCCGCCCGGTTGAATTTGGGCTTTGCGATGAGGGCGTGTATATGCTCCTTGCCTGGATCGATGGGTGGGACGGCGAAGCGGTGATCCCTGCTCTGCCTGAAGAACAGCAGTATGCCCATGGCATCCGGGCCGGGCGCATACTGGCGAAGATGCATACCATCCCGGCACCTGACGGCATATCGCCGTGGGGAGAGTTTTTTGACGCAAAAATTGACCGCAAGCTGTCTGCCTACGCCAACTGCCCGCTGAAATATGACGGTGGTGAGGCGTTCGTCCGCTATATCAACGCCAATCGGCATCTTATTGCCCATAGGCCGCAGTGCTATCAGCACGGAGATTATCATATCGGCAATATGATGCTGGACAAGAGCGGACAGCTGGTGGTCATCGACTTTGACAAGGACGACTACGGAGACCCGTGGGAGGAGTTCAACCGCATCGTATGGAGCGCGCAGGCGTCACCTTTCTTTGCAAGCGGCATGGTAGACGGATACTTTGACGGCTGTGTGCCTGTGGAATTTTGGAACCTGCTGTTATTGTACATATGCAGCAACACGATCGGCTCTCTGCCCTGGGCGATACCCTTTGGGGAGGACGAGGTGGAAACAATGCGCCGACAGGCGGCACAGGTCATGGAATGGTACGATGGTATGCGCCGGGTGGTGCCGACCTGGTACAACAGGCGGTGAACGGTGTCCGGCGTCTATATTATAATGTTGCCAACAAATTAGTGCCGTGAACTGCACGGACAGAGGTAAATTTTTATGCTGAGCGTTTATCCCGATTATTACCCGCGCTTTAAGTGCATATCCTCCGCCTGCCGCCACAACTGCTGCATCGGCTGGGAGATCGACATCGACCCCGACACCATGGCAAAATATGCCGGGCTGGGCGGCGAAATGGGCGCGCGCCTGAGTAAGAGTATTGACCGCGACGGGGACACGCCCCACTTCATCCTTGCGGAAAATGAGCGCTGCCCCTTCCTCAATGATGACAATCTGTGTGATCTTATACTCTTCGGCGGTGAGGGGATGCTCTGCCGGATCTGCGCCGACCACCCAAGGTTCCGCAACGAGCTGGGCGACCGGGTCGAGATCGGACTTGGCCTGTGCTGTGAGGCGGCGGCCAGGCTGATACTGGGCCGCACCGAAGCGATGCACCTTGTTGTCCGGGGGACGCAGGGTGAGCCGGATGACTACGCTGCGGCACTGATTGCCCTTCGGGATAGGCTGCTGGATGCCGCACAGGACAGGCGCATCAGCCTTGATGCGCGGATGGACGCGATACTGAACCTTTGCGCGGCGCGGCTGCCCAAGCGCACGTGGCGCCAGTGGGCGGAGTTTTACATGACCCTTGAGCGCCTTGACCCCCGGTGGACTGAGGTTCTGGAGCAGCTTCGCGATGACATAGACAGGGTGGACACAGCCGCCTTTGACGAATATATGGCGGGCAGAGAGCATGAGTATGAACAGCTTCTTACATATTATATATACCGTCACTTTGCCGCGGCCTATGATGACGGGGATATTGTAAGCAAGGCGGCCTTTGCCGTGCTCAGTACCCGGTTTCTGTACACGCTGGGCGCCTGCCATTTTGCCGTGAAGGGCAGTTTCACATTTGAGGATCAGGTGGAATACGCCCGAATGTACTCATCTGAGGTGGAGTATTCACAGGAGAACCTTGACGCAATGTTTGACGAGCTGATGTAACGGCGGATAAAACAAGATATAACATACTGCTGCAAAGCCGGTCGAAATAAAGATCGGCTTTGCGCATTTTTTTCGGATGAAAAACAAAACATGGCGCAAAATTAAAAGATTTACAAACAAATGCCGCGAAAACAGTCTATAAATACATTTTCTGAGCTTGACATAGTATACTCAGCGTGTTATTATCATGTAATATAGAATTTTAGTTTTCATGAACATAAGAAGGTGAACATTTTGTGAACAAAAGAGACTGGGTTATTTTGTCAATACTGGCCAACGACGGGTACATGAACCAGCGCCGCATAACACAGCAGAGCCGGCTGTCGATCGGATTTGTAAACGCATCTCTAAAGAAGCTTGCAGATGCCGGGTATATTGACAAAGAGTTCCGCATTACGGACAAGGCCAGGGAGTATATGGCGGCGGCCAAGCCACAGCGGGCTGTGATCCTTGCCGCGGGCATGGGCCTTAGGATGGTACCGGTGAACCGTATACCCAAGGGCCTGCTGAAGGTAAATGATGAGCCGCTTATAGAGCGCATTATTGGTCAGCTTCATGAGCGGGGGATTACCGAGATATGCATCGTTGCCGGATATATGATGGAGCGGTTTGAGTACCTCATAGACAAATATGATGTGCAGATCATATACGACCATGATTACTATCTCACAGACAGCCTGCATTCTCTGGCCCTGGCCTCTGGCAAGCTGGAAAATTGCTACATAGTGCCGTCAAACGTCTGGTTTGCCCGCAATCCATTCAACGAATATGAGTACTTTTCGTGGTATTCGGTGGCCGAGTATCAGGATCAGGACAGCTGCGTGCGTCTTAACAGGAAGCATGAGCTGGTATATACCGAGGATGAGAACGGCGGAAATTCGATGATCGGTCTGGGCTATGTGTTCGGATCAGTGGCGGATCAGCTGCGGGAGCGTTTGCGTGAGATGGACGGCCGCAAACGGTATGCCAAGTCGATATGGGAGATGGCCCTGTTTGATAAGGAGAAAATGACTGTCTATGCCCGTGTCATGCTTGGTCAGACGGCTTATGCCGTCAATACCTATGAAAATCTGCGCAATCTGGACAGCGAGTCACAGCACTTGGAATCCAAGAGGATCAGCCTTATAAGCAGGGTTTTCAATGTGGACGAGAGCGAGATAACGGATATAAAGGCTGTGGATAAGGGCCTGACCAATCGCCTGATGCGTTTTTCCGTTGACGATGTGGAATATATGCTCCGTGAACCGGGAGAGGGCAGCAATGAGCTGGCCGACAGACGCCATGAGGCGGAAGTATACATGGCGCTGGCCGATTTGGATATTACCGACAGGGTGCGTTATATATCCCCTGACGACGGCTACAAGATAACGGAGTATATTGGCAACGCCCGCGAGTGCGACCCGTCTTCGGACGATGATGTTGCGCGCTGCATCCGGCATTTGCGCAAGTTCCACGACGCAAAGCTGCAGGTGGGTCACGACTTCGATCTTATGGAGATGTTACTCAAGTATGAGCATTTGCGTCAGGCTGAGCCGTCCTTCTCTGATTATGACCTGGTCAGAGAGAAGATTGTGGGGCTGATAGCTCTGCTTGAAGAGCATGCGGGGCAAAAGCATCTTTGCCACATAGACTCAGTATCGGACAATTTCCTGTTGAAGGATGATGAGGTGAAGCTCATCGACTGGGAGTACGCCGGCGTGAGTGAGCGGCATATCGACATTGCCATGTTCTGCCTGTATTCAGACTTTAGTAAGGAGCGTGTGGATTGGGTCATTGACCTGTATTTTGACGGTGGGGCGACGGCGCTTGACCGTTTCAAGGTATACGCATACGCCGCCTGCGGTGGCCTGCTGTGGTCGGTATGGTGTGAATATAAGGCCAGCAAAGGCGTGGACTATGCCGAGTATTCCATGCAGCAGTACAGATATGCAAAGAGCTTTTATGTACATGCCATGCGGATATACGATGAAGCGGGTCTTGGCACAAAGACGAATGATTGAAGAAGGAGGCAGTAATGGAAAACAACAAACTCAAGGGAATAATCAAACAACTGGACTGGCCGATCATTATAATGCCTCTTGTGGTGGTGGTGGCGTTGTGCGCGGTTTTCATTATTGCGCCTGAGCAGTCCACTGCGGTCACAGATGCCATCCGCAACTTCCTGGGCAACGAATTCGGCTTTTTCTACATGCTGCTTGGTCTTGGCATACTGATAATCACGTTTTATATTGCCTTTTCCAAATACGGCAAGATCCGCCTTGGCGGCACCGACAAGCCGGAGTATTCCGAGTTCAAGTGGGCGACTATGATATTCACCGGCGTTTTCGCTGCGGACATCATCTTCTATTCCTTCATTGAGTGGGCGCTTTACGCGGCGGAGCCGCGCATAGAGCAGCTCGGCGGCATACAGGAGTGGGCTTCCACCTATCCGCTGTTCCACTGGGGTCCGATCCCCTGGGGCTTTTATGTGATGCTGGCAGTGGCCTTCGGCTTCATGCTCCATGTTCGCGGCAGCAGCAAGCAGAAGTTTTCCGAGGCCTGCCGTCCTCTGCTGGGCAAGCGTGTGGACGGTGTGGCAGGTAAGATAATTGACTTTATCGCCATCTTTGCGCTTATCGCGGGCACTGCCACTACCTTCTCTCTGGCAACTCCGCTGATGTCCTCGGCCCTCAGCCGCGTGTTGGGCATACCGATGAGCGTCGGACTTACCATAGCGGTGCTGCTCTGCGTTGCCGCGGTGTATACCGTTTCCGTCCTGACAGGAATGAAGGGTATCATCAAATCCGCGAGTATATGCACTACAATTATGTTCTGTATGCTGGGCTTCGTTCTGTTTTTTGGCGGCCAGACCCGCTACATTATTGAAACGGGCATCACCTCGCTGGGAAACCTTGCGCAGAATTTCGTGAGCCTGGCCACCTGGATGGATCCCCTGCGTGAATCGGGCGACGGCGTCAACGGCTTTGTGCAGAACTGGACGGTGTTCTACTGGGCCTACTGGATGGCCTGGTGCGTGGCAACTCCGTTCTTCATCGGTATGATAAGCCGCGGCCGCACTATAAAGAATGTGATACTGGGTACCTACGGCTACGGTCTTGCGGGCACCTTCCTGTGCTTTATCATCTTCGGCAACTACGGCCTTTCTCAGCAGATGGCGGGCAATGTGGACATCATTGGCATGGTTGCCAACGGCACGGACGTCAGTCTTGGCATCATCCAGATATTTGAGACGTTGCCCTTTACCGAACTGTTGCTTATCGCCCTGTTCGTGATGATGGTAACGTTCTATTCGACCACTTTCGACTCATTAACCATGGTCATCTCGGCCTATTCATACAAGAATCTCAACCCAAGCAAAGAGGCGGCGCGTCCCGTGCGCGGCTTCTGGGCACTTGTGTTTATTGTGTTCCCCATCGGCCTTATCTTTGCCGGGAACTCCATAAACAGCCTGCAGTCTGTGTCGATAATTGCGGCATTCCCCATAGGAATTGTGTTCTGCCTCATAATTGCCAGCTTCTTCAAGGACGCGAAAGCCTATCTTGTCGTGAAGGGCAGTTTCACATTTGAGGATCAGGTGGAATACGCCCGAATACAATCCGCCGAAACAGAGTATTCACAGGAGAATCCGGACGCACTGATTGACGAGCTGATGTAACGGCGGCGGACTTGATGCAGGATGAGAAACTGCTCAAACCACCCTTGACTCTCCTCTTAGGGGATAGATTAGCATAGAGCCATGGAGGTGAAGCGTGTGTTCAAAATCGGTGAATTTTCAAAGCTGAGCATGCTGACCGTCAAGGCCCTGCGCTTTTACGAGCGGGAGGGGCTGCTGCTGCCTGCTTATGTGGATGAATGGTCGGGCTACCGCTTTTATGAAGCCGGGCAGTTGGAGACGGCGGCCACCATCAAGGCTCTGCGTCAGCTGGATTTCAGTGTGGAGGAAATCAAGGCCCATCTGAGCGGCATGCCGCTGAAGGATGCCCTACGCGCCAAAAGGGCGGAGCTTGGGCAAAAGCGAACCGAAATTTCCGCACGTATCTCCATAATCAACTATCTTATGGAGGAGAGCGAAATGAAGTATCAGGCTGTTGTGAAAGAAATTGAGGAATGCATCGTCTACAGTGAGGAGCGCACCCTGGAATCCTACGGCGATGTGAGTATGCTGGTGCTGGGTTCTGCTGCCCAGTGCCGCCGGCTGAATCCGGATATTGAATGTACCAAACCGGACTACGGCTTCTGTGAGTATCTGGACGGGGAGTATAAGCAGAGCGATATGCGCGTCCGCTACTCTCAGGCGGTGACGAAAGAGGGAATCGGCAATGAACGCATCCAGTTCCGGCATCTGCCCGCGACCAGGGCCGTCTGCATCTACCATAAGGGCGCCTATGACCGGCTGGGTGAAGCCTACGCCTACATTTACCGCTACGCCATGGAAAACGGATACCGCGTGGCGGGCTTCCACCGTGAGTGCTACATCGACGGCATCTGGAATAAAGATAATGTAGAGGACTGGCTGACGGAGATCCAGCTGCCTGTGGAATAAGGCGGCTGTCCCTAAATTGAATCAAGACTATCACAACCCCCGATGCGAATCTGCACCGGGGGCTGTTATATGCTGTTTGTATATGTGGATGTGTCCCGCCTTTTATCTTCGCTTTGCGGCTGACACCGCCATGTCCGCAGACCGGACACCTGAAAAATAAAACCTACCTGTCCTGACCTCTTTGCTGAATAAATATCAGCCGTATTCATTTTTGCTTCGTATTCTCACAGCTTCGTATTCTCGCTTGCCTTTCGTATCTTTCGTATCAGCTATTCAGGAATATCTGTACAAAGCAGGATACTCAGCTATATATTTACTGCCCATCCGCCGATCTTAGGGGTAATAGGACATCATGGATTGGGTTCAGATCGTTTGAGGGCAGAGCAATCCCATCAACGTGGGAAATTGCTCCGTTAAGGCGGTGTAGATTAAAAAGGCTCCCTCTTTGTGGGAAGGCTTATAAAGGTTCCCCCCAAAAGGGGCGCGCTGCGTTAATAGTAAAGGCTCCCCAGAGGGGGAGCTGTCGAGCGAAGCGAGACTGAAGGGGGAAACAGTAAGCAGTTTGTTTGAGAATTGTGAGCATTCAGTATTGCTTCTGCCTCCGCATTACCCCTTCCACCATGCTTCGCATGGTCCCCCTCCCCCAGAGGTGGAGGCTTAGGGGTGCAAAGCAAGAATGGAGGCTTATTACATCATGGCCTTGGGACGAGTCGCCGTCAGTTGTCTCTCCCGCAATACAGTCAGCTTGTCAGATGCGATATATCCTGTACCTGCTCTAATAAACAGAATAAGCAGGAGCCATTATTTTAGTAACAGGACACTCGCAGGATCGCGCGCACATCCGTCCGACGCGCATAGGCTGAGGGTTCCACTCCGGATCGGCATTGCTGCCGGCACCCGCAAAGGTGCGTCCTCCGCATAGCATGATATTTATCCACGGTGCTGTCAACCGTGCTGACGAACGAAGGTAAAGTGGGGAGAGAATCACACCGTCGCCCGGGCCACCTTCACGCCGCGGTTCGCTCCGGGCTGCCCAGCCCAACATTTTTTAGACTACGGTGGTTGTCATTGACGCGGATACCCTCCACCGGCAGTATTCGGTTTCGGCATATAGCCTTACCGATATACTACCGAAAGCGGTAACAGTTCTCTAACACCAGCCTGTGCCCGCTCTAAATTTGTTCTGCGGGACGCGTTAGAAAAAGCAAAGCACAACCCACCAAAAAAGAAATCGCGCTTTTGCGCGATGAAGTCCTCGCTCTGTTTGGATGAAATCTGCTTCAAGGACGGATTTAGCTGAAAAAAGCACACATTGTCTTGGTAGACAAATGTGTGCTTTTTTCTGTCTATGGGCTACAAAAAAGATATTTCTTCCGGTTTTCGTATGACTTTAAACCCTCGCATATTAATCATGATCATTCGCAAAAGGCTTTCCTTATACGTTGGCAATTAGCGTGGTCAGAGATTTTCTTTGGCCTTCGGTAGGCTCCTTCAGTTTGCCATTCTTCAGGAGCGTTGTGATACAGTGTACCAGGAACCATCCGTCTGCGTGGAATACAAACTGCAGTTCATACTCCTTTACCTTCCTAAGGTGTGCAGGAACCGATTCCAGTACGGCCTCGGCATAAGGCGCCTTCAGCGCATCAAAGTCAGTCTGATACTTTGCCTTGATTCGCTCGCCGATTGCAAGAAGTTTATCTTGAATTTCCTTGTTTGCGAGTACAACAATCTGCCACGCAGACTTGAAGCGTCCGTCGTAATCTCCGTTGGTTTTTACACAACCACGCTCTGCAAGCCATGCATATTCATCCTTTGAGAGACGGTCCTCAAACTCTCTTTCATAGAGCGAAAGAATACGTTTGGATTCTTCGGAATACTTGAGTCTGTAGCCGTCTCCACGGTCAGACCATTCGCTGTCGATCTGCCAAAGAATACGCTCGCCATTGCCATTCCACATAGGACCGCACCAGTTTCTCATATAAACGTAGTCATCAGGAAGAATCATTTCATCCGGCACTACAGATGCGTGATAGATATTATGAGCACCATCCGGACGGATCGTGGCAACCTCTTCAAAAGAAATGCTCTCATCCATCAGTTTCTCACCGGACCAAGCTGCTATATAAGGAATTAGGGTCCACAGGATGAAATTACGGTCTGCTTTAGGCGATTCAGTCAAGGAGATAGGCTCGTCGGTTTGACCGCACCAGATGTCCGGATCGTCAAGAATGCCGGAAGAGGTCAGTTCATCATACAGATCGTTCGCAAACAGCTCAGCAGCACGATTGTACATATCGTTCTGCATGGTAAGCAGTTCTGCAGTCGGCTCGCTGATGATGAAGTTGATAATGTACTTATCCTTTTGTGCCTGCAGGAAGCCGTATTCCTCAAGGAATTCAACTTCTGTTTCTACGTACACGGGGGAAACACCCAGGTCATCGGCAATCTCGTTAAT
>JAZUPH010000091.1:0-4090 GCA_045605145.1 Oscillospiraceae bacterium | reverse complement strand
CTCTGCGAGGCGGCATGGTCATGCAGTGCATCCGTAGGGGCGATTCACGAATCGCCCGCCGCAACGTCCCACACACATCACCACACACAAAGGAGGACCCATGAAACAGGTCATTCTCACCATCACCGAAAACAGCCCCCTCACGCGGGATGTTATGCGTATGCGCCTTCAGGGCGATACCTCCGCCATCACCGGCCCGGGCCAGTTCGTGAATATTCAGCTGGACGGCTTTTATCTGCGCCGCCCCATCTCCGTCTGTGATGTGGTGGGCGACACACTGACCATCATCTACAAGGTGGTGGGCAAAGGCACCGAAAAAATGCGCACCATGACCCCGGGCCAAACGCTGGATGTGCTGACCGGCCTTGGCAACGGCTACGACCTTTCAAAAAGCGGCGACAAGCCCCTTCTGGTGGGCGGCGGCGTAGGCGTACCCCCCATGTACATGCTGGCAAAACAGCTGCGCGAAATGGGCAAAGAGGTCAGCGTCATCCTGGGCTTCAACACCCAAAGCGAGATATTCTATGAAAATGAGTTCAAGGCGCTGGGCTGCAGCGTCCCCGTCACCACCGTGGACGGCAGCTATGGCGTAAAGGGTTTCGTCACCAACGCCATGGGCGGCCTTGACTACACATACTTTTACACCTGCGCCCCGGAGCCGATGCTCCGCGCCCTGTACAATGCCGGCGCGACAAGCGGCCAGTTCAGCTTTGAAGAGCGCATGGGCTGCGGCTTCGGCGCCTGCATGGGCTGCTCATGCCACACCGTCACCGGCTATAAGCGCATCTGCAAGGATGGCCCCGTTCTTGAGAAGGAGGAGATACTGTGGCAGAAATGAACGTAAACCTTTGCGGGATAGAGCTGGATAACCCTGTTATCCCTGCCAGCGGCACATTCGGCTACGGCGTTGAGTTTAACGAGCTGTACGACATCAACATTCTCGGCACCTTCTCGTTTAAGGGCACCACCAAAGAGCCCCGTTTCGGCAACCCCACCCCCCGCATCGCCGAGTGCACCGCGGGCATGATAAACGCAGTGGGTCTGCAGAACCCGGGCGTTGAAAAGGTCATCGCAGAGGAGCTGCCCCGCCTTAAAACATTTTTCCACAAGCCGGTCATGGCCAATGTGAGCGGCTTTTCCGTTGAGGACTATGTGTACACCTGCGAAAAGCTGGATAAAGAAGAGCAGGTGGGCTGGCTTGAGGTCAACGTCAGCTGCCCCAATGTTCACGGCGGCGGCATGAGCTTCGGCACCTCACCCGAGGCCGCGGCTGAGGTGACCCGGGCCGTCAAGGCCGTCACCACCAAGCCCGTCATCGTGAAGCTGTCCCCCAACGTGACGGACATCGTCTCCATCGCCAAGGCCTGTGAAGATGCCGGCGCCGACGGCATCAGCCTTATAAACACCCTGCTGGGTATGCGCATCGACCTTAAGACCAGAAAGCCCATCATCGCCAACACCATGGGCGGCTTTTCGGGCAGCGCCATCTTCCCGGTGGCAGTGCGCATGGTCTATCAGGTGGCTCACGCGGTGAAGGTGCCTGTTGTGGGCATCGGCGGTGTCACCACCGCGGAGGATGTTATCGAGATGATGCTGGCGGGAGCCTCCGCCGTTCAGGTGGGCGCGGCCAATCCCATAAACCCCTACGCCTGCCGCGACATCATCAATGACCTGCCAAAAGTTATGGAAAAGTACAGAATAAGTTCACTTAAAGATATAATTGGAGGAGTAAAATAATGGGTAAAGACGTAATCGTAGCATGTGACTTTTCGGGCGCCGAACAGGTGTTCAATTTCCTCGATAAGTTCACCGACAAGAAGCCCTTTGTGAAGATCGGCATGGAGCTTTATTACTCCGCAGGCCCGGACATCGTCCGCCAGATCAAGGCCCGCGGCCACAAGATCTTCCTGGACCTTAAGCTGCACGACATCCCCAACACCGTCAAAAAGTCCATGGCAGTTCTCTCCAAGCTGGATGTTGACATGACCAACCTCCACGCCGCCGGCACCAAGGCCATGATGACCGCCGCCCTTGAGGGCCTGACCCGCCCCGACGGCAGCCGCCCCATCCTCATTGCTGTCACCCAGCTGACCTCCACCGATCAGCAGAGCATGGAAAGCGACCTGCTTATTAAAGAGCCCATCGATCAGGTGGTCATGCACTATGCCAAGTGCGCCGCCGAAGCCGGCCTTGACGGCGTTGTCTGCTCCCCCCTTGAGGCGGGCAAGGTCCACGACACCTGCGGCAAAAACTTTGTCACCGTTACCCCCGGCGTCCGCTTTGCCGACGGCGATGTGGGTGACCAGAAGCGCGTCATGACCCCCGAGCAGGCTAAGCTCATCGGCTCTGACTACATCGTGGTGGGCCGCCCCATCACTGCCGCCGCCGACCCCGTTGCCGCTTACGAGCGCTGCGTGAGAGAGTTCTGCGACTGACTTCGTTCCAAATGAGAACCACTTTGTTGGGTTCTCATTTGGTTAGTTTTCGCCACACTGCAGCGCACTCGCGTTGCTCGCACGTTTGTGTGGCGCAAAGTATAATTTGCGATGCGCACGTCCTCGCAAATTATGTATTGGATTTTATTCCGTGTCTGCGGACACGGAACTCTGCGAGGCGTAAGTTTACACCACAGCCGTAGGGGCGATTCACGAATCGCCCACAGATTTACCCTGTGCTGCGGGCGCTTCATGAAGCGCCCCTACAATGTATCACCCCCCAACCACAACAAACACAAAAGGAGAAACACCATGGAAGCATATAAGAGAGAGTTTATCCAGTTCCTGCAGGGCGCAGGCGTGCTTAAGTTCGGTGACTTCACCGCCAAAAGCGGCCGCAAGATCCCCTATTTCATCAACGCCGGCATGATCAAGACCGGTGAAGAGATCGCTAAACTGGGCGAGTTCTATGCCAAGGCCTACACCGACAAGCTGGGCAAGAAGCCCACCGTCCTTTACGGCCCCGCTTACAAGGGCATCTCCCTTGCTGTCTCCGCCGCTGTTGCCCTGTCGAAAAACGGCCTGAATGTCCCCTTCTTCTTCAACCGCAAAGAGGTTAAGGACCACGGTGAGGGCGGCGTTTTCGTGGGCTATGTGCCTCAGGCAGGCGAAGAGGTCGTCATCATTGAAGACGTTATCACCGCCGGCACCGCCATCCGTGAGAGCATGGGCATTCTCAGCCATCTCGAGGGCGTAAAGGTCGCCGCCACCTTCATCATGGTTGACCGCAAGGAAAAGGGTCAGACCGAGAAGGGCGCCATGGCCGAGATCGAGGAGCAGTTCGGCTTCCCCGTGTACTCCGTTGTTGATGTTTATGACATCATCGAGTATCTGGAAGAGGATCCCGCCAATGACGAAAACGTCCAGCGCATCAAGAACTATCTGGCCGTGAACGGAGCAAAGTGATGAGAAGCCTTATCAGCATTCTTGACTTCACCACCGACGAGCTGGACGAGCTTATTGAAACCGCCAAGGATATAATCGACCACCCCGAAAATTACTGGGACCGCTGCGCCCACAAGAAGCTGGCCACCCTGTTTTATGAGCCCTCCACCCGCACCCGTCTCAGCTTTGAGGCCGCGATGCTGGAGCTGGGCGGCAGCGTGCTGGGCTTCTCTCAGGCCAGCTCCTCCTCCGCTGCCAAGGGCGAGAGCATGGCAGACACAGCCAAGATGATAAGCTGCTATGCCGACATTATGGCCATCCGCCACCCCCAGGAGGGCGCGCCCTACGTGGCTTCCCTCAACGCCTCCATCCCTGTGATAAACGGCGGTGACGGCGGACACAACCACCCCACCCAGACTCTGGCCGACATCCTCACCATCTCCCGCGAGATGGGCAGGCTCAACGACCTGACCATCGGCCTGTGCGGCGACCTGAAGTTCGGCCGCACCGTCCATTCCCTCATTGAGGCCATGAGCCGCTACACCGGCATCAAGTTTGTCTTTATCTCCCCCAAAGAGCTGAAGGTGCCCAGTTACATTATCTATAACACCCTCCTCCCCGGGAACATCCCCTACGAAGAGGTGGAGAGCCTTGAAGAGGCAATGCCCCGTCTGGACATCCTGTACATGACCCGCATCCAGCGTGAGCGC
>JAZUPH010000090.1:0-14596 GCA_045605145.1 Oscillospiraceae bacterium | reverse complement strand
TTCTGGGACCATAGGAGTTGATTTATGACATTGTCTTCCTAAGCCCGCTTGGCCTCCGACTTTGCGGTGATGCGCCGCCGTGGACTTGAGGGGGCTGCACCTGTGCCGTCCCGGACTCTCGCCAGGCTTATCGAGCTCACGGAGAAGGGTGCCATCACCCGCGCCACGGCAAAAGAACTTCTGGATGAGCTGTTTGACGGCGGTGATGCGGATGAGCTTATTGCGCAACGCGGACTTGTCCGTGTGGATGAAGTCGGAGGCCAAGCGGTCTTAGGAAGACAATGTCATAAATCAACTCCTTGGCTCACAGAACGACATGGCTACGATCCGACTTAAGCAATCCTCCGGGGCAGGTGTTTATTTATCCAGTGCCTCGCGCAGCATACGGGTCACAAGCTGCGGGTCGGCACGGCCCTTAAGTCGGCGCATGACAGCGCCCATTATTGCGGCAAAGGCCTTATCCTTCCCCGCGAGGTAATCGTCAACAGCTTTTCCGCCCTCACAAATAACGGCGTCCACAGCGGCATGGACGGCTGCACCGTCATCCACACGGACAAGTCCGCGTTGCGCAATAAGCTCATCCGCATCACCGCCGTCAAACAGCTCATCCAGAAGTTCTTTTGCCGTGGCGCGGGTGATGGCACCCTTCTCCGTAAGCTCGATAAGCCGGGCGAGAGTCCGTGGCGGTACAGGTGCGGCCCCCTCAAGCCCACGGCGGCGCATCACCGCAGCCACCTCGCCCAGCACCCAGTTTATGGTCTGGACAGCGGGGGCACCCAGAGCAATAACAGCGTCGCACAATTCAGCCTGCGCCCTGTCGCGGCAGGCAAGCTCAGCTTTTTCCGGGGCAACGCCCATGGATATATATCGCAGCTCTTTATCGTGGGGCAGCTCACCAAATCCGCAGAGAATATCATCGACTATGCACCCTGCAAGAGCGACGGGCGGGATATCCGGCTCGGGTGAATATCTGTAGCCGCCCTCCCCCTCTTTTTCACGCATGACGGTAACCGTCTGCATTTGTCCGTCCCAGCGCAGGGTACAGCGCTCAACACGGCCGCCGGCGGCATAAATGGCGCGCTGGCGTTCCGCCTCCGCATCTGCAGCGCGGACTATATCCCGAAACGAGCCCAGGTTTTTGATCTCCGTCCGCTCACCGGGTACTCCGTCACGGCACAGTGACAGGTTGACATCGGCGCGGAGGCTGCCCTCCTGCATTTTTCCGTCGCTTACGCCCAGCCACACGGCGAGGTCGCGCAGGCGACGGGCGAACTGCGCCGCCTCTTCTCCGCAGGCGAGATCAGGCTCGGTAACCACCTCAAGCAGGGGTACGCCGCTGCGGTTAAGATCAACAAGGCTCACGCCGCTACCTCTGTCGTGCTGTAGCTTTCCCGCATCCTCCTCGATATGAGCCTCGCGGATGCGCACAGTTTTGAATCCCTCAGCTGTGGAAACGGCCAGCTCGCCGCCACGGATAATAGGTCTGCGGCGCTGGGTAATCTGGTACGCCTTTGGCAGGTCGGGGTAAAAATAGCTCTTTCGGTCAAAGATCAGTGTATCATCCGCCTTACCGCCCAGGGCCAGGCCAAGGCGCAGACCCTGCAGCACAGCCGCCCTGTTAAGGCGTGGCAGTGTACCGGGGTGTCCCGCGCAGACAGGACAGCTCAGGCTGTTTGCCGGCGCACCGAAGCAGGAGGGGCAGGTGCAGAAGAGCTTGGAATCTGTTTTAAGCTCAATATGTATCTCAAGGCCGATCATCACGGTCATATCTGCGGCATTATTCATCCGTTGATACCCCTTATCGCCTTCTCAATACCGATGCCGGCAGACAGCACCAGCTCATCCGCGCCATGTGCGCCCATTATCTGCACCGCCAGAGGCATAACCTCACTGCTGCCACAGGGCAGAGTCAGGGCAGGTATCCCCGCCAGATTGGCAACGGCGGCAAAGGCGTCGGCAAGGCGCTCTCTCCTGGCGCTGCGTTTTTCGCCGATTCGCGGAGCGCAGCCGATAACAGTGGGGCCGATGACCAGATCAACATCGCAAAACAGCCGCTCCATCTCCGCCTTTATCTGGGTACGGCGGCGTCTCGCGCCGTCAATAATGGGGGCGTACTCTTCAAACCCCAGAAGCGCGCTGCCCAGAACGAGGCGGGCGCGTACCTCAGGGCCAAAAAGCCGGCCGCGAAGCTGCTCCACGCCCTCCCCGTCATTGGCATCAGCGCCGTAGCGCAGGCCGTCAAAACGGCCCAGGCAGGACGCCGCTTCCGATGCGGACAGGGCGATATACGCCTGTGCCGCAAGATCGTATGCCGGGCAGGAGATGTCAATCACACTTGCGCCCGACAAACGCAGGGCGGAACACACGGTTTCTACAGCGGCGCGGGCTTCGGGCAGGGCGGCATCCATCTGCTCGGTCCAGACGCCGACGCACAGACCGGCAAGGTCGCGTCCATTGCCGCTGACAGGTATATCAAGGTCAAAGGATGTATCGTCACCCTCATCGCGGCCGGATATGACCGCCATGAGCTGCGCGCACAGCTTTGCGTCCGCTCCGATGATACCCACGGTATCAAGGCTGGACGCGTGGGCAACCATGCCGCGGCGGGACACCGCGCCCCATGTGGGTTTATATGCCGCCACGCCGCAATATGCCGCAGGTACGCGCACACTGCCGCCTGTATCGCTGCCAAGGGCGACAGGCACTATGCCCGATGCCACTGCAGCAGCGCTGCCGGAGGATGAGCCGCCGGCGTATCGATCGGGTGAATGGGGGTTTTTAACCGCGCCGAAGGCGGACAGGAGCCCGGAGGAGCCCATGGCGAATTCGTCAAGATTGGTCTTGCCGATAATCACCATGCCGGCGCGGCGCATCTTCTCCACGACAAAGGCGTCCTCACAGGGGACAAAGCTCTCCAGCATTTTTGAGCCGCAGGTCATTTTGCAGCCCTTTACGGCTATATTGTCCTTAACGGCAACCGGCGCGCCGCACAGCGGGCCGCCGTGATCCGCCGCGTTTTCCACAACGGCCTCATCACAGCACAGGCTCAGGAAAATGTTGTTCTCATCCTCTCGGGCGGCTTTCAGCGCGGCTGCGGCGTCAAATTTATATGTATCGTTTTTGCCGTTCATATCAGTTCACAGCCAGCGGCGCCACATATAAGCCGTCGGCATTCCCCTTTCCGTCAGCAATCAGTGCAGTGCCATTAGGATCTGCGGCAGTGTCATCCCGCAGGGTATCAAAATCACGCAATTCTGCCGCCACATCGTCAATGTCAGACACATCCGTAAGGGGCGACATAAAGGCAAGCATCTCTTCCATATATTTTTCTACGCGGGCGCGGCGCCGCTCACCCAGTTCAAGTCCGGCCAGGCCAACGGCGCGGGAGAGCATATTTTCGTCCATCTTTATCCTCCAAATATCGGGTCCGCAGAATGCGGCGACAGTATTATACCGCATATTTACAGCCTTGACAATCTGTGCTAAAATTTATTCCGTATGATGATCTTTGATGGAGGTGTGCCGATGTCCGATATGTTCGAGCTTCAAACCCGATGCAACGACTGCAGCAGCTGCGGTCTGTGCCAAGGACGGCACAACGTCGTATTCGGCGAGGGATGCACAAACTCCGGACTTGTTTTCATCGGCGAAGGCCCCGGCGAGCAGGAAGATCTCACAGGCCGCCCCTTTGTTGGTCCGGCAGGTCAGCTTCTTGACAAAATGCTCGACCTTGTGGGATTGAGCCGCGACAGGAATTTTTACATCTGCAACATAGTTAAGTGCCGTCCGCCATCAAACCGGGATCCGAAGCCCGAGGAGCAGGACGCCTGTATGCCATGGCTGAAGGCGCAGCTTGAAATATTGCAGCCGAAGGTCATTGTCTGTCTGGGGCGCATTGCCGCGCAGCGCTTTATTGACGAAAACTATCGCATCACACGGCAGCATGGTCAGTGGATACAGCGGGACGGCGCGCAGATAACCGCCATTTACCATCCCTCTCTCCTGCTGCGGGATCCCAGCCGCAGGCCGGAAACATTTGTGGATCTCAAAGGCATTGAAGCCGTGGTACGCAGACACTGTCCCGGAATTTTACCGGACACGCCCGATTATATCTACACGCAGAACACTTAATTTCTTACGGAGTCTTTATGCCGGAGTTTTTACCCATAACCCTTGAACACAGCGCGCTGTATGACGCACTTATTCGCAGTGCCGACTCACGCAGCGCAGACTACAACTTTAATAATCTCTATCTGTGGAGCAACACCTACGGCATTACCGCCGCGGTTGTGGAAGGCTGCCTTGTGGCGCGCTTCGACATTGGCGGCGAGACAGTATTTTCATACCCCGTCGGCGGCGGCGATGTCAAGGCCGCCGTACTGAGCATACTTGAGCGTTGCCGCAGAATGGGCATTCCCGGGCGCATCGGCTGCCTGACAAAAGCGATGTCGGAAGAGCTGTGTGCCATGTTCCCCAACGAGTTTGAGCTGATTCGGGAGCGGGCGCAGGATGATTATCTCTACACCGTGGACAAACTGGCAAACCTCGCCGGGAAGAAGATGCACTCAAAGCGCAATTATATAAACCGCTTTATCAGCGAGCATCCCGACTGGTGCTTTGAGGCGATAACAGCAGACAATATGGACGATTGCCGCAGGATGGACGACGAGTGGCTGGAGCTGAATTCGGCTGAGCGCCACGCAAATTACGATGACGAGGCCCGCGCTCTTGATCTGATGTTCACCCACTATGAGCGCATGGGACTTGAGGGTGGTCTGCTGCGCCTGGACGGGAAGGTCATTGCCTTCACCGTGGGTGAGCAGCTGGCCAGCGATACATGGAACACCCATTTTGAAAAGGCCTTTTCCCACATTCCCGGCGCATACGCCATGATAAACAGAGAGTATGCCAGATACATTGCCCGGGAGCATCCGGAGATTGTATACATCAACCGGGAGGATGACATGGGGCTTGAAAACCTGCGCAAGGCGAAGGAGAGCTACTACCCCGATCTGATGGTAGAGAAGTTCACCGCCGTATTTAAGAATGTATGAACATGGAGACGAGAATGGCACAGGCGGCTGAGCTGGACAAGCTGACCGGATTGTGGAGCGGTGTATTCGGTGACGATGCTGATCTGGTGCGGCATTTTGCATCCCTGTGGCCCTGTGGCAGGCACGCAATTGTGGTATGCCAAGACGAACTCGAGGGCGCGATATGGGATATTGACGCGGGCGATTTGGCGATTGGCAGTCATCGCACAGTTCTCAGGATGGCTTACGCACTGGCAGTGCAGCCGAAGTACCGCGGTCGCGGCGTTGGGCGCATTCTTACGAAGGCCGTCACCAACACACCGCAGCAGGCAGTGCGCTGTCTGACACCGGCAGACAGTGGGCTGATGGAGTGGTATAAAACACTTGGCTGGTCGCCGTATTTTTATTGCGACATGGGACAGGCAAAGCCGGACAGTATTCCGGAGAAAGGCGGCGTAACGCTTATCACCCCGCAAGAATATGCAAATGAGCGGGAAACATGGCTTTGCGACCGCATACACGATATCCCAAACAAAAAAGCACTGCAGTGGCAGACACGGCTTTTGGGCGGTGGCGGTTATTTAAGAGTTGAGGGCGATGGCTTCACTGCCCTTGCCTGTGCCGCCAAAGAGGGTGCAGACCTGAGGATAAGCGAGCTTCTTGGCTCCCCCGATCATCGCGGGCAGGCACTACGGCTGATAATTCGCCATTTCGGGGCAGGCGGCGCACAGTGGCGCGCACCCGCGCAGGGATGGGGTACTGCCTTCGCAATGATCCCCACAGCAGCTTTGGATACCATGCCCACGATTGAAAACGCCCCCTGGCTGGGCTTTGTTTTCGACTGACACCGGGTGATAGTAAGATACCGTAAAAATATTTTTTAAAATAATCACAATTTAATACTTTTGAAATATTTTTCTGTTGAGTTATTCATAATTGACCTTTATATTAAATGGTGTCAAGTGAATTTCCTTTTCATTATATCCTCATACTATAGTAGAACGGCAGAAGTTTGGAGCAGCTTCTGCCGTTCTCATTCATTTACCGCAAATATCTGCGCCGCCGCGCAAGTGAAGGAGGTCTAACCTTGCAAAATTTTACAAACAGAGAAAGCACTCCCCTGCCGGAATATTTGCAATACGATGCGCAGGGTACGGATCACTTCGCACTGAAAATCAACGACGACAGCATGGCACCTGCCCTGCCCGCGGGATGCACAGTGGTCATTCGCCGCACGGGTGAAGTGTATGACGGGGACATCGTGCTGGTCATGTACGGCGGCAAGGTGCTCCTCAGGCGGATACAGGGCGACCCTTTCGGAAACCTTTGTCTGATATGCGACGCTTCCGAGGACGATGAGGACAGCATATTCATCCGCAGCACAGAAACGGACAGCCTTATCTGCTTCGGGCGGGTCGTGGACATACTAAAATAAAAAAACAGCGCCGCGCAAAGGGCAACAATACCCCCTGGGCAGGCGCTTAGGTACTATATGTATCGGCTCAAGCCAGCTTTTGACCTGCTGCCGTCTTGTTGTAGTAGGAGATCACGTCCCGGCGTCTGACGATGCCCACAAGATTTTCGGCGTCGTCAATGACAGGCACAAAATTCTGGTTCTGGCTGTGTTCGACCAGTTCATCCATCTTTGCAGTTATCCTTACAGGCGGGTTGTGCCCGACACGAATGATCCTGGAGAGCGGCTGTTTCTCCATTTCGCGCATACCGCCGCCATGATCCACAAGGCACCACAGGAAATCACCCTCAGTTACAGTACCCACATATCTGCCGCTGCGGCTGATAACGGGTACCGCAGTAAAACCGTGCTTGCGCATTTTCTCGAGTCCCTGCCTGACGGTGTAGTCATCGTAAAGATAGGAAATCATCGACTTGGGTGTCAGAAAAAAAGCTATGTTCAAACAAATTCCTCCCATTCCCATGCGGTCAGCGCCGCAGGAATGTTAATGATGGGCACATATGAGATTTTCCCATAGGGACGATTCGAGTTTGCCACCTCCTTTAAGCATATTATACAATCGCCGCCAGTCCATTGCAAGTGCAGCAGACATATTGACATAAATCTTTTACAATATTATACTCTGTACATAAACTTCAAGGAGCCGCCTATGGACAAGACCGAGAGAAGACGCAAGTTTATTATCAACATAGCTTTCTGGGCCATCATAGTGGCATTTCTCATCTTTTTCCTGCGCAGATTTATTAATGTGCTGATGCCCTTCGTGGTGGCCTTTATTGTTGCCGCCCTGGTAAAGCCGGCGTCCATCTGGGCGGCAAAAAATCTGCACATTCCGCGCAATGCCGCGGCTGTGATCGCCGTTATCGTTTTCTATCTGTTGCTGTGCGGCCTGTTGCTGATAATCGCAAGTCAGGCGGTGGATATTGTACGGGCCTTTGCATCGAAAGTCCCACGGATGTATACGGACAGTATTGAGCCCGCCGTACGCAATGCGGCAAATTATCTGAAAAGCATCGGGGACGAGGCTTTCGGCGACGACTTTGACGCCGTGGTCACTGAGCTGCTGGTCTCACTTGGCGGCCTTGCGACCAGCCTGTCGGCGAAGCTGCTTACCTGGGTCACATCAGCTATTACCAATGTGCCGGGCCTGATGCTGGACATCCTCATCTGTGTTATTGCGACCCTGTTCGCGGCCTCCGACTGGCCCCATATTCAGGCCTTCATATCCGCACAGATCCCAGAGAATCAGAAGCATCTGATGCGCAGCATCAAAGATCACTTCAAGCAGGTCATCGGCAGTTATCTGCGCTCCTACTCAATAATTCTCAGCATTACTTTTATCGAGGTGTCCCTGGGCGTAATGCTCATCGGCTACGACCACGCATTCCTAATCGGTCTGGGCGTTGCAATATTTGACATACTGCCCATTCTCGGCACGGGCATGATCGTCATCCCGTGGAGTATTATCACCGCACTGAGCGGGAACTTCATGAACGGACTCTGGCTGTTTTTGCTGTGGTGCTTTATCACCATCGTACGCAATTACCTTGAACCGAAGATTGTCGGCAAACAGGTTGGTCTGCACCCGCTGGTCACACTGATGAGCATGGTTGTGGGCACCTACCTGTTCGGCGGTATCGGTCTTTTCGGCCTGCCCATCTCAATCGCGGTGCTGGTCAGCCTGCGCTCCGGCGGACTTATCAGGCTGTATAACGATGTGCCGGAAGAGACCATAAGAGCCAAAGAACAGGGATAAAAAATGCAACAAAAATGCCCCCGCAGATTACTGCGGGGGCATTGCTGTTTATATTCGCTCTTTTGCGCGGCTTACAGCGCCTGCTCAATGGACTTTGAGGCAATCTCGCCCTGTGCGGCGGCGATGAACTCTTCAAGGCTCATAACGGTCTGCTGACCCTTGCGGTTACGGACGGCAACTGCACCGTTCTCGGCTTCCTTATCGCCCACGACCAGCATGTAGGGGGTCTTCTGCATCTGGGCCTCACGGATCTTATAGCCGATCTTTTCGTTGCGGACATCCACCTCAACACGGAAGCCGGCCTCGTCCAGCTTGGCGGCGACAGCGCGGGCGTAATCGTCGGCGCGCTCGGTAATGGTGAGGACCTTCACCTGAACGGGGTTGAGCCACAGAGGGAAGGCGCCGGCAAAATGCTCGGTAATGACGCCGATGAAGCGCTCAATGGAGCCGAGTACCACACGGTGGATCATGACGGGGCGGTGCTTCTCGCCATCGGCTCCCACATACTCCAGTTCAAAACGCTCGGGCAGCTGCATATCCAGCTGGATGGTGCCGCACTGCCAGGTACGACCCAGAGAGTCGGACAGGTGGAAGTCCAGCTTGGGGCCGTAGAAGGCGCCGTCACCCTCGTTGATGACATAGCTCTTGCCCATCTCTTCAACGGCGGCCTTGAGAGTTTCGGTGGCGAAATCCCAATCCTTCTCATCGCCCATGTGATCCTCGGGCATGGTGGAAACCTCGATATTATAGCTCAGACCGAAGACGGAATAGACCTCATCAAAGAGCTTGACAACGTTCTTGATCTCGTCCTTCATCTGATCCCAGGTCATGAAGATATGGGCGTCATCCTGGGTGAAGCAACGGACGCGGAACAGGCCGTGAAGGGCGCCGGAAAGCTCATGTCTGTGGACAAGACCCAGCTCACCCACGCGCAGGGGCAGGTCGCGGTAAGAATGTGGCTCAGACTGGTAGACCAGCATGCCGCCGGGGCAGTTCATGGGCTTGATGGCAAAGTCCACATCGTCAATGACGGTGGTGTACATATTATTCTTATAGTGTCCCCAGTGGCCGGACTTCTCCCACAGGCCGCGGTTCATCATCATGGGGGTGGACACCTCAACATAGCCGTAGCGCTTATGCACCTGGCGCCAGTAGTCAATGAGAGTGTTGGGCAGCACCATGCCCTTGGGCAGGAAGAATGGGAAGCCGGGGCCTTCGTCACGGAGCATGTACAGGCCCAGCTCTTTACCCAGACGGCGGTGGTCGCGCTTCTTGGCCTCTTCAATGCGCTGCAGATACTCGTCCAGCATCTCTTTCTTGGGGAAACAGGTGCCGTAGATGCGCTGGAGCATAGCATTGTTGCTGTCGCCGCGCCAGTAAGCGCCGGTGCAGCTGGTCAGCTTTATTGCGTTGCCCTTGATGCGGCCGGTGCTGTCCATGTGGGGGCCGGCACAAAGGTCGGTAAAATCGCCCTGCTTATAGAAGCTCAGTGCGGCATCCTCGGGCAGGTCCTTGATAAGCTGAACCTTATAGGGCTCACCCTTTTCTTCCATAAATGCGATAGCCTCGGCACGACTGAGCTCAAAGCGCTCCAGCTTCAGCTTCTCCTTACAGATTTTGCGCATCTCTGCCTCAAGCGCCTCCAGCTTTTCGGGGGTGAAGGGTTCGGGCGCGTCAAAATCGTAATAGAAGCCGTCCTCAATGGCGGGGCCGATGGCCAGCTTCACATCGGGGTACAGGCGCCTTACGGCCTGAGCAAGGATGTGGGACGTGGTGTGGCGGTACTTCTCCCTGTATTCCGGGTTTTCCCAGCTGAATTCAAATTCTTCTGCCATGACATTTCCTCCTGTATTGGTGGGCACAATAAAAGCCCCCGCCTTACGGCAGGGGCGCAGATGCGCGGTTCCACCCTGTTTTATAACTCAAAGCGCTTAACGCACGCGGACGGATGAGCCTACTTCATTCAGCGCATCAGCTCAGGGGTGGTGGGCAGCAGGACCGTACGAGGCACGCTTACAGCCGGTGGCGCACCCTCTCTTCCGCACAGCGATCTTCGCCGTCCCCTTCACAGCTTTTCGGGCATATTTTAGCATTGCAAAGTGAATATGTCAACAACAAACCTTGTATTTTGCGCGTTTTCCGGACAGTTGATCCCGATGGCCGCTTGTCTGCCGCGGGCGCGGTTCTGTATAGGAAATTTGTCAGTTTAATTACATTTTTGCTATTGACTTAGGTTTTGTATTGCTGTAAAATACTAAGGTAACTTAAAAATGAGTATGGAGGTATATTATTTTGGAAGAAAGACAGGCCCAGGCGCGAATTAAGCGCCGCCAGATGATGCTGGAAGACCCGATGATGAGGGTCATCCCCAAGGTTGCGGTACCCATGATTATCTCATCGATGATCGACTCTATTTACAATCTGGCCGACACATTCTTTGTCAGTCAGATCGGCATGAACGCCACCGCAGCCGTTGCGGTCAATGACTCGCTGATGAATATCCTGCGCGCCATTTCCATGGGCTTTGCCATCGGTGCCGCCAGCTATATATCCCGCCTTATGGGCGCGAAAGAGGACGAAAAGGCATCCAAGGTCGGCACTACGGTTCTGGCCATCGGCAGTATCTTCTCGCTTGTATTTGGTCTTGTATGTCTTATGTTTAAGGGACCCATTGTTGACCTTCTCGGCGTTACTGAGTCGGCAAGACACTATTCAATGGACTATGCCACCTGGATCCTGCTGGCCGCTCCCTTTACCACCGCCAACCTGATTATGAATCAGCTGTTGCGAAGCGAGGGCAGTACCACATTCGCCATGATAGGTATGTGTTCCGGCTGTTTCCTGAACATTATTCTTGACCCCATCTTTATAAATGTGTTGGGCTGGGAAGTTGCCGGCGCCGCAGGTGCCACCGCACTTTCCAAGGTGTTCAGCTGTATCGTGCTTGCCATCCCCTATGTCCGCAAGACCGCCATGCTTGAGCTGCATCCCAAAAACTTTGAGCTTAAATGGGATAATCTGTCTGAGGTCGTCAAGATGGGCGTTCCCGCATTCCTTCGCATGAGTCTTATGAGTGTTGGCGGCATCATCACCAACCATGTTGCCAAGGGCTTCGGCACTGCTGTTCTGGCAGGTATTTCTGTTGCCAACAAGATCTACAGACTCATTGCCTCGGCCATTATGGGCTTCTCCCAGGGCTTTGGCCCCGTGGCCGGCTTCTGCTGGGGCGCAAGAAAGTATAAGCGCGTGAGAGAGGCTTATTTCACCACGCTTAAGATCGGCTGCACAGCAGCACTTGTCCTGGGCGTTGCAATGATCTTTGGCGCCGAGACCCTGCTTGGCTGGTTCAACTCAGAAAACGATCCCACTGTTGTTTCCGTTGGTGTATTCAAAATCCGCAGCCTGTGCATAGTGTTCATCCCCCATGTTATCGTTATGGTCACCAGTAACTTTTATCAGTCACTGGGCAAGCCCATCGGCAACCTGGTGCTCAGCATGTCAAGACAGCTGCTGTTCCTTATACCCATCGTACTCATTATGCCCCCCGTCTTTGAAAATCTTTTCGGTCTGGGTGAGTATGCACTGGCTTCCGCACAGGCAGTGTCCGATCTGTTCGCTTTCCTGTTCCTGGCGCTGCCCCTGGCAAACAGGCTGCTCAAGCAGATCAAACCTCTTGAAGACGGTGATCCCCCTCCCTTTGAGGGCAAGAAGAGACCCGGCCGCGCGTAATTTTTTCAGTATACTACAGCCCGCCTGATCCGGCGGGCTGTTGCTTGCGTGGGAACAGTTCTGTGAGCGGTCGGACAAAGCAGCACACGCGCTGTTTATTGACACAGGACTGCAAAAGTGCTATACTCCCATTTATTAAGGCACCTTTGCTTGCTGCATTTTTCGGAGGTTAAACAATGGACGAAAAACAAGCTCTTGCGCGGGAAAAGCGCAGACACATGATGCTGGAAGAGCCGATGATAAAGGTCATCCCCAAGCTGGCGATACCGATGATCATCTCTTCCCTTATCGACTCTATTTACAATCTGGCAGACACTTATTTTGTCAGCCGTATCGGCACCGATGCCACCGCCGCCGTTGCCGTCAACGACTCGCTGATGGGCATACTCGGTGCCCTGGCAATGGGCTTTGCCCTCGGCGCGAGCAGCTATATCTCCCGTCTGCTGGGCGCAAAACAGGATCAAAAGGCCTCTAAAGTCGGCTCCACGGTGCTTATTATCGGCGCGGTATTTTCACTTCTGTTCGGTTTGGTGTGCCTGACGGTGAAAGAGCCGCTGGTCACCCTCCTGGGTGTGACTGAATCGGCAAAGCAGTACTCCGTTGACTATGCTACCTGGATCCTGCTGGCAGCGCCCTTCACCACAATGACCATGATACTCAACCAGCTTCTGCGCAGTGAGGGCAGCAGCTCTTTCGCAATGGTGGGCATGGTCTCCGGCTGCGTGCTGAACATCGCTCTTGACCCCATTTTCATCAATGTACTTGGGCTTGAGGTCGCGGGTGCCGCCATTGCAACGGCTATCTCAAAGATTTTCAGCACCGCCGTACTGTTTATCCCCTACATACGCGGCACAGCCATGCTTGAATTGCGCCTGAAGAATTTTGAGCCCAAGTGGGATAATCTGGCTGAGGTGGTCAAAATGGGCGTGCCCACCTTCCTGCGCATGAGCCTGATGAGCGTGGGCGGCATCATCACCAACCACGTTGCCAAGGGCTTCGGCACCGCGGTTCTGGCCGCCAACTCCATCGCCAACAAAATCAGCCGCTTTGTTGACTCTGCCATCATGGGCTTTGGTCAGGGCTTTGCCCCCTGCGCCGGCTTCTGCTGGGGCGCTAAAAAATACAGCCGCGTGAGAGAAGCATTCTTCACCACCATCAAAATCGGCTGCGTATGTGCCGTTGTCGTGGGCGGAGCAATGTTCTTTGCGGCAGCACCGCTGGTTAACATCTTCAACGCTCAGCAGGATGCTGTTATCAGCGATCTGGGAACATTCAAGGTGCGTATTCAGTGCCTTGCTCTTATTCCCCACATCATCACAATCGTCACCAGCATGATCTACTCTGCCCTTGGCAAGCCGCTGGGTAATCTTATCCTCAGCCTGTCCAGACAGCTTCTGATACTCATCCCCGTTGTACTCATTGTCCCGGCTGTTATGGAAAACCTTTGGAACATTGGCGAATATGGTCTCGTTGCTGCACAGGCCACATCCGATATTGTTGCCTTTGTCTGCCTGACCATCCCATTTGCCGCAGCTCTTCTAAAGCAGATCAAGCCCCTCAAAGACGGAGATCCCCCTCCGTTCAAAGGCAAAAAGAGCGGCAGACACGCCTGATCGGATAATTTCACATCAGCTTGACCGAAAAGCGGAAAAGGCTTGGCTGCCTTTTCCGCTTTTTGCTGTTATGCAATTGAAGTTTAGTGCCCGGCATGCTATAATGAATCGGTTTTCGGGGAAACAGGTGAGAATCCTGTACGAGCCCGTCGCCGTGAGGTGCAGTAAACATATCATCGTCCTTGCCCGACGCCGCAAGTCGGGGACAGGCCATTGGAGCGATCTGAGAAGGTGGGCGCTGATGCACCGAGTCGAAATACCCGGAACCGATACAATGCCGCGATATTGACTGCGGGCGCCGGTCAGCGGACAGAAATCAAATTAATAAAGGAGAATGCAGATATGCACAAGACAGGAACAAGAAAGCTCTTGTCGCTTATCCTTTGCATGGTGCTTATTGCGGCTATGGCACTTTTTGCAGCAGGATGCGGCGATGAGAAAGACGACAACGTTGTGGGCGAGGGCGAAAAGACCTTCACCTTCATTGTTGTTGACGCCCAAGGCAATGAGGAGACCTTTACCGTCAGATCCGACGCCAAAACAGTTGGCGAGGCTTTGCTGGACGAGGGCCTTATCAAGGGCGAAGAGGGGCAGTACGGCCTTTATGTCAAAGAGGTCAACGGCATCACCGCCGACTATGACAAGGACGGCACCTACTGGGCCTTTTACATCGACGGCGAATACGCCATGAGTGGTGTTGACACCACCGACATCACCGACGGCGCGACCTATTCCTTCAAGGTCGAAAAGTGAAGCTGAGCATTAAGGAGATCGCTGTGTTCGGCATGTTGGGCGGGCTTATGTACGCCTCCAAGGTGATAATGGAGGTGTTGCCTAATGTGCATCTGCTGGGCACCTTTATCGTGGCGCTGACGCTGGTGTACCGCAAAAAGGCGCTGTACCCCATATACGCCTTCGTGCTGCTGACGGGTCTGTTCTCCGGTTTTGCGGCATGGTGGCTGCCCTACCTTTACATCTGGGCCGCACTGTG
>JAZUPH010000089.1:0-7498 GCA_045605145.1 Oscillospiraceae bacterium | reverse complement strand
CATTGAATCTTGCCGGCGTTGACCACGGCTTTGAGCGGGTGTCTCGGGGCGGCCACGGTTTCGGCACAGGCGCGGGCATGGATGCCCACGGCTGGCTGGTGCGGGCCTGCGCATTCTGGCGTAGCCATCAAATCGGCGTGTAACTTAATAATGAATGCAAAAAACCGCCTTATGGAGTGCTTTCTCCGTAAGGCGGTCTTGTTTTGGAAATATGTACCCTGTCAGTATCCTGCCGCACGCTCTCAGCCCAGAGCCACATCCAGCACCATCATAAGCGCAAAACCCAGCGCGGCGCCTATGGTGCCGATGTTTGAGTGCTGACCCATCTGGGATTCGGGTATCAGCTCCTCCACCACCACATAGATCATGGCACCGGCGGCGAAGGCGAGGATGTAGGGCAGCACCGGCTCAATAAGCGCGGTGAGCAGTATGGTCACTATGGCACCCAGCGGCTCCACTATGCCGGACATCATGCCGTAGCCGAAGGCCTTCTTCTTCCCAAGGCCAGAGTCGATGAGCGGCATGGACACTATGGCCCCCTCGGGGAAGTTCTGTATCGCGATGCCCAGAGACAGGGTCAGCGCCCCTGCGGTAGTGATGACCTCGCTGCCGGACAGCATACCCGCCAGAACCACACCGACGGCCATTCCCTCGGGAATGTTGTGCAGCGTCACTGCCAGCACCAGCATCAGCGACTTGCCCAGCCCGCAGGCCTTACCCTCGGGACAGTCGGAATCAAGGTGCAGGTGGGGGATGAAGGTGTCCAGCAGCAGCAAAAAGGCGATACCGCCCAGAAAACCCACCACCGCCGGTATCCATGCCACGGCGCCGGAAGCCTCCGCCATTTCGATGGCGGGTATGAGCAGTGACCACACGCTTGCGGCGATCATTACACCCGCCGCAAAGCCGAGGAGTGCCTTCTGCAGGCGGCCGTCCATCTCTTTTTTCAGGAAGAATACCATTGAGGCACCAAGAGTAGTGCCAACAAAGGGCAGGATTATGCCCAGAAACGCTTTAAATCCGTCACTCATGAAAATGTCCATACAACCTCCTGTAAGTGCATAAAATTTATAAAGTGTATGTCCTTGGGAAGAATTTTATCATAAATCCGTGATATGTAAATAGCCCACCGGCAAAGTACAGCCCCGACAGCTGCAGGGCGGTCGGGGCAATTATTTAAGCCATGTCGGGTGTGTCGGGCTCACCGTTTGCGCTGTTGAGCTTGCGCAGCAGTGCTATAAGCTGCAGCTTTTCCTCTTCAGACAGGGGGGAGAATACGCTGTCCAGCTCGCCAAGATCCCGGTTGTGCATCTCCACCGCTTTCTGCCTGCCGTTTTCCGTGAGGAAAATGTTCACCACCCGGCGGTCGGTATCGCTGCGGCGGCGGGTGACCAGACCGGCAGCCTCCAGCTTGTCAACCAGCTCTCCCGTGCTCTGGGGACGCACACCCATCAGTATGGTAAGATCGCGCTGACTGATCCCGTCAGATTCCAGCAGCTTCGACAGTACCCTGTATTGGCTGACGGCGCGGTTGCCGCGGTGGGGATCGTGCCCGTGCTCGTGCCAGCCTTCACCCCGCTCTCCGCCTGGTCCGTGTGGCGGATTGCCGTCATGGTGGCGGCCCTTTTTGCCGCGGTGCAGTATGGCGTTCAATATGCGGATCTGGTCGTGCAGCTGTCTGTTAAGCCCGTCCATCTGTCAAAACTCCTTTCTTTGAGGGAAATGCCGTTTCTGATTCATTTATAGCATAGCGGAGCGGATATGTCAACGGTTGCTTTAAGGCACCTTACATTATGTGTGCCTACTGCTTGACAAACAGAACTCTTTATCGGTAAAATCCTCATCCTGCGGGAACTTTTGCCTTTCCGCGCCGTCAAAGCATTGGTGTAAATTTGCCTGTGTTCGACACTGTTTGTCGTATCAATTCGAATTTTTGAAGCAAATTTTTCAATAATTCCCGCCGGTTTATACTAATTTAATAGATTTGTTATAGACAAAACAGGGATATGGCGGTAGAATATACGAGTGATGCTGTCACCTGCAATTTATCGAGGAGGAATCATGAAAAGATCCCGAACTGTAAATATAAGACTGGCTTCATTTCTGCTGATGATGGTCATGGCCTTCACCTGCCTGCCTGCCGGCGCCCTTGCCGATGAGGATGAGCTGGAAGAAGAGATCGAAGAGCTTGAGCAGAAGATCGAAGACCTGGACAAAGAGATAGACGGCTACAACGACCAGCTTGACGGCCTTGCCGACGACATGACCGCCGTGATGGAGCGTAAGGCCATAATCGACGCGAAGATCGCCGCCTCTTGTGAGCAGATTGCCGCCATTGAGGAAATCATAGCCGTTTACGAAGCGGAGATCGGCACTCTTGAGCAGGATATCGCCGCCGCACAGCAGGAGCTTGCCGCGGCACAGGCCGCCGCCGCTGAGACCTATCAGGAGTATTGTGAGCGCGTCCGTGCCCTTGAAGAGGGTGGCTACACCACCTACTGGGGCATCATTTTTGGCGCGACCAGCTTTGACGATATGCTCAGCCGCATCGACTTTGTAAGTGAGGTCCTCAGCTATAATGAGCAGATCATCCTTGAGTACAACGCCGTCTGCGATGAGATCGCCGCGCGTGAAAGTGCACTTCAGGCTCAGCTTTCCGAGAAGCAGGATATCATCCTTGCCAACCAGCAGGCGCAGGCAGAGCTGCAGGCCCTGACCGAGCAGCTTGAGCTGCAGCGTGCCTATGCCAATGAGCTGATACTTGAGATCCACAACAACCAGGACGAGTATCAGGGCATTATTGATGCCATTGAAGATGAGAAGGATGAGATCGAGGATCTTATCGACGAAAAGGAAAAAGAGCTTGAGGAAGAGCGGCGTAAAGCGGCCGCGGCAGCGGCGGCCAGCAGACCCAGTGGCGGTGGCGGCGGCGGCAGCGGCTCCGTGGGCAGCGGTGCGTACCGCGGCTACATCTGGCCCTGCTCCAGCAGGCGCATAACCTCCTACTTCGGCCCGCGCCCTGCCTCTGCCACCAACGGCATCGGCAGCACCAACCACGGAGCCATTGACATCGGCGCGGTGTATTATTCCACGCCTGTCGTGGCCTCCAAGGCCGGCACCGTCACCATCGCCACCTACAGCAGCTCTTACGGCAACTATGTTGTCATCAACCATGGCGACGGCAGCACCACCCTCTATGCCCACATGAGCTATCTTGTGGTCAGCGCCGGACAGTATGTTGCCCAGGGGCAGCAGCTTGGCGTAACCGGCTCCACCGGCAACAGTACCGGCCCCCACCTGCATTTTGAGATCCGCATCAACGGAGTTAAGGTCGACCCGCTCCTTTACCTGCCCTGAGCGCCGACCGGACAGACTTATTGTTATTGGAAGAAAAGGTGATATTTTATGCACCATAACTTGAAATTTGCACCACGGCTCTGCGCCTTTTTCCTGGTACTGGTCTTTGTGCTCGCCCTCGTCCCTGCCCGCGCCGCGGCTGTAAGTCAGGACGAGATAGATGAGCTGAACGAAGAGATCGCCCGCCTTGAGGAGGAGAAAGAGGAGTATGCCCGCCTGATCGAAAGCCTTGCGGACGATATTTCCACCGTGCTCGAGCGCAAGCTGATTATTGACTCACAGATCGCCGCCACCGAGGAGCAGATCGACGCCATTGAGACGATTATATCGTTTTATGAGGCGGAGATAGGCGGCCTTGAGACGGAAATTGAAACCGCCCAGGAAGAGTTGGCTGACGCCCGCGCCGCCGCCGACGAGACCTATGACCTGTACTGCGAAAGGGTCCGCGCCCTTGAGGAGGCGGGCATGGTGTCATACTGGGGCATCATATTCGGCGCTGACAGCTTTGCCGATATGCTCACCCGCGTGGATTTTATCAGCGAAGTAATTACATATAATGAGCAGATCATCAAAAGCTATAATGAGCTGTGCAGCCAGATTGAGGCACACCAGGCCGAGCTTGAGGTGCATCTTTCCGAAAAGCAGGACGTCATCAACGCCAATCAGGCGGCCCGTGAAGAGCTGCTATTGCGCACGGAAGAGCTTAATCAGCAGCGCATCCTTGCAAATGAGCTTATGCTTGAGATAAATTCCAACCGCGATTTGTACGAGGACATTATTGCCCAGCTTGAGGCGGAGGAGGAGCTTATCCACCAGCAGATCGCCGAGATGGAGGCCCAGCTTGAATATCAGCGCCGTCTGGCGGCAGCCCGTGCCGCGGCGGAAGCCGCCCGCAAAAAGGCGGAGGAAGAGGCCCGCAAAAAGGCCGAGGCTGAAGCCGAAGCCAATAAAAATAACGGCAATACCGGCGAGGGCACCCTGGGTGACGCGACGATCACGCCCGACACCGGCGGCGATTCCGGCAGCGGCGGCGAAACAGACGACGGCTCCGGCGATTCGACCCTGGGCGACGCCACCATCCAACCCGGCACCGGCGGCGATTCCGGCGGCGGTTCTTCCGGCGGCGGAGACAGCGGCGGTAGCAGCTCGGGCGATACCGGCTCCGGCGATTCCGGTTCCACCGGCGATGGGAGCACAGGCTCCTGGGGTGGCAGCGAGGAACCCGAGATTGACTATGACGAGGTTCTCTCGCCTTATACCGGCTATATCTGGCCCGTGCCCAGCAGGACCATCAACTCCTATTTCGGCTACCGCTCTGCTGAGGAGACCGGCGGCATTGGCAGCACCTATCACCGCGGCATAGACATCGGCCGCGTCTACTACTCCACCACCGTTGTTGCGTCCAAGGCGGGCTATGTATCCATCGCCACCTACAGCAGCTCCTACGGCAACTATGTTGTCATTGACCACGGTGATGGCAGCAAGACACTGTACGCCCACATGAGCTCGCTCTCCGTGAGCGCGGGACAGTATGTGTCCCAGGGTCAGGCGATCGGCGTGACCGGCTCCACCGGCAACTCCACCGGACCCCATCTCCATTTTGAGATCATCATACACGGCTCCAACGTTGACCCGCTGGGCTACCTGCCGTAATAACACAGTGCAAAGGCTGCTGCAGGCATCGGGAATAAGGTGCCGCGGCGGCCTTCTTCTTTTATCTGCGTCTTGCCTCGTGTGATGTGAATATGGTAAAATACTGTGGCCTTTCGAGGCCGCGATACCCGATAGGGAGGATATATAATGAAACGAATTTTGCTTATTCTTGCCGTTGCCGCTCTGTGCCTCGCCCTTGGCGGCTGCAACAAGGCCGATTCTGAGCCGATCACTGCCGTCATCACCGTTGAGAACTACGGCCAGATCACCCTTGAGCTTTATCCCGATGTGGCGCCGAAAACGGTGCAGAACTTTGTGGATCTGGCTCAGTCCGGCTTTTATGACGGGCTTACCTTCCACCGTGTTATGAGCGGCTTTATGATCCAGGGCGGTGACCCGCTGGGCAACGGTACCGGCGGATCTGCAAATAAGATCAAGGGCGAATTTTCCGCCAACGGCGTGAAGAATGAGCTGTCCCATACCCGCGGTGTAATTTCCATGGCCCGCTCACAGCTGTATGACAGCGCCAGCAGCCAGTTTTTCATTGTCCATCAGACATCTGCGCACCTGGACGGCAAGTACGCCGCCTTCGGCAGAGTCACTGCCGGTATGGACGTGGTGGACAAGATCTGTACCGAGGTAGAGAATTCCGGTGAGAACGGTGCCGTTGCCAGGGAAGATCAGCCGGTGATCACCACTATCACCATCCGGGAGAAATAAACTTTTGTTTACCGCAGCTTAGCTGCGGTAAACAAATGCATAATGCATAATGCATAATGCACAATTAAGGTGTCGCCAAAGGCGACAAATTAAAAAAGGTAACGATTCCCTGCTCTACACAGCGCTGGCAGTTGTTAAGGGCAATACACCACTAAAGCAGGATAGTGTAAAACCGCAAATACGAAAGATAGAGCAAGGGGATTCTTAAGGGTTCGCCTCGCTTGCGGGAGCAAGCGCTGCCCTTAAGCCGCCTCTTTGGGTACTTTCTTGGCGGAACAAGAAAGTACCGCCGCCGGCAGGCAGATGCACTATCGGTGCGGAGAAAACTAACAGATGAACGGTGACAGACTTCCGGAATATCCGGGGGATTGCCACGTCGCTTCGCTCCTCGCAATGACAGCGGAAGTTCGGTAGTTAGTGCGCTAAACAGAAATTTATCAAAAGAAAGGAGCATATATGGCAAGAACTGTGCCGGTGCATACCGGCTATACCATCATAAACGGTGCCGGTACCGGCCCCAACGGCCACCGGATCGACGTGTGGGTGGAGTATCTTTTGGGGCAGCAAAATGTGGCGGAAAACCACACCCCCATTACCGCTTATTTTTACGCTGCCCTGAATCCCAACTACACTTCCACCACCCACAATAGCATTGGCCTTTCCGCTGCCTTCGCCCTGGACGGCATGGCAGGTACCGGGGTAACCAATGGGGCATACAACTTCACATCCTCTGCAAAGGTGAATTTACTGGGCAGTTTTTCCGGGCAGATCCCCCACGATGATGCGGGCAACAAGACTCTGACGGTGGAGGGTAGCTTTACCACCCGGTCCTCCTACATAACCGGCGGCAACATCCGGGTGCAGATCTCTTTGCCGTCCATTCCCAGAGCCGCCCAGGTAACGGCGGAGGCGGCTGCCTTGGAGGGAAACTGCCATGTAAGCTGGACACCGGCAGTGGCAGACCACAGCTTTTTTCTGACCTTTTCTCTGGGACAGTGGCATCTGACCACTGACAAACTCTTTCCCAATACTACACAGAAGGTGATCCACACCGACACGGTGCTGCCTTTAGAGGCAGCCCGGTATTTCCCCGGAAAGGAAGGAACCATGTCGGTGACACTGACCACCTGCCGTGGAGAGGAGGTTTTGGGCAGCCACACTGCCACCTTCCCGGTCACCGTACCGGAAAATGCAAAGACCTGCCCGGAAGTCAGTGCAATTTTGACCCCGGAATGCGTTGCTTTTCCCGGTATGTATGTCCAGCACCTGGGCAAGGTTTCGGCGGCGGTGACCGCCACTGACCCCCTGGATGCAGAAATCCAGGCGTTGCGACTAACCGTTGGCACAGCCACCTGGGAGAACACCTGCTCTGACTTTTTGGAGCAGGCAGGCACGCTGCCGGTGGTGGTGACGGCGGTATCCTCCCGGGGCTTTTCCGGGACTTGGGAGGGGCAGATCCAGGTCTTACCCTATGACAGTCCCCGGCTGACCCGGGCAGAGGCCTACCGCTGTCTGTCCGACGGCACAGCCGACCCCGGCGGTACGTTCCTGGCGTTGCAGGCAGAACACCGATTCAGCAGTCTTCAGGGTGTCAATACCGGTATGTTGCTTTGGCGCTATAAGCCGGAGGACGGCCCTTACGGACCCTGGCAGAGCATGGCTTCCGTTGCCCCGGGGGTGGTGCTGGAAAAGAACAAGGCGTACACCGTGCAGATCAGCACCCGGGACACAGCCGGCGGCTCCGATGTGCGCACCCTGGGCATCCCTG
>JAZUPH010000088.1:0-9927 GCA_045605145.1 Oscillospiraceae bacterium | reverse complement strand
GGTTACTATATTTGCAACAGATGTAAATTGTCTGCATATTTATTGAAATAAGGAGGTTGGTTCCCGTGATAGTATTTTGGATCCTGGCTCTGGCGGCGTTTGTGGTTATCGAGATCGCCACTGTCGGGCTGAGCTCCCTGTGGTTCGCCGTGGGCGCGCTCGGCGCACTGATTTCCGCCTGTTTTTCCGCCCCGCTGTGGCTGCAGGTGACGCTGTTTGTGGTGATTTCCGCCTTGTCATTGGCCCTTGTCCGACCCGTACTGGTAAAGAAGCTGTCTGTCCGCCGTTCCGCAACCAGTTTTGACCGCGTGCTTGAGCTGGTAGGCGTTGTGACCGCCGACATTGACAATGTTGCCGGCACCGGCTCCGTAAAAGTTGACGGCAAGACATGGACGGCCCGCAGTTATGACGGACAGCCCATCCCCGCCGGCACTCATGTGAAAACGGAGTGCATTGAGGGTGTCAAACTGATCGTCAGCCCCATATATTCCACCGCGCAGAACTGAGCATCAATCAGCAGAACATATAATTTGAATTAAAATATTAAGGAGGATCTTTTTATGCCGTTCGTATGTGCCATTGCCCCCACGGGAGCCGTCACTCTGGTAGTGCTTGTGCTTCTTGCCATCATTATCCTTGCCAGGAATGTCCGCATCGTCCAGCAAGCCGAGGCTTACGTCATCACCCGCCTGGGTGCCTACAAAACCACATGGAACACCGGCATCCACATGACCTTCCCCTTTATTGAGCGCATCGCCAAGCGCGTGTCTCTTAAAGAGCAGGTTGCCGACTATCCCCCCCAGCCCGTTATCACCAAGGATAACGTCACCATGCAGATAGACACGGTTGTGTACTTCTACATCACTGACCCGAAGCTCTTCACCTTCGGCATTGAGAACCCCATGCAGGCCATCGAGATGCTCACCGCCACCACCCTGCGTAACATCATCGGCGAGCTGGAGCTTGACCAGTGCCTTACCAGCCGCGACACCATCAACAACAAGATGTGCTCCACCCTTGACATTGCCACCGACCCCTGGGGCATCAAGGTCACCCGTGTTGAGCTGAAGAACATACTGCCCCCCAAAGAGATCCAGAACGCCATGGAGAAGCAGATGAAGGCCGAGCGTGAGCGCCGTGAGTCCATCCTGCGCGCCGAGGGCGAGAAGGCCGCTGCCATTCTTGAGGCCGAGGGCGAAAAGGCCGCAGCAGTTCTGCGCGCCGACGCCAAGAAGCAGGCCGCCATCCTTGAGGCTGAGGGTCAGGCCGAGGCCATCCTGAAGGTGCAGGAAGCCACCGCCGAAGGTATCCGCCGCATTAACGAGGCCAACCCCAGTGAAGCCTTCATCAAGATCCGCGCCCTTGAGGCTTTCGCCGCCGCCGCTGACGGGAAGGCCACCAAGATCGTCATCCCCTCCGAGATCCAGGGTCTGGCTGGTCTGGCAACTGCCCTCAAAGAGAGCATCAGCGAGTAATAGGCCTAAGTCCGCTGTCGTAAGCGGATGATAAACCGAATAAACAGTACACGCCCGGACGCATGTCCGGGCGTGGTTTTGATATATGGGAGAGGTGCTATCGCGGGCGAATAATATCCGCCCCTACAATGACACATTACGGCCCGCCATCGCGGGCGATTCGTGAATCGCCCCTACGGGATTGCGCAAACTTGAATGTCATTCCGAGGAGGCACAGCCGACGAAGAATCTTAACCGATACTGTGTCGCACAAGCTCCTTCGCTGCGCTCAGGATGACACAGGTGGAGGCAGCGAGTTCTTTTGCCTTTCAGCCACATCTTCGTAAACTTCTGCTGCCCGCATATAACAAAAGACCTTGTCTTTCGACAAGATCTTTTCTGGAGCGGACGACGAGGCTCGAACTCGCTATCATACCCACGCAGGCACGCCTGCGCGGGGCCCACCTCGGATTTAACGTGCCTTCGGCACAGGTGGAGGCAGCGAGTTCTTTTGCCTTTCAGCCACATCTTCGTAAACTTCTGCTGCCCGCATATAACAAAAGACCTTGTCTTTCGACAAGATCTTTTCTGGAGCGGACGACGAGGCTCGAACTCGCTACCTCCACCTTGGCAAGGTGGCGCTCTACCAGATGAGCTACGCCCGCATATCCTCCGCCGCTTGGGCTTCGGAGCAGGTGTTATTCTAACACAAAATTATCGATTGTCAAGCCTTTATGGAAAATTAAATTTCGGCTCCGTCCGATCCGTCCACAGGCTCGCCGTCCGTGTTCTCATCGGCATCTTCCCCTGACTCTCCGCTCGTGCCCTCATTCGATTCTCCGCCGGCACCCTCATCTGTGCCCTCTCCCGGCTGCTCCGGTTCTGTATCGGGCTCCGGTTCCGGCTCTGGATCTGTTTCCGGAGTCGGCACTTTCTCGTCCTCTCCCGTTTCCGGGTCGGGCGTTGGTTCAGCCTCGGACGGTTCTTCCTCCGCCGGCTGATCAACAGCAGGCAGTTGGTCCCACAATCTGTCCACTGTACAGGCGGGATACCGCTCCGTGTCCCAGAAATATGACTCAGCAAAGCGATCGTCGTTGAGCATAAAGGTCTTATATGGCCCCATTTCCGCCTGAAGGGATGCATCTACATGATAGTAGTTGCCGCCTATGTTGACAATATTCCATGCGTGGGCAACATTTTCGTGCCTGCCCTGCACGACGATACACTCAATGCCAAGCTCACGGCACACAAGCTGCACCGCCATTGCGTAACCCTCTCCCGAGGCGCGACCCAGCGCGAGCGCGCCGTAGGCCGTGTATTTATCGCTGCGTCTGTCGTATTCATCGCTTGTGGTGCCGTAACCCAGATAGTCGCACTCTTCACTGAGGATGTCGCACAACCGGGCAACGGCGTCCCATTCATCCAACCCCTCAAGCCGGGCCGCCATTTCCGCCAACGCTTCCTCGGTATTGGTTCGCATGGTGTTCATGCGGTAGTTGGAATATGGGTAGTTGAGCTTCAATTCCAGAATCCGCTCCTCCCCGGTCTCGGGATAGCTGGTGGCGGTGACTGCGGGCATGATAGGAAACCACACATTGCCGGCGAAATAAATCTCCTCCACACATTCAAGCAGATACTGCGTGTCAATATCAGGAGCACTCGTTGCAATAGTGAATGTGCCGCCGAAGCTGCGCAGTGCCTCTTCAAGTCTGAAACGAACAGATTCGGTGCTTTCCACGACGGGGATATCGGAATACTCCATCGCCCCATCTTTATATGTCAGGTAAACCTTGACCTCACTGAAGGGTACGTATTTATTCACCGCAAAGCTGACATAGTACACCGCATACGCTCCGTAAGGTGTATTGTAAGCCGCATTAAGGCAGACAGCCTCGGCATCGGCGTCAATATCTCCGTCATAGGATGTGATGCGTATTATGCCATACTCCGCCTGACTGCGGATAAGCCCAAACACAGCCTCGGACAGATCGTCCACATCGCCGCTTTCGATATACACTTCTGAATCCGGCAGCACCTCTGTCTGGCTGCTGTCCTCTTTTTTCACATGAGGGGTTGAGGCCTGATATTCCGCATCGAGAAAATTGGCGCAGCCCGACAGGACGGTCAAAACGGCCGCCAGCAGGAACAAAACAATCTTCTTCACGGAAATCACCTCTGCATTCATTCAATATGCGCCCCGGTCTGTCAAACCGGCAGACCCAGCTGCTCTTCGCCCCTGTCCTCGGGCTTCAAAAGGGCGCCGGCGGCGGGAATGGACTTTACCCTGTAGCGGGACGGGTTGCGGATGCCGCTGTCATCCAGCATGGATGCCGCCGCCAGCTTCCACTGCTTTTTAAGGGTCAGCACATTGACGCCCGCACTGTCGCGTGTCGCCTTCTCGGCAACGAGAGTGGTGGAGAACACGATAGCGCGACCCTCGGTGGATACAACGGCGATCTGCGTGTCACCCGACAGGTGCAGCGCCGCCGCAAGGGGGCTTTTATCCGAATAGGCCTTGATAAGGCGCTTGCGGTTGGTCTTTGTGGCGTATGCCGAAAGCGGCACGCGGTTTGCCTTGCCGTTCTCGTAGAAGAACATCAGGCTGCCGCTGTAATCGCCGGGCAGCAGCATGAACACCGGGCGTTCCCCATCGTCCATCCCCAGCGCCTGGGGCAGGAACAGACCCAGCTGGGATGCTTTGCCGTCGTCAAAATCGCTCAGGCGGCATTTATACGCCTGCTGCCGGTCGGTAAACACGATAAGCTCGGCACGGTTGGTGGCGTCCATCGCCATGTTCAGCCCGTCGCCATCCTTATATTTCTGCTCACCGCTGGTACGCAGACTCTGGTGAGATATTTTCTTGAAGTATCCCTCGCGGGAGAGGAATATCTTCACAGGGTAATCCTCAACAGGATCCACCTCCTCGGCGGAAGGTTCTATATAATCATAGACGATTTCCGTGCGGCGAGGTTCCCCATATTTCTTCTCAACGGTTTTAAGCTCACTCTCGATGATGCGCTTTACCTTTGCATCGCTCCGCAGGGTGCTTTCCAGATCCTCAATTTCCTTGCGCAGCTTCTCGGTCTCTTCGGTGCGCTTGAGGATGTATTCACGGTTAATGTTGCGCAGTTTTATCTCCGCAACGAACTCCGCCTGCACCTCATCAATGCCGAAGCCGATCATCAGGTTGGGTACGACCTCCGCCTCCTCCTCCGTCTCGCGGATGATGGCAATGGCCTTGTCAATATCCAGCAGGATCCTGCCCAGACCTTCCAAAAGGTGGAGCTTGTCTTTCTTACCGCTCAGCTCGTGATACACGCGGCGCTTGACGCACTGTACACGCCATGCCACCCACTCGTCCAGTATCTCGCGCACACCCATGACCCTGGGCATACCGGCGATGAGGATATTGAAATTGCAGCCGAAGCTGTCCGTAAGGGGCGTGAGCTTCATCAGCTTCGCCATCAGCTTTTCGGGGTCGGTGCCGCGCTTGAGCTCGATAGCCAGCTTCAGACCGCCAAGGTCGGTCTCATCACGCATATCGTTGATCTCTTTGACCTTGCCAGCCTTCACCAGCTCGGCCACCTTGTCTATGACCGCCTCAGCCGTGGTGGTGTAAGGCAGCTCGTAGACCTCAATGAGATTCTCCGCCTTGACATAGCGCCACTTTGCCCGCATACGGAAGCTGCCGCGGCCGGTGGAGTAGATGTCCTCCATGACCCGCTGATCCCACAGGATCTCAGCGCCGGTGGCAAAATCGGGACCTTTGAGTGTCTCAAACAGGTCGCAGTTGGGATTTTTCATGTAGGCGATGGCAGTGTCGCACACCTCAGACAGGTTAAATCCGCAGATGTTTGACGCCATGCCCACGGCGATACCCATGTTGGCGTTGACAAGCACATTGGGATAGGTAGTGGGCAGGAGCGTAGGCTCTTTCTTGGTGGAGTCATAGTTGTCCACCATATCCACGGTGTCTTTGTCTATGTCGCGCATAAGCTCGGCACAGATGGGGGACAGCTTGGCCTCGGTATAGCGGCTGGCGGCGTAGGACATATCACGGCTGTATACCTTGCCGAAGTTGCCCTTGGAATCAACATAGGGGGTCAGCAGGGCGCCGTAGCCCTTGGAAAGGCGCACCATGGTCTCATATATCGCGGCGTCGCCGTGGGGGTTAAGCCCCATGGTCTGTCCCACGATATTGGCGCTCTTTGTCCTTGCGCCGGTCTGCAGCCCCATTTTATGCATGGTGTAAAGCAGCTTTCTGTGGCTGGGCTTGAAGCCGTCGATCTCGGGAATGGCGCGGGAAACTATCACGCTCATGGCGTAGGGCATATAGTTCTCTTCCAGCGTCTCGATCACCGGCTGCTCAAGCACCTCGGCGCGCAGGCCCTTGACGTGTGGATTGGGCTGGCGGTTTATCTTAATTTCTTTCTCGGCTTTTTTCTTTGCCATTGATCTCTTCTCCTGGTCTGCCCCTCCCGGGGCAGGGAATCTGTGTACTATGTTTATCCTCTCAGAGGGGTTCAGTCTATGCGTTCGGCATCCAGCTCGTCAAAAGTCTCGTCAATAGTATCGCAGTCGGGCAGCACGGTACCGGAGACGCCAAGGATGTTGTTGCCCGCGTCGTACAGCGTGATCACAGCATAGCAACCGTCCTCAAGCTCAAAGACGACGAAATATATGCCTTCAAAATCTCTGGGTACGGCGCTCATCTGTCGGGCCTGCATGGCGGTCGCGGCGTTCTGCAGTATAGAATTTGCCGCCACCGCAGTACTGCCATAGGACGACACCAGTACATTCCCTATCGCGGCTGCCATGCGCGGGAGAAGCACATCCTCAAATTCCCGCAGCGCAGGAAATTCATCCGCATCCATCAATTCTTCCAAATCATCTATATCCACGGAGTACACGGCACTGTCTGCCGCGCCGCCGGCGGCCGCATTGATGAGCATCATCGTCCAATCGATAAGCTCCTCATCGCCCGTCATCAGTTCGACATAGGCCCTTCGCCCGCCGCCAAGACGGGCCAGCTCTTCCTGGGCTATCGCAACGCACCACTCAGCTGTGACCTGCTCCCGCGTCCGCTTCGCCTCCAGGGAGACGTCCTTCGCGGCTTCCATCGCATCCTTAACTTCGCTTCCGCTCACTTTCTCCAGCCGCATCCCGTCATAGATGTCCACCGAATCAAACACACCCGCATGGATTGCCATGCAGCTTACTCGGGCAAACGCATCTCCGGCAGGGGTAAACAGGACATAGGCGTGATGGCCGATGTCATCATAGCTGAGCAGGAACACAGCCGGCTCATCCAGTGCCTCCGGCAGACAGACATAATACTGAGCGGTCATAGTGCTGTAAGCGGCGAGCACGGTAGTACCAATATAATAGTTGTTCAGATATATGGGGAGGGTTTGCAGCATCGTGCTGGTCGCTCCCGGGAGCAGCTCACGCAATTCGCCGCTCAGGTGACAGTCCATGCTGTAATATACGGCAGACGGCGTGTCGGCAAAGGGCGCAAGGTCCTGAATATAGGCAACGCAGTCGTCCGGCACACCCATAAACCGGATATAATCCATTGAACCTGCGCAGGACCCCAGACTCTGGGCCGCGTTTATACTCTCGGCCAAGAGGATCTGCTCCAGAGGCACGGCAGATTCACCGGCGGCCCCGGCGTCCTCAAGCGCCGTTTTGTCTCTGCCCCTCTCGTCTGCCGCGCCGCCAAAGGGCAGCTTATCCCACAACAGAAACAGCGCCGTCCCGGCAGCCAGCACAAGCAGCACAACAATAGCCGCAGCCAGGCCCTTGCGGGACTTGCGCACAGGCGCCGCCGGTGGGGCATACACCACGGGCTGTGCAGGTATAACCGGCTGCGCCGGTGCCGCAGGCTGTGGAGGCATAACCGGCTGCGCCGGTGCCGAGAATTGGGCCGGAGGGGTCACATCGCACATCTGTCTGCCGCAGGCATGGCAGAATTTTGCATCGTCAACAAGCACGGTGCCGCAGTTGGGACAGAACATAACTATACCTCCACTATGAGTAATAGGGGCAATGCGTCAGGACACGTCCACCATGTCAAGATAGCGGTAGCCGTTTTCGGCAATATGGCTCTTTCGCCCGGCAAGGTTGTCGCCCAACAGCAGGTCGAAAACTTCGCCGGTCCGCTGGACATCGGCGGGCATGACTTTGATGAGTTTTCTTGTCTCGGGGTTCATGGTGGTCAGCCACATCATCTCAGGGTCGTTTTCGCCCAGACCCTTTGAGCGACTGATTTTCGGGTTCTTGAGGTTTTTGACGATGTCATTCTTCTCCCTGTCGGAGTAGGCGAACCAGGTGTTGCCCTTATCCGTTATCTCGTACAGGGGCGACTCGGCAATGAACACCTTGCCCTCTTCAATCAGCCTGGGCATCAGGCGCCAGATCATGGTAAGGATAAGTGTACGGATCTGGTATCCGTCCACATCGGCGTCAGTGCAGATGATGACCTTGTTCCAGCGCAGGTTGTCCATATCGAAGGCGGTCAGATCCTTCACATTCTTCAGCGGCACGTCCACGCCGCAGCCCAGGACCTTTACAAGGTCGGTGATGATATCGCTTTTCAGTATGCGTGCATAGTCCGCCTTGAGGCAGTTGAGTATCTTGCCGCGAACGGGCATAATGCCCTGGAACTCGGCGTCGCGCCCCTGCTTGCAGGAGCCGAGGGCGGAATCGCCCTCAACGATGTATATCTCGCGGCGGCTGACATCCTTGGTGCGGCAGTCGACAAATTTTTCCACCCGATTGGCAAGATCGATACTGCCGGACAGCTTCTTCTTGATATTCAGTCTCTGGCGCTCCGCCTGTTCGCGGCTGCGCTTGTTTATGAGGATCTGATCGGCGATCTTGTCCGCCTCGGCCTTGTTTTCAATGAAATAAGTCTCAAGCCGGCTGCGGAAGAAGTCGGTCATCGCCTCCTGAATGAACTTGTTGGTGATGGCCTTTTTAGTCTGATTCTCGTAGCTGGTCTGGGTGGAGAAGCAGTTTGTCACCAGGATGAGGCAGTCCTGCACATCCTGAAAACTTATCTTGCTCTCATTCTTCTGGTACTTGCCGATCTTTTTTATATACGCGTCAACGGCGTATACAAAGGCGTTGCGGGTAGCCTTGTCCGGCGCTCCGCCGTACTCCAGCCATGATGAGTTATGGTAATACTCGATGACATTCACCGTGTTGGAGAAGCAGAAGGCCGCAGACAGCTTGACCTTATACTCGGGCTTGTCTGCCCTGTCGCGCCCGCGGCGCTCACCATCGAAGCGTACGGGCCTGGACAGGCTGTCCCCTCCGGCGATCTCCGCCACATAGTCCTCTATGCCGTTGGGATAGACGAACACCTCTTCCTCAAAGCCCTTTTCCAGCTCATTGCGGAAGTTGAAGGTGACCCCGGCGTTGACCACGGCCTGCTTTTTCAATACATCGGTAAAATAGGCCTTGGGTACGGCTATATCGGTAAATACCTCAATATCCGGCTTCCATCGGGTCAGGGTGCCGGTGCGTTTCTTCGGCGCGGGCTCTTTTACAAGGCCGCCGATGTTCTCACCCTTTTCGAAATGGAGCGAATATTTAAATCCGTCTCGCCAGACGGTAACATCCATCCACTCGGCAGAATACTGGGTGGCGCAGGAGCCGAGACCGTTCAGACCCAGAGAGTATTCGTAATCCTCACCCTCGTTATTGTTATACTTTGCGCCGGCATACAGCTCACAAAACACCAGCTCCCAGTTGTATCGGCCTTCAGCCGGGTTCCAGTCCACGGGACAGCCGCGGCCAAAATCCTCCACCTGGAAAGAGCCGTCTTTGAAGCGGGTAACATTTATGACCTTGCCGTGCCCTTCCCGGGCCTCGTCAATTGAGTTTGACAGAATTTCAAACACAGCATGCTGGCAGCCCTCCAGCCCGTCCGAGCCAAAGATAACGCCCGGGCGCTTTCTGACGCGGTCAGCGCCTTTGAGTGAGCTGATACTGTCGTTGCCGTATTCGGTTTTTTTAGGGGCTTTTGCCATTACTGCCTCCATGTAGATAATCTATAATATTGCCAAATAGTTCGGCCTGTGGGCACAATTTAACTTGTATATTATACTTTACAGCCTGCAAAAAATCAAGTCCGGCGGCTGAACAGGGGGCGCGCAGCAAAAGGCAAGCCTTAACGCGAAATTAACCACCGCCGGTGTTTTTTATGTTGACAGTTTCACTTTCATAAATTAAAATATTAAATGAACACAAGTGCATGTTGTTCACAGCAACATCTATGTTTGTTTAATGGGGTTTTATGGGGTAACTGTTATGCCAATAATCATGGACGAAACCAACGATAAAATTCTTGCGATAGCCCGCCGCCTTATTCTTGAGGGCGGCTACAGCGCCCTTGCAATGCGCACCGTTGCCGCTGAGTGCGGTATCGCCATCGGCACTCTGTACCATTATTATGAGTCTAAAGAAA
>JAZUPH010000087.1:0-10171 GCA_045605145.1 Oscillospiraceae bacterium | reverse complement strand
CGGATTTCGTATCGTTCGCGGCAAAGCCGCTCATTCACTCCATCGCTCGTCCTCTCCCCATGCGACCCGCTCCGCTGGGCTCGCACAGGGGCCCGAGATTAACGCGTCGCGCCCCACGGGGGGGAGCCTTTTCTCAAACTGATACATATTGCAAAAAATCCGACCTGTGATCGAAACCACAGGTCGGATTTAACTGTTTTACGAACACCGCCATACGGCGATGGGGCTTTCTTTATCCTGCGCTCAGCCCAAAACGATGGGAAGCAGGTCTTTAAGTGTTTCCATACGGTGATCGGCGATGGGGCTGCTGACCGCGTCACTGATGGCGCAGGCCAGCATACCGCCGGCCTTGGCGGCCTGGATACCGGCGTGGGCATCCTCAACCACGGCGCAGTCGGCCGGGGAGACACCCAGCTTCGTGGCTGCGCAGAGGAAAACCTCGGGATCGGGCTTGGAATTTTTGATGTCGGTGCCGTCGGCAATGGCGTCAAACCAGTCGATGATGCCCAGCTTGCTGAGGATCTTCTTGGTGTTTTTTGAGGAGCTGCCGATGGCGACCTTAATGCCCGCGTCTTTGAGGGCAGTGAGGGTCTCGCGCACATAGGGCAGCGCATCCTGGGCGGTCAGGCTGTCAAGAAGCTGCACATAGATGTCGTTTTTATATGTGCAAAGGTCGTTGATCTCCTCCGGGCTGTACTCTCTTTCGGCCCTCTCCAGAACGATGTGGCAGGACTCCACACGGGACACGCCGCGCAGGCGGTTGTTGATGACCTTGTCAAAATAGATCCCCTCTTTGTCGGCCATCTGCTTCCAGCCCTGATAATGCAGCTGGTCAGTGGTGACCAGAACACCGTCAAGATCGAAAATGACAGCTTTGATTTTGTTTTCCATATATATCCTCTCCCGTTGTGTATTATTTAAAATCAGTACATATTTCCGCGGCGAAGGGCGATGTCACGCTCCATGTCGAAGCCGAAGAATGCCAGGGAATCCTGGATCGCCAGATCCCAGAAGCGCCATTCATGGCGGTAGCCGGGGATGATCTTCTGGGTCACATCAAGACCGCAATCAACGCAGATCTGCATAAATTCCACAAAATTCTCACAGCCGGCGTCGTCGCCGCCGATGGATGCGTAAATTCTGGGGAAATCGTCCAGCCTGCCCTCATCCTTCAGATTTGCAAGTACGCGGCGGGCGTCGTCACGGCCCTGCATGAATTTTTCGATGCCGCCCTGGGCCTGCACCATGTTGACGAACATATGACCCGTCCCGTTTTTCACTGAGTCGTTGTAGAATTTGGGGTACTGGCGGGGAGCGGAGGACAGCACCGCCACGGCACCGAACTTCTCCGGATGGGCAAGGGTGAACTTCACCGTGCCCTGACCGCCCATGGAAAGACCGGCAAGGAAGTTATCCTCCCGCGCCTGAGATACCGGGAACCAGCCGTAGATAAGGGGCATAAGCTCACGGAAGAAGTAGTCAAACATCTCCACACCCTGGGCGTAGTTGTACCAGTTGGAGTAAGAGCTGTTGTAGGCGGAGGGCATGACCACGACAAGATCATGCTCACAGGCGTACAGCTCAATGCGGCTTTTTCTAATCCAGTCGCTGTAGTCGCCCATGCCGCCGTGAAGCAGCCAAAGCACCTTATATTTCTTCCCGGACAGGTAATAGGACTCAGCATCCTCGCTGCGCGGCTTGTCGGGGAGAATGATGTTGACATCGGTGTTCATATGCAGGAACTGACTTTCAAAATTAAAATGCACCAGTGACATGACATTTACCTCCTAAGCTGAAATCTGGAACAAAAACACTTTCCCCGTAAGTATAGCACGCCTCACCGCCGCCCCGCAATATCGCAAGTTACACCCCCGCGGAAAATGGGAAGGGGTGAATATTTGCCCCGTCCGGGGGAAAGTGTCGCTTAAGCTGCAAACTATCGCTTTCTTAACTTGAAAACGGAAGAAAATACAGGTATTATATTGTTATCCTTATATTAATGTACCTGTCTCTTCAGATCTGCGGGAGGAGTCAACATGGAAGAAAAGACCACAAAGCTGGGCATATGCGGCCTGTGCGGCTCAAGCTGTCTTATCGACGCCGTTGTGGAGGATAATAAGATCCTTCAGGTGCAGAAGGCCATGGATCACCCCCATGTAAAGGGGAACATCTGCGTCAGAGGCGCGGCCCTCAAGCAGTATGTGCACCATAAAGACCGCCTTCACCACCCCATGAAGCGCGTCGGGCCCAAGGGCACGCGCCAGTTTGAACCCATCACCTGGGATGAGGCGTACAGCATCATCGCCGACAGACTTGCCAAAACCAAACAGGAGAGCGGCGCCAAATCCACCGTGTTTTACTGCGGCCACCCCAAGTGGTACAGACAGCACTATTCACAGCTGGCCGCGGCCTACGGCTCCCCCAACTTCTGCACCGAGTCCAGCACCTGCCGCCAGGCGGCGCAGATGGCATGGGAGCTGGTCTACGGCGCCAATTTCGGCACCGATTTCAAAGACTGTGCCACACTCCTGGTGTGGACGAAGAACGCCGCCGCCGCGGACAGCGGCAACATGAACCCCATCCACGGCGTGAAGGAGCGGGGCGCCAATCTCATCGTTGTCGACCCCCGTGTGACCCCCACCGCCCATCTGGCGGACATCCACCTGCAGCTCATCCCCGGCACTGACGGCGCCCTGGCACTGGGCATCGCCAATGTCATCATTTCCGAAGGGCTTGAGGATAAAGAATTTATCGCCAACTACACCGTGGGCTACGAGGAGTATAAGGCATACGCAGCCCGGTTCACCCCGGAGCGGACGGCTCAGATCACCGGCGTGCCGGAAGAGAAGATCATCGCCGCCGCCCGCATGATCGCCACCGCCGGCCCCATGTCCATGCAGACCTCAAACTGCTCGGTGGTGCACTGCATCAACGGCGTGCAGAACCTGCGCGCCGCCATCATGCTCAGCGCCCTGACCGGCAACCTTGACCGCCCCGGCGGCAACCACGCCCCCACCGCGCCCCGCACCATGCTGGACGGCAACCCCCACAAGCTGGCAAAGCGCCCGGATATTGACGATGACATCACCGGCGGCCGTTTCCCCGTCTGGCAGGATGTTATCAATAATGAGTCACAGTCCATCCGTCTTGCGGACAACATCCTCAACGCTGACCCCTATCCCATCCGCAACCTGATTTCCTTCGGCATGAACACCCGCATGTGGCCCCAGTCCGACAGAATCATTGAGGCGCTTGAGGCGGTTGAATTCAGCGTGTCCGTTGAGCTGTTCTGGAACGAGGCCTGTGAATACGCCGACATCGTCCTGCCCAGCGCCGCCGCCTGTGAGCGCGACCAGATCGTCACCCTGCCCGGCGGCTGGGTGCGCTACATCCCCCGCCTTATCGAGCCGGAGGATAAGAAGAGCGATGTTGAGATCATCATGGGCATGGCACAGGCCATGGGGCTTGAGGGGCACCTTATCGGCATGAACAGCTATGATGAGTATCTTGCCAATCTGCTGGCACCCACCGGCCTTGACCTTAAGGAGCTGAAGGCCGCGCCCGACGGACTCAAAACCAAAAAGACCGTCAGCGGCAGTATGTACAGCTATGAACGCGGGCTCAGGACCCCCAGCGGCAAGGTGGAGTTTACATCGAACATCATAGCCCGCTATGCCGACAGACCCGGCTACGACCCGCTGCCTGTCTATACCGACTGGCGCGATGTGGTGGGCGACAGGGAAAAGTACCCCATGGTGCTGGTCACCGGCGGGCGCAAGACCCATCTGTTCCACTCCCGTACATACAGAATGAAGTGGCTGTCCAATCTCCAGGCGCACACCCTGGCCGACATCAGCCCCGAAGATGCCGCGCGCCTTGGCGTTGCCGACGGCGACCTTGTCACCGTTGAGACCCCTGTGGGCAAGCTGGACTACATCGCCTCCATCGACGGCGGCGTGCTGCCCGGCGTGGTGCACGTCTACCACGGCGACGGTGACCAGAATGTGAACCGCCTGATTTCCGACGAGTACATCGACCCCATCTCCGGCTTCCCCGGCTTCAGAAGTTTTATCTGCGATATCCGCAAAGCCGATGTGCAGTGAGAAAGAGAGGTTAACATGAGCAGAATCGTATCTGACAACAATAAATGCTGCGGCTGTCTGGCCTGTGTCGTCACCTGCATCGACCATCATTATGACATCTCGGTTGACGATGCCGTTTCCGGCCGCCGTTACAGCAAGGTTACCCTCCCCGGTGGTCTGACCCAGTACTTTACCGAAAGCTGCCATCACTGCAAAGACGCGCCCTGCATCCCCGCCTGCCCCCAAAAGGCTCTGCACCGGGATGAAAATAGTTTTGTGCAGGTGGATGCGGAGGGCTGCATCGGCTGCGGCGCATGCCTCGCGGCCTGTCCCTTCCACATCCCGCAGATCGCACCCTGGGGAAAGATGGTCAAGTGCGACGGCTGCAGGGGCGCTGCCCCTGCCTGTGTCCTTGCCTGCCCCAACGGCGCACTGAAGCTGGTGGATTGAGATATGACCATCGGCGGACTTATTCTGGCGGGCGGCCTTTCCAGCCGCATGGGCGGCGTGAGCAAGGCGGGCCTTATGCTGGACGGTGAGACCTATCTTGTGCGTATTGCCGCGGCCTTCGGCGGCTTTGATGAAAAGCTGCTGTCCGTTGCCGCCGGCTCAGACCTGAGCCTTGAGGGCTTTCGCCGGGTGGAGGATATCTACCCCCAAATGGGCCCCATGGGCGGGCTGTGCTCGGCGCTGAAGGCGGCAGAAAGCGATGCGCTGGCCGTATCCCCCTGCGACACGCCCTTTATGAGCCGTGAACTTACTGAGTATCTCACGGACGAATTTCGCGCCGATGACGATATTCTGGTCATTGAGGACGGCGGGCGCCTGCACCCACTTGTGGGCGTCTACTCCCGCCGCTGCATCCCGGTTATGGAGCGCTGCATTGCCGCGGGGCGGCTGCGCATGATGGGGCTTGCCGATGAGCTTCGCTTCAGGTCGGTGCCCCTGCCACAAGGAATGGACAGGCGGGCACTGCTGAACATAAACAGCGCGGAAGATGTAATTAAACTTATGGAAAAGTGAAAAGAAAGCGCGAAGACGCACCGAAAAAGGTGTATCTTCGCGCTTGTTGTTTGTAGAATGAAAACCACCTGCTGTGCGCGTGGTTTAGAAAAACGTTATACCTTTGAGAAAACCCGCCGCTCGCAAGCCTCCCTCTGATGAGGGAGGTGTCATTTGCAGAGCAAATGACGGAGGGAGAGACGATATTGTGCCGCGCATGCAACAGGACCTACGGTTTCCCGTAGGGCGGGGGCTTGCTCCCGCCACACGCTACCCGCCCTCTCCCCACAGGACCCGCTTAGCTGGGCTCCTGCGGGGCCGTGTTTTTGCTGCCATTGCGAGACCAGCGCCGCAGCGTTGGTCGTGGCAATCCGCGCCTAAATCGTATTGCGGCGCACCCTCGCTGGAAAGGGGTACGGATTGCCACGTCGCTGCGCTCCTCGCAATGACATGCAAGGCCGAAGGTTTCCCGTAGGGCGGGGGCTTGCTCCCGCCGCCTGATACCCCCCGCACAGCACCCTGTATGGGCGGCTATTAGCCGCCCGCATGGCACCGCCGCACTATCGCGGGCGAGCAATGCTCGCCCCTGCGAGAGATTTGGTGATCTGCACTACCCTCAACACCTCCCTCTGATGAGGGAGGTGTCATTTGCAGAGCAAATGACGGAGGGAGAGAAAACAGGGAAGAAAATACTCTCCCCCAGGCAGCCTGTTCGGCTGACAGCCTTCGGCCCGTGTCGCATTCGCTCGCCGCTTTGGCTGCAAACAGCCCCGCCGGACGGAGTTTTCTGAATGCCGCCCGGTGTGGGTGCAGGTGAGCTGCCCGCTTACATCAGCTTTGTGAACATCCGGCGTGAGAATTTCTCCAGCTCGGGCTTCACCGTGCCGGGGAGATTGCGGGGCCTCATGCCGCCGGGGATGCTGCTGCGGGGGGAGGCGCTGCCCGGCAGCTTCACATTGCCGCGCTCGATCGCGTCATCGTCCAGGATATAGCCGCACTCGCATATAAGGGAGCAGTTGTGGTTGATAACCACCGTATCGCTGAAGGGGGACGCGTCCTGAATCGCCCAGCCCAGGGTGGTGTAAAGCTCACCGCCGATGCCCATGAAGGCTGTGCTGCCGATGCGCAGCGCCTGAAGGCGGATGCGGTAGGGCACATCGGGCAGGGTGGAGGGCGTTTCGGTCCAGTCGATGATGCCGCCGATCGCCCCGGCGGTCTGGCAGCAATCTATGCCGCGGATCGTCTGCACCACATCGTCCAGATGGCGGCTGACCATAAGCTGAAGCGCGGCCTTCGCCGGCTCATCGCTGTCCACCTCATAGCTCTTTCTGCTGCCGTCGGCGGGGTCGGAGTAGTAGTACTGGTTCATCATAACGGGGTTGATGTCCCCCGCCGCGCCGCTGGACCACACTGCCACGCCGCCGAAGCGCTTTTCAAGCAGCTGGCTGACATTGCCGCCGATGTCGCCGCCCAGCGCCACATTCCCCTTGCCGTCGGCGTTGTTGGTTATCATCACCACGTTATGTACCGCGTAATTGACGAAGAATGCGATGCTTTCCCCGTCCATATTCTCGGCCTTGAGGACGAACACGGTGTGGTCAACGGGGCCGGTGGGGTTTACGCCCAGCCCCATTATATCGTAGACGGAGCCGTCCTCCGCTTCGTGGTGGAAGGTCTGATTGCGGTTGATGTTAATGTAGCTGTCGCCGTAGCCTACGCCGATTTTGGCGGGTACCATGTCTGCGATGGCTTTCTTTGCGGTGTCCAGCAGGGTGTCCAGCAGGAAAGCCTCGTACTGAGCCGTTGCCTGCGCCGTCTCGGCATCGGGCGGCTGCTCAAAGGGCGGGCGCGGTCCGGTGATGGGCGCGGTATGGGTGTGTATGCCGAAGTAGAGCATATTCTCTACCGGTATGCCGGTCTCCTCCGACAGACGGGGCAGGAAGATGTCCGGCTGCGTTGCCTTGTCAAGGTCGTAGGAGATGATGAGCGCCTTGTTCTCCCCATCACCGAAGGCGATCACGCGCAGGTAAAGGTCGTCATGCACCTTGCAGAAGCGCCTTTTCATAAGGCCGTACAGTTTTGTCAGCAGGCCGTCATCCGGGGTTATGCAGGCTTTCGCCGCACCGCAGTATAATGTTTTGTCCATGTGTCAGCGTCCTTTCCGTACTCATATTTGTATGGTTTTGTAAGGCTATTATATCACAGCCGGGCGCGCCGCGCCATGACTTTGGCAGGCAAAGATGAAAATTGTGCCGCGCCCCTACGAGAGATTTGGTTATCTGCACGCTCTCAAAACCTCCCTCTGATGAGGGAGGTGTCATTTGCTGCAGGCAAATGACGGAGGGAGAGACGATATTGCTCCTCGCCCCTGCAACAGGACCGATGGTCTTCCGTAGGGCGGGGGCTTGCTCCCGCCGCCTGATACCCCCCACCGCTGCTGCGCTATCCCTGTGGGGCCGTGTATTTGCTGTCATTGCCAGATCAGCGCCGCAGCGTTGGTCATGGCAATCCGCGCCTAAATCGTATTGCGGCGCACCCTCGCGTGAAATGGGTACGGATTGCCGCGCCGCTGCGCTTCTCGCAATGACATGCAAGGCCGCACCTCACCCCGTAGGGGCGGATATCATCCGCCCGTGTCAACCAATCCGCACCGCACCCGTAGGGGCGGATATCATCCGCCCGTGTCAACTCCGACGGACACTAAAATATCCGCCCGTGGGCGAGCAATGCTCGCCCCTACAGGGTTTGCTATGGCAGCCCTTGCGCACAAAAAACAAGCACCTGCTTTCCGCAGGTGCTTGTAAGTAAGAGTAAATTATCTCTTGCTGAACTGGGGAGCGCGGCGGGCTTCTATTTGGCAAGGCCAAATAGAAGGATTATGCCCCCACTCCCTCGCCGCTTCGCGGCAACCGGGAGAGGATGGTAACGGCAGCCCGCCGTGCAAAAAAACAAGCACCCACCAATTGGGTGCTTGCAAGTAAGAGCATACTTTATAATCAGATGCGGCTAGGTTGCGCATTAGAAAAGGAATTTAATATATTTCGCTTCTTTATAAATAAGGGCTAGAATATAGGCAGAATTATTCATCCTCATCGGCTGAGTTTATGGATGTCTCAGACATGAATTTTGCCCATTTTGCACGTTCTGTGGGATCTGTACTTATGCGTTCTTGTATTGCCAAGCTCTCACGGTACTCTGCCGCTTCGGCTGCTATAGTCCAATTTGCTTGCAGACCTTTTCCCTCAACAAGCTTTTTTATTATAGAAAGATCAACTTTAAAGAACTCTTTGCGAGGATTCACTTTATTCATCTGTGCAAGAGCAAGTTCGTGGTGAAGAGCAGTTTCTAAAGCGGGAGCATCATCACTTTCGATAAATGCGTGAATATCAAACGGAAAAGGAACAGAGGCGTCACCAAGTTCTTTGATTCGATCAGACGGATCCAATCGCCGCGTCATGCCGACCTTGTAGACATTTTCTCCAAAAGACCCAATATTGGAAATTACATAAACAGTTCCTCGCTTCGTTTGTTGAGCCATAGAAAGGGCGCGCTGGTTTTTCTCTTCAGCAATTTTCAATTTCTCTTCAAGCTCAACCAATTGAGCTTCATATTTTGCCCGTTGTTCTTCGTTGGCAGAAGCAAGCATGGCTTTGGCTTTCTCCATGGCTTTTTGGAGCATTGCCTCTTCTTTAGCAGCTTCTTTTTGTGCACGTTCAAATTCTCGTCTGGCTTTTTCTTCCTCGCGCATTTTTTCTCGGAGTTCCTTTTGCTCCTCATTAGCTTTTTTACGGAGTTCCTGAGAAACAGTTGCCCATTTCAGTTCCTCAAGACGTGCATCAAGGTATGTGGGTAAAATGTGTGCATTTCTAAAAGCGGCACCATTTTTATTGACTAATTGATATGCATCGCGTATTTTTTGCTCAAGGATTCCGTAATTATCGTGTTTAACCTTTGAGAGGATAGAGTCAACCTTTCCGTTGAAAGCGTCTGTGACAAATTGAATGGCTGTTGTTCTTCGATAATCCTCGGCGTAATCACAGTTTGCGGCCATGCAATCTTTTACCATCCGCGCAGAGGTTGCCCGGGCATCTTTGAGTTTTTGCCCAGCTTCTGTAAACCCGAACTCATCAGCCAATTCATCGAGGAGTGAATATGCGGGTTTAAGCCATTCATCACCATATCCTTCAATAAGGCGCTTCATTGCTGCTGCAGTTCTTTCGTATTCTTTTGCTTTGCCCTGTGCTTCAATTGCGTTTCCGGCTATTTCCTTGGCTTCGGCCTTTGCGTCTGCAATTATTTTGGCGGCATTTTGTTGTGCAATTCGAGCTGCTTCACCGGCTTTTTCTTCTGCTTTTTGGGCGTTGGCTCGAATTTTTTTCGCATCTTCTTTGGCATTAGAGACAATGGCGTTGGCTGTGCACTTGGCCTCTGAGACGGTATCTTCAGCTTCAATCTTGGCTTTGCTTAACATATCTTGAGTTGTGGCGCGAATTGTTGCAGCCTCTCGGTCTGCGTCAATCACATTGGCGTATCTGCTTACTAAATCGTTTCTTTCGTAGAAAACAGCTTGCAGTTGTTCATTCAACATAGCGCTCTCGGTTTGTGATTTTTTGCGTTTTTTCTTTTCGATTAGCCAGAGAATAAAAAAGACTAAAGCAACAACAAAAAACAACATACAAAGTCCTCCCGAATATATTTGAAGCAGATTTATGCCGCAATTTTATCTTATTCGCGGTGAGTTGTCAAACATTTACATTTATCTATCAACTGGCAACTAGCAAAGCAGCCCGCCGTGCAAAAAAACAAGCACCCACCGAAGTGAGTGCTTGTAAGTAAGAGCAAATTATCTCTTGGAGAACTGGGGAGCGCGGCGGGCTGCCTTGAGGCCGTACTTTTTGCGCTCTTTCATTCTGGGGTCGCGGGTCAGGAAGCCGGCGGCCTTCAGATCGTGACGATAGTTCTCATCCAGCAGGAGCAGGGCGCGGGCGATGCCGTGACGCATAGCGCCGGCCTGGCCGGTAACGCCGCCGCCGGAGACGGTAGCCTCGATGTCGACCTTGCCAAGGGTGTTGGTGGTGACCAGGGGC
>JAZUPH010000086.1:0-6858 GCA_045605145.1 Oscillospiraceae bacterium | reverse complement strand
CCCCTGCTTCATCGTGGCCCCCACCCACGCCAAGGAACTGCCCATCGCCAACGACATGTACTGGTGCCTGGATGATGAGCATACTTATGTCCGTCTGCTCAACGCCCTGCAGAAGGAATTTTCCATCGACGCCGACCGCATCTACACCACCGGCCAGTCCATGGGCTTTATGACCTCCTGCCAGCTGCTTATTGACTACCCTGACTATTTCGCGGGTGCGCTGCTGCCCGCCGGTCATTGGGATATTCAGAAGACCGCCACCGTCTGGAATCAGAATGTGTGGATGTTCATGTCCGATGAGGATCGCGGTGCTAAGAAGCTGATCGACAACCTTCCCGCCGCCATTGAAGCCATCGGCGGCAAAATCAGCGTCTATAAGTGGGATGCAGACCAGCCCACAGCGGTTCTCTCCGATCTTGTGCGTGAGGCATCAAACGACCCCACCAGCTTCAAGATGACCGTTTTCCGCGATGACAGCATCATGCGCCCCAACCAGCCCGACCGCACCAACGGCGGCGGACACAACGGCACATGGCACCTCGTCTACCAGATCGAGGCCGCACGCGACTGGCTCTTCGCCCAGAAGAAAAAGTAAATTAGCAGCCAAAAACAAAAGGCAAGCCGTATTGGCTTGCCTTTTTGCGTCTTTGAGAAAATGCTTCTTTTTTCCGAGTTACAGCCAAAGCAGAAGCAAAGATGCGTAATGTAAATGGTGACAATGGCAGTGGCGTCGTATGTCTTAAACGCTATTGAAAAAGGTGCGGTATGGTTGTACAATATCCGGTAGAAAGAGAGACTTACCGCTGCCCGTGTACGGGCGGAGAGGAGTATGGATGAGACAGATTCCCGCCGAGAAAATTACTCAGGCCGTACGCGGCCTGTGCATCAGCGCCAACTGCAATCTGCCGCAGGATATGCGCCGCTGTATTGAAGCACACCGCTGGCGGGAGGATTGGCCCGCCGCCCGGGACATACTGGACAGGATAATCGAAAATTATGAGATTGCCTCCTGCGATGCTCTCCCCATCTGTCAGGATACCGGCGTTGCCTGCGTGTTTTTGAAAATCGGGCAGCAGGTGCATATTGTTGGCGATGTCACTGACGCCGTAAATGAGGGTGTGCGTCAGGGCTATGCCGACGGTTACCTGCGCAAAAGTGTGGTAGTTGATCCGCTTAGGCGAGTGAACACCGGAGACAACACCCCTGCCATGATATATTATGAGCTTGTCCCCGGCGACAGGGTGGAGATAACCGTGGCGCCAAAGGGCTTCGGCAGCGAGAATATGAGCCGCATCAAAATGCTGGCGCCATCTGCCGGGGTTGAGGGTGTGAAGGATTTCGTCATCGAAACGGTGGAGCTTGCCGGCCCCAACCCCTGCCCGCCTATTGTTGTCGGCGTGGGCATCGGCGGCACCTTCGACAAGGCGGCATATATCGCCAAAAAGGCGCTTCTGCGCCCGGTGGATGAACGCAGTGACGACCCGTTCTACGCCGAACTTGAGCGGGAACTGCTTGAGCGGATCAACCGCCTGGGCATCGGCCCACAGGGTCTTGGCGGCAGAACCACCGCCCTGGCAGTGAATATTGAGACTTTGCCCACCCACATTGCCGGGCTGCCCGTGGCGGTTAATATCAACTGCCATGTCACCCGCCATGAAAGGATGGTGCTGTAATGGCTGTTATAAAAGTTACCGCACCACTCACCGGCGAGGCGGCGCGTATGCTTCGCGCCGGTGACAGATGCCTCTTAAGCGGCGTTATATACACCGCCCGCGATGCGGCTCATAAGCGGCTTTTTGAGCTGTTGAATGCGGGAAAAGAGCTGCCCATAGACCTGCAGGACAGCGTCATCTACTATGTGGGCCCGACGCCCGCCAAACCGGGTCGTGCCATCGGCTCTGCCGGTCCAACCACCAGCTACCGCATGGACGCTTACAGCCCTGCGCTGATTGCCCGGGGACACAGCGGCATGATCGGCAAAGGCCGCCGCAGCGACGAGGTGGTGGCCGCTATGAAAGCCCACGGCGCGGTGTATTTCGGCGCCATCGGCGGCGCGGGTGCGCTTTTAGCGCGCTGCGTGAAAAAGTGTGAGGTGGTGGCCTACCCGGATCTGGGGGCCGAGGCCATACACCGTCTTGAGGTGGAGGATTTTCCCGCCGTGGTGGTCATCGACAGCCTGGGCAACGACCTTTATAAATCCGGCAGGGAAGAGTACCTGCGGTTCAGGGATGAAACCGATTAAAAAAGCATTAAAACAGCATTTAATCGTTAACCCGTAAACACTGATGAGCAGGAGTGAAAAACATGAAACATTTGAGAAAAGGTACAGCACTCATTTTATCGCTGCTTCTGGCGTTTTCGCTGCTGCTGCCTGCCTGCGGCGAGAAAACTGCCGACACAGACAATGAGGTAATAGTCTCTGACGGCGCACTGATACAAGAGGAGATTTTTGACCCCAATCTGTTCATGGCTCATGAGATCCGCATCGACGAAAACGGCCTTGCCACATGGGATCCGGTCCCCGGCGCCGACAGATATTTGGTCGTGATCTGCTATTCCGTAAACGGAGATCCTTGCAGTGATGTGCAGGTGGAGATCACCGAGACACAGTTCCAGCTTTATGAGGGCTACTCCGTCCATGTCTGCCCCATCAGGGAAAATGGCGAGATGGGCGTCTTCTGCGTCAGTGACTATTACGGCATAGGTGCGCCGGATCTGAGCGCCTATGACAATCTCAAGCCCCCGGTGGAGGAGCAGCCCGGCACGACCACGGATGAGTCTATGCCGGAGCTGAATGAGAGGCCTATAACCCTCGACGCGGAGGGCAATGCCTCGTGGGAGCCTGTTGAGGGCGCCGAGGGCTACAAGGTCACGCTGACCACTTCGGATGGCGGCTACCTTGGCGAGAGGACCATAACCGAAACCGGCATCTGGATCCCCGTGGGCTGCAAGCTTTATGTGGATGCCATTGTCCCCGGCGGCGAAACTGTGCATATGAGCACAGAGGGCTACGGCGAGCCGGTCTATCAGGAGGTGCTCAGCAGAAGACCCAGAGTTATATATGACATTGATTTTGATACACTCGTTAAATGGGACTTCGTTGCCTCCATCCTGCCCGACAGCATCAAGACCAACCCGGACGGCACGGTTAGCTTCACCTCTGTGGCACCCAACGGCAATGAGGTGCGCTTCTACGGAGAGAATATCACCGTGACCCCTGGCAACATTCAGGTGCATCCCCTTGGCCGCGTCGTGTCCCTTGACGCCATCGGCCGCATCTACACCATGGAGCTTGGTATAAGCGACCCGGGCTCGGATAGCAATTGGTGCACAGTGTTTGGCGGCTATAGCTTTGACGGACTGACCTCTGTGGACAGCATAGACCAGCTTATGTTCTGCACCGGTTGGGGAAAGAATGCCGATCAGTTTGACTCAGGCCCGATGGATGAGCTGTCCCATTTCCAGCCCAACTATGTGGCTTTCGGCACCCAAACCTTTGCGCAAACCGTGTCCTATAATGAGGACAGCTTCACTGTCACCTCCTGCATCGTGGGCTATGACGACAGCTCTTTACACACAGGCATACGGGACATGACCCTTTACTTCGAGAATTACGGCACCTATATGGAGGGCGAGAGATATAATCCCGAGAAAGAGGTTTTCGATCTTGAGGGCGAGAATATCCCCTTTGCCCTTGCGCTGATACCCGACCTTCAGCATGAGCTTTACCCCTTGTCCACCGAAGAATTGGCTAAGAACAACAGCTATTCTGTTGAGGGCTCTGTTGGCGGCCACTTCATCATCGGTGACCTTAAAGACGCTGACGGCAACGTGCTGGATAAGAACAATGCCCGCGTTTACGCCGGCACCACCCTTGAGGTGACCATCGGTCAGTACAGCTTTGATATGCCCCTGCCCGTTATCCCCCGCCATGAGGGCGCGCAGAACCTCCATGAGCTGACCCCCTGGGCAGTTCCCGAGGCGACCGGTACCCTGAACACTCTTGTCATCCCCATCGCCTGGCGTGACCAGCCCGAAAGCAGAAATGATGAGGCTTATGCCACCTTCCAAAGCGAGATGGGCCGTGTCATGGACGAAAACGGCAACATCACCGACTATTCCGCGGGCCTTGCTGATGGCCGCATGTCCATCAGTGAGTATTTTGACGCTACCTCCTACGGCATGCTGACCGTCAACTCCTTTGTCACCGACTGGTATGACGCACCCTATGACTTTGCTGTCATGGAGGGTCAGATGCCGGAAGATTTGTTCCTTCAGGATATGATGACCTGGCTATTTGAGACCTACCCCGACATGGATTGGTCTCAGTTCGACCGGGACGGCAACGGCTATTTCGACTCTGTCATTCTGCTTAACGACGGCACCAAGTCATATGACGGATATATCATAAACAGCTTTTCCGGCGGCGTGACCGTGAGACGGAGCTATGTGAATGACTATGTGGGCACAGCCGACAAGCCCGGCCTTAACGGCTATGTCGTCTGCCATTCCGGTCTGTTCTGGGATGATGTTATCATCCATGAGTTTGGCCATGTTCTCGGTCTCATCGACTACTATGACGTCACCTACAGCGGAATTGACGCCGTGGGCAAGCACGATATGCAGTCGGGCAACTGCGGCGACTGGAACCCCTATTCCAAGTATGCCGTGGGCTGGATAGAGCCGCAGGTGATCACCGGCCTTGAAAGCGGTCAGTCTGTGGAGATAACCATCGGCTCCTTTGCCGACACCGGCGACGCGATAGTCATTCCCGTTGCGGACGACAGCCATGACGGCCCCTTCGGTGAGTACATCATGCTTGACCTGTTTGTGGGTGAGGGGATTAACGGCTACGGCGCAGAAGATACCAGTCTTGACGGTGCCCTGGGTGTGCGCATCTACCACATCAACGCCACCATGGAGTACCGCGAGCTTGAGTCCAAGGATCCCTTTACACCAGGAATGCATCCCATCGGTACCATCCACTATGCCAATGATTATAAGCAGGACGGCAGCGGCTTATATAATGTTGAGCTCATTCAGGCAGGAGGCGACAACACCTTTACCGATGTGAATAATCTGCGTACCGAGCTCAGACCCCGCGACCTGTTTAAGGCGGGCGACGTGTTCACTGTTGAGCGCTACGGCGAGTTCTTCGTCGACGGACGCATGGACGACGGCCGCCAGTTCGGCTATACGATCGAGATTGTGAGTATAGAAGCGGATGCAAACGGACAGTATACTGCGCGCATTCGCATAACCCGTCAGTAAATCTTCTGCGGGTACTATCGATAATGCGGCAAAAGGCGGGCATAAAAGCCCGCCTTTTGATTTTGACTGGCGGCTTGAAAATCAAACCGCGATGATATAGAATGACAGCAGCAACGGTGCAGCTTTGCCCAATGTGGAGGAAATCATGGACTATAACAAAGAATCACTGAAAATGCACGCTCAGTGGGGCGGCAAAATAGAGGTCGTGTCCCGCGTGGAGCTTAAGACCAGGGACGACCTGTCCCTGGCATATACACCCGGTGTCGCCGCACCCTGCGTTGCCATACAGAAAGACCCCACCCTCAGCTACGACCTGACCCGTCGGCACAACCTGTGCGCCGTTATCACCGACGGCAGCGCCGTCCTCGGCCTTGGCAACATAGGTCCCGAGGCCGGCATGCCCGTTATGGAGGGTAAGTGCGCCCTGTTCAAGGCCTTCGGCGATGTGGACGCCTTCCCACTGTGCGTCAGCACCCAGGATGTTGACGAGTTTGTAAACGCGGTGGCGCTTATTTCCCAATCCTTCGGCGGCATCAATCTTGAGGATATCTCCGCGCCCCGCTGTTTTGAAATTGAGCGCAAGCTGAAACAGCGCTGTGATATACCCATCTTCCACGACGACCAGCACGGTACCGCCGTGGTGGTGCTGGCAGGTCTGCTCAACGCCCTCAAGGTCGTGGGGAAGAGGAAAGAGAATGTTAAAATAACCACCGTCGGCGCGGGTGCTGCGGGCATCGCCATTGTAAAAATGCTGCTTGCCGCCGGTTTTAAGGATATCACCATGTGCGATAAGCAGGGCGCGCTGTATGTGGGCACCGAGGGTATGAACTGGGCGCAGGCCGAGATGGCGGCTCTCACCAACCCCGAGCAGACTCCCGGCACACTGGCAGAAAAGCTGGTGGGCGCCGATGTGTTTATCGGCACCTCCGCACCCGGCATTGTGACTCGCGAAATGGTTTCCAAAATGAATAAGGATGCCATCATCTTCGCCTGTGCCAACCCCACGCCTGAGATCTTCCCTGATGAGGCAAAGGCCGGCGGCGCGCGGATCGTTTCCACCGGGCGCAGCGATTTTGCCAACCAGATCAATAACGTCCTTGCTTTCCCCGGTATCTTCCGCGGTGCATTGGATGTGCGCGCATCGGACATAAATGAGGAAATGAAGCTGGCCGCCGCAATGGCGCTGGCCGATTTGGTGTCTGAGGATGAGCTGGGCGACGAGTATATCATGCCCGCCGCCCTTGATCCCAGAGTAGCCCCCGCTGTGGCAAAAGCCGTTGCCGAGGCCGCCGTCAAAAGCGGCGCAGCCCGGACATAAACAGTGCTGTATTGCACCCGATTATGGAAATGAATAAACAGCCTGCGCGGCATCGCGCGGGCTGTTTGTGCGGGAGAGGAAACCAATTACAAACGAAAACACTCAAATTATTCGTAGGTGCGTAGCCATCTCCCCTGCGTAGGGCGGGGGCTTGCTCCCGCCGCTTGAGGGCGCGGTGCTTTGCTTATGGGACGCGGATTGCCACGGTCGCTGCGCTCCCTCGCAATGACATCGGACATAAACAGTGCAATCAGATAAATAACGCAAAA
>JAZUPH010000085.1:0-3630 GCA_045605145.1 Oscillospiraceae bacterium | reverse complement strand
GGGTTCGATTCCCCTCTTTCGAACAACCAAGCGAAAAGAAGAGGAGTGACCAAACGGTCACTCCTCTTCTTTTGGTGGAGGCGAGGGGAATCGAACCCCTGTCCAAAAACCCCTCCACGAATCTTTCTCCGGGCGCAGACGGTTATTTCAGGCCGAAGCCCAATTTCCTAACCGGGTCGCAAGCCGTCACGCGGCCCGGGTCGGTAGCTTCATTATGCATGGTGCAGGCAAAGCTTAGTGCACTCACGTCCGCCACTAAGTGACGCCCATTCCGAGGCCGTGGCCCTCGTCGGATGGACGGGCTGGGCTTAAGCCGCAGCCAGAACAGTATTGTTGTTGTTCTTTAATTTATAAAGTCGCCGTTTTTAGGAGGGCAGCGACCTCCGCCCGCTTAACTCGTCTCAGAATCCCTGTCGAAACCAGTACGCCCCCATATCACACCGCAGGGCGGGATGCCCAGCGGCGAAAAAGGCACTTAGCGATAGCTGGGGTACTTGGGGAAATCGGGCAGCTCGTAACCGTTGCGCTCAACAGTGACGGTCGCCATGCGCTGCTCCTGAACGGGGCGATCCTGGAAACCGGTCCTGGTGGAAGCAATGGCGTCCACGGTCTCGATACCTTCGATGACCTTGCCGAAAGCGGCATACTGGCCGTCCAGATGGGGGGCATTCTGATGCATGATGAAGAACTGGCTGCCTGCGGAGTTGGGCATAGCGCTACGGGCCATGCTCAGCACGCCGCGGGTGTGCTTGAGGGTGTTGGCTACGCCGTTAATTTTGAACTCACCCTTAATGCAGTAGCCGGGGCCGCCGGTGCCGGTGCCCTTGGGGTCTCCGCCCTGGATCATAAAGCCGGGGATGACGCGGTGGAAGATGAGGCCGTTGTAAAAGCCGCTCTCTGCCAGGGAAACGAAGTTTGCCACAGAGATGGGGGCCACGTCGGGATACAGCTCCAGCTTGATCTGGCCGCCGTTTTCCATGGTGATGGTTACCTGAGGATTTGCCATAATAATTTCCTTTCCTGTGTATCAGTTTGCCTCGCGCATACTGCGCTCGATAGTGCGCTCCATATCGCGTTTTGCCGCGCTGTCGCGCTTGTCGTACAGCTTTTTGCCCTTTGCAAGGCCCAGCTCCACCTTGACCAGAGAGTTCTTCAGATAGATCTCCGTGGGAACCAGCGTCAGCCCGTCCTGCGCAATTTTCGAGCCAAGGCGGATGATCTCCCGCTTGTGCATCAGCAGTCGGCGGGGCCGATCCGGGTCGCGGTTGAAGATGTTACCCTTTTCATAGGGGCTTATGTGCATGCCGTGGATGGTCAGCTGCCCGTCTTTAACGGTGCAGAACGCGTCTTTCAGGTTCACATTGCCAAGGCGGATGGACTTGACCTCGGTACCGGCAAGCTCAATGCCCGCCTCAAACTTCTCGAGAATGAAGTACTCGTGATAGGCGCGGCGGTTGCGTGTTATGGACTTAACGCCCTGCTGCTTAGCCATCGGCAAACCTCCCCTCCAGAGCATCTCCACATATTATACCGCATCTGTCAAGTGCTTAAAAGGGGGAAAAGGAAATAATTGTCACAGCGCGAACACGCGGCACAGCTTTTGCACCGCATCGATTTCTATAAGTGCCGCCGCGCCGCCTATGCTGCCGTATGGCGCCGGGTGTCCGAAGTCCCATACGGACAGAGGGGGACAGGCGGCAAATGACAGTATGTAGCCGTCCTCTGCGGCGTACAGTGTGCTGCCCTGGGCATTGCGGCAGTACTGCGCCGCTCCCAGCATTGCCTCAAGGTCGGGAAAGTGAACGAGCGTCCGCTCACCCTCCCGCTCTTTTAGGAACAGCAGCATTTCCCCCTTGCCGTAATATATCTGGGCGGTGCAGTGCCCTTCGCAGCCGGTTAGCTCTGCCGCCATATCCGCAAGGTCGCTGCCCATGCTTCCTCGGCGGCAGCCCATCTTCTCCGCTTCGCTGTCTGTCAGCTGCACCACCCATGACGCAGCCCCAACACATTCAACTGTCATATCACACCTCCGCGGCAAATCTGCCGGAAATATAAATGCAGGCTGATTATACATCGGCCGGGCGGAAATTTCACTGGTAAATGGCGGCTGCGGCGGAAAAGGCTGCTATAATGTTTGACTGACAATGGCGCATGATGTATAATGATGGCGCATTCCCAGAAATTTTGCAGGGGGACCACAATGGACAGCATCACCATGCGGGCTATCGCCCACATTCAAACCGATTTTCAGAGCAAGTTTGGCGTACCGCGGCAGAGCGGCCTGGTTGATGCCCTTGAGGCGCGCATAGTATTTGAGCCGGAATTCCGCAATAAAGACGCCGTGCGCGGGCTTGAAGGCTTTTCGCATATCTGGCTTATCTGGCAGTTTTCTGAGGCTGTGCGGGATAAGTGGTCGCCCACCGTTCGCCCGCCCCGCCTTGGCGGCAATACCCGCGTGGGCGTGTTTGCCACCCGCTCACCCTTCCGCCCCAACAATATCGGCCTTTCATCGGTGCGTCTTATCGGTATTGACATGGACTGCCCCGAGGCGCCGGTGCTTCGCATTGCGGGTGCCGACCTCATGAACGGCACGCCCATCTTCGATGTGAAGCCCTATCTGCCTTACACCGACAGCCATCCCAACGCCCTGGGCGGCTTCGCGGAGGAGCATGTGTTTGAGGCGCTTGAAGTGAACTTCCCCAATGAGCTGTTGGAAAAGGTGCCTGCCGACAAGCGCAGGGCGCTCATCGGCGTGCTTGAGGGCGATCCCCGTCCATCTTACCAAAGCGATCCCGAGCGGGTCTATGGCTTTGTTTTTGCGGGGCTTGAGGTGCGCTTTACCGTTGACGGTGATGAGCTCACCGTTTGTGAAGTAATGTAATAAATGTAATAATAGAACACCCCACCGAAATTCGGTGGGGTGTTTTCTTGTACGGGTCTGTTGGCGGGGAGACGATGATTCCGGCGGGAGCAAGCCGCCCGCCATGCGGCAAGACTGCCGGATTATGCGTGTCATTGCGAGGAGGGGCGGCATTTGCCGCGCCGACGTGGCAATCCGTAACCTCCGTCCAAAAATCGCGCCATCCCGTAGGGCAGATTCTAGCTGTGCATTAAGTGTCCGTAAGTCGCTGTTGCTCCAACTGCCGCTAAAATCCGCCCACAGTGTGAGTGCGTTGTCTGGTGGGAGAATTCGGGGTTATAGGTACACAAATAACCTCTCATTGCGCGAAGAAGAGCCGCCTTCTTGCGTTCGTGCTTCCTTTCGACAAAAGGGAGGGCAATGTGCTCTCCCTTTTCTGTGTAGCGCTGTTATTGCCTTATCTGATCCGCTCGGGGTCGTACTGGATGCCGCAGCCATCAGTTGCCACGACCCATCCGCTGCCCCGGGGGGATGAGACGAATTCGCCCTTTTCCCCTGCCATAATGCGGCGGGCGCAGTCGATTTTAATACCGATGACCTCCGGGCCCACAACGGCGGGCATATGACCCGTGCAAAGGCGTTTGGCGGGGATGTCGGCCAGCTTTTCCATAGATGCAAGGTACACCGCAAGGCTGGTTGCCGTTGGCTCGCACAGATTGGTCATGCCGCCCTGGGTGTTGTCGCCGGTGAACAGAGTGCCGGTTCGCTCG
>JAZUPH010000084.1:0-47396 GCA_045605145.1 Oscillospiraceae bacterium | reverse complement strand
GAGCGGATCTGGCTGCCCCACTCGATCTTCATCTGAACGCCCTTGATGTCGCTGATCTTCTCAAGATGCTCACGCTCTTTGATCTCGGCAAGGCGGGCGCGCAGCATGCTCATACAGTTTTCCAGGTTCTGGAAATGGCTGCGCTCGACCTGGCTGGCTACCACGATGCCGGTGGGCAGGTGGGTCAGACGCACTGCGGATGAGGTCTTGTTGACCTTCTGGCCGCCTGCGCCGGAGGAGCGGTACACGTCCATCTTGATGTCCTCGTCGCGGATCTCGATCTCGCCGCTGTCCTTGATTTCGGGCATGACCTCAATAGCCGCAAAGCTGGTGTGGCGGCGGCCGGAGGAGTCAAAGGGGGAGATGCGGACAAGGCGGTGTATGCCGTGCTCACTCTTGAGATAGCCGTAGGCGTTCTCGCCGTTTATCTGGATGGTGGCGGATTTGATGCCCGCCTCTTCACCGTCCAGGTAGTCAAGGATCCTGTACTCAAAGCCGTGGCGTTCAGCCCAGCGGGTGTACATACGGTACAGCATCTGGGTCCAGTCCTGCGCCTCGGTACCGCCGGCGCCGGCGTGGAAGGAAATGATGGCATTGCTGGAGTCATACTCGCCGGTCAGCAGGGTGGCAAGGCGCATTTCTTCAACGCCCTTCTGCAGATCTTCGTACTCCTCGATTATCTCGGGCAGGAAGCTGTCGTCATCCTCCTCGTTGGCCATGATGCACAGCTCAACAAGGTCGTTAAGGCGCGCCTGATACTTTTCGTATTTTTCACAGCGGGTCTGCAGCTGCTTAATGCGGCTCATGGTCTTCTGGCTCAGTTCAAGGTTGTTCCAGAAGCCTTCCTCCGTGCTTTTTTGCTGCAGCTCGTCAATTTCCGCGCGTGCGGCGTCAAGGTGCAGAGCACCCTCCAGTCCTTCAAGGACGGGCTTGAGAGAAAGCGCTTTGAGCCTGTATTCTTCAAATTCTATCATAAGTATATAACCTTCCCGGCGGTATAGCCGCCTGAATATTCAAAACATAACAATGCTGATATATTATATCCGTTTTATATCTATATGTAAAGCGCCTGCGTTCCTTTACCTGTGGCCCGGGCAGTACAGCAGATGCCCGTCATCACCGCGGCGGAAATCTTTCATAAATTCCCACACTAATTTTGCGCCCTCCGGACACATATAATGAGACAGACCCTCGCATCTTGCCCACATGGCTGTGACAGTGCCGCCAGCATTGGCAGAGCGGCCGATGTACCAATCCGCGCCGTTTATGCGCTCTACTGAGAACTTGGCGAAGGGTATGCCCAGAGCTTTGGCGGCGGGGGAGTCGGATGCTGACAGTGCAGACAAAGTTTCGGGGGTCACAGGAGCCGACAGCTCCGCACCGGTGACACCCAGCCATGCCTCAAGCGAGGCCAGCTGCTGTGCACTGCTGCCGTCTTTTGGGAAGATGTCCCCGTCCATAGTGCCGCTGACGCACACAAGTGGCATGCCCAGCGCTTTCATGCGCTTAAGCCCGGGGTGGTCCGGGCTGTAATCCGGGATGTAGAAGCAGCGCCCACCGGGGCTGGGGCTGAGTGCGGCGAATTTTTCGGGGCAGGCGAGAGCCAAACTCACCGCTCCGTCACTGCCGGCGGCGAAGCCGAACAGGTACACCCGCCTGCGGTCAATGTTTACCCCTTCGCTCTCAAGATGATTGAGTATGCAGTCCAGCTCGTTCATGGCCACCTCCGGATCGCGGAAAGTGGAAGGGTAGATAGCTACAAAGCGTTCTTCCTTAATAAGCGCGTTGAAGCCGTAGGTTTCTGCAAACTGTATGGGGTGGTTTCGGCCGTGCATGATGTACATCACCGGCAGAAGCTCACCCGGCTGCAGATCACATGGTGTGAACACCGAGAAAGCGCCTGCCGTGCCGCCGGTTCCGGCGGGGTACAGGCGCTTTGCCGCCCCCTGTGCCGCCCAGTGGGCGATAACTTCAGGGTGGTCTGGTTCGTCCCTGTGGGCGCAGAAAACCGCCTGCTGCCGAAGAATGCTCTGGCCAATGGGAGTAGCGTCAAAAAGGGCCTTTGCCTCATCGTCCAGCAGATCATTCTTTTCCCTGGGTATGGCTCTTATGCAGTTAAGAAAACTATTTGTCATCTCTTTCATTATGCATCACTCTACATCGTAAAATATGCGACCAAGTGTCGTAATTTAATCCCAAGCCGTAACATTATATACGAGTTTGCGTTTTCTGTAAAGAGATGGCAGAGGGTGGATTTTATCTTTCGCTGGGGCGTGGCTCTGCGCTGCCGAAGATCAGATCGTCTATGTCGCCCCTGACAGGGACTTTTACAGTCTCTTTTTCCATTTTGTGTTCCTCCTGAAAAATAATACAGACTATTCTATGCAAAGGGTGCGGGGAATATGACTGTAAACTTTTTCATCGGCGCAGTTTGCGTTTGCGGTTGCAAGACAGGAAATTTGTGGTATACTGACAGCAAAAGACCGGCTGACTCAGCCGGGGAAATGACACATGAGAAAGGATGTATACTATGGGATTTTTAACGGGTAAAACCGCCATCATTACCGGCGCGGGCCGCGCCATATTAAGTGACGGGAGCTGCGGCTCCATCGGATACGGCATCGCCACCGCCTACGCCAAAGAGGGCGCAAACCTTGTCATCACCGGCCGCAATGTTCAGAAGCTGCTTGATGCCAAGGAAGAGCTGGAGCGGCTTTACGGCATCACCGTACTGCCTGTCCAGGCGGATGTCAGCGACGGCGCGGACAATGAGGCCGTTGTTGCCAACGTGGTAAAGCAGGCAATCGACGCTTTCGGCAGAATTGACGTACTCATCAACAATGCCCAGGCCTCCGCCTCCGGCGTGACACTGGCTGACCACACAACTGCCCAGTTCAATCTGGCTATGTATTCCGGCCTTTACGCCACCTTCTATTATATGCAGGCCTGCTACCCCTATCTTAAAGAGACAAAGGGCAGCGTAATCAACTTCGCCTCCGGCGCGGGCCTTTTCGGCAACTATGGCCAGTGCGCCTACGCCGCCGCCAAGGAAGGCATCCGCGGACTGAGCCGTGTGGCCGCCACCGAGTGGGGCCCGGACGGCATCAATGTCAATGTCATCTGCCCCATCGCCTGGACAGCCCAGCTGGAGAACTTCCAGAAGGCCTATCCAGAGGCATTCAAGGCCAATGTGAAGATGCCCCCTATGGGTCATTACGGCGATCCCGAAAAAGAGATCGGCCGCGTCTGTGTACAGCTGGCCAATCCAGACTTCAAGTACCTCACCGGTGAGACCCTCACCCTCGAGGGCGGCATGGGCCTCAGACCCTGAGCCGGTTAAGAATTAAAAATAAAGAAACGCTGCAGCTTCCGTCTGTTGATGGAAGCTGCAGCGCTGTTATTTGTCGGTGTGTTGAGTATTCGGCTCAGAATGAGCCGCCTCTGCCGCCGTGCACCCGTCCTGAAGAGGAGACGTGGGTGCCGGAGCCGCCGTTATTGTTCGCTTTTGCCTGACGGTCCACATGCCTGTACAGGAAAATTTCCCGACTTTCAGTGATCTGCAGGCTTCCGTCTTTCACATACTGTGATGCAGCCGGCTGGGCGTGGACGCTTTTGAGCTTGCTCTTCATGACAAGGGTGGCTATCAGGGCCGCGATGAAGCCAATGCCGAGGGAGATTGCCAGGCGCTTCACCGGATCAAAGGGTGCGCGGGGAAGGTGGCCGACGTCATAGGGCCTGCCTGACTCCGCCTGCTGCAGAAAGTCACTGCACAGGTCGGCAAAGGTGTTAAAGGCCTTGCCGTACTCATCGTCGGAAAGATAGCCAACAAAGCGATCCTCCATGTATTCAAGGCCGGCATCTGTGAACACAGAGATCCCGTAACCTGCGGTGGAGATCCACCATTTTCGCTCACTGCGGCTTACAAGCAGCAGGATGCCGTCGGGGCTGTAGCCGTTTTCATCGTAATAGTCATCGGCGTAGGCCATAGCGGATTTGCCGCCCAGATCGGGCACGGTGACGATGACAACATCCAGATCGTATCGCTTGCTGATGCTGTCCAGCCGGTCGGACAGAGCGGATGCTTCCCCATCGCTCAGGTATCCTGCGTTATCCACAAGCCGCGGGGCACTGTCGGATGCAAGGGCGGGGAACGTGAGTGTCACGCAGAGTAGCAGGATAATTAATGAAACAAACAGCTTCTTCATTGCGGACACCCCCTTACAGCAGCCACAGCAGATAGGACACAGCGAATACCGCTGCGGCTATCACGCCTGTCAGCCCAAAGAGCCATTTCTTGAACAGGCCCTTATCCATGGGCAGGTCGCCAACCAGCTTACCGGTCTGACCGTTCATGGCGAAGGTGTATTTCTGACCGTTCCATGTGGTGTTCAGCAGCCAGATCGGAAGCAGCGCGTACTTCACATTGCCGTTAGTCAGACAAACAGAGGACGCCTCCGGCACCACGGTGGTAAAGCCCAGCACAGTTGATGCAAAGGCCGCCTCCGTACTTGTTTTCACACGCCGGTTTGCGTGCTGTATGCTCTGCTGGGAATCCACATCGTATTTATCCGCAAAATACCCGGCCAGATATGCCGTCTGAAAGTCAACTGCTTCAGAAAGGTCGAAGGGCTCAATAGACTCCATAAGCTCATCGGCAATTTTGGAAGAGCCGTCAACGGGTACATTCGCAAAGCCGATGCTGCCAGCGCGGGTAACGGCGAAAAAGCTGGTCTCGGTGTAATTATAGTGGCTGTCGCTCCAATGGCGGACGCGGGTCGCCCTATAGCGGATCCTGGCCTGGGCATCCGCATCAAAAAGCCAGAAGGGGACATATATGCCCTTAATTTCTTCGATACGGTTTTCCTCCGTAAAGACCTTGGGCAGCAGGCGCTTGCCGCTGTAATGCTGTCTCAGTGCAGCTTTTGCCGCGTTCTTATCCAGCTTGAAGGGGATCACAAGGTCCGGCTTCAGGCTGCCGGAAAGGCGGCCCATCATTACAACCGGATTTCCGCAGAAGGGGCAGGCGGTAGCTGCCGTGTTTTCATCACCGACGATCTCGCCGCCGCAGGACTGACACACATAGGTGTACAGGCCGTCCGCTTCACCGTCCTGCCACTGGTTTTCTGCGAGGTGTGCCCAGTTCATCTCATCAGCGGGCTGATTCTGCAGCTCGGCATCGTAGGACGCGAGGGTTTCCATTTCAAACTCCGTGTCGCAGTAGGGACACTTCATCTTCTGCAGCGTGCTGTCAAAGGTGATGGCGCCGCCGCAGCATGGGCATTTATACTCCTGAAGTACAGGCATTTATACCATCTCCTCGCCGCAAGTTATTTGATGTCCCGCTCGTTGAAAATGTCGCCGCACTCAGGGCAGAATTTGGGCGGATTATGGGGGTCTTCCGGCTCCCACCCGCACTTGTCGCAGCGGTAGAGAGGGGCGTCCGCAGGCTTTTTCGCACCGCACTCGGCACAGAATTTGCCTTTATTCACCGCGCCGCAGCTGCAGGTCCAGCCGTCATCGGCGGGTTTGGGTGAGCCGCACTCAGTGCAGAACTTTCCGGTGGCGGTTGCGCCGCACTTACATTTCCAGCTACCGGCCTGCACAGGCTCGGGCTTCTTGGCGCCGCATTCGGAGCAGAATTTGCCGGTCGCCGTCGCACCGCAGGAGCACTTCCAGCTGTCGGCGTCTGCGGCGGGTGCGGTCTGCTGTCCCATGGCGAACAGGTTCTGTGCATTTATGCCGCCCGCAGCACCGGCAGCCATGCCCATGCCCATAAAGCCGGTCATTGCACCGGCGGAATTGCCGGCGGCAGTCTTCATAGCGTCGGCCTGGGCACCCACAAGGGTGGCACCTGCCATGGTCGGATTCTGCAGTACAGCGGTGCGCTGCAGCTGCTTTATCATCTCTGCATCCTCGGGCGGGAGGGTCACGCTGCCAAGGGCGATGCTGACCACCTCAAGACCGCGCAGCTCGCCCCATTTCACAGACAGAGCTTCATTCATCGCGTTCTCAAGGTCGGTATTGTGCGCTACGATCTGGTTGGGGCGCAGCTCCATGTCGGAGAGCTTGGCAAAGGCAGGCTGCAGTGCGCTGATGAACTCCGCCTTAAGCTGGCTGTCCAGCATGTCGCGGGTGTAGCTCTGCGCCACATTGCCGCAGACCTTGGCATAGAACAGCAACGGGTCGGCGATTCTGTAGGAATACACGCCGGAGCAGCGGATGGACACATCCACATCCAGCCCGATCTTGGAATCCACCACGCGGAAGGGGATGGGGTTGGGGGTGCCGAACTTGTTGTCCAGCAGCTCTTTGGTATTGAAGTAGTATACGCGCTGGTCCTTGCCGGTGTCGCCTCCGAAGGTGAAGCGCTTGCCCACGGTTTTGAAGGTCTCAACAATACTTTCGCTCAGGTCGCCGCAGAAGATGCTCGGCTCACTTGAGCTGTCGTATGTAAATTCACCGGGCTCGGCACAGACCTCGACGATCCGACCCTGCTCAACGATCAGCATACACTGGCCGTCGGCAACGGCTATGACACTGCCGTTGGAAATAATGTTGTCGCTGCCCTTGGTGTTGGAGGAGCGGGAGGAGGTGCGCTTGCGCCCTTTTTCCACCAAAGTCTCCTTGTCCATTGCATCGCAGTAGAAGAATTCCTTCCACTGATCGGCCAGTGTGCCCTGCAAGGCACCCAGGCCTGCCTTAATAAGTCCCATAGTAAAACTCCTTTCACTTTTGCTTTTGCTTGGATTTGCGGTCGACATCAGCTGAGGGATCGGAATGAGTCATATTTTAAGACCGGAGAAAGTGCGTTAGGGTCCGGTCGGCCGCTGCGTTGTGGGTGCGCTACTTGCTGCCCTCCGTATCCTGAGAGCGAAGCTGCAGTGAGGCATATTTATATGCCTGCTTGTAATCTTCAAGCCGGGTATAGACGGCTTCGAGTGCGGCGTAGATCGTTTTTGCAAGGCGCTTGTCGTCTACGACGAGAGCCTCCGCCGCGAGAAGCAGCTCCTCCGCTTCATTGATATTGCCTGCGCGCAGGGCACATTCCCCTTTCAGGTACAGATACTTGTCTGTGGCGGTAATCAGCGGACTCTTTACATTTTCCAGTGCCTTAACGGCCAGCTCGTCCTCACCCGTGCGAAGCAGGTACTCGCAGTAGGCCAGGCTGTATCGCTGGTGGAAGCTGATCTCCCGCACGGCGCGGTTAAATTCGCCGGCGTTGGTTTCAAACTCGGAAATGTCCAGCACCAGCGCACACTCGGCAAGGATAAGGCTCATCTCGGCGTCGATCTCGGCGGAGTAGTAGATACCCTGCTTGTTGTAATAGTCCGCGTCATCTGCATACTCCTTGGCGGCCTCAAAATCCCGCTTGAGCAGGGATTCACGGGCGGCGGCAATGGCGCACTTTGCCCGCAGGAGGAAGCCTTCATCGGTGGCGCAGGCCTCACGGTTGTCCCTTAACAGCTGCATACAGTCGAGATAGCGCCCTTCCCTGTATGCGCGGCGCATTTCATACAGTCCGTCTGGGATAATCTCCGGGGCGCTGTCCAGTTCGGACAGGAAGTAGCCGGCGTTCAGCCCGAGACGTCCGGCGAGATACTCCAGCGTGCGTACAGATGGTGTGGCACTGTCGTTTTCGATTTTTGAAAGCATATTGCGGGTTATCTGGTCGCCCACGAGCTGCTTCTGAGTCATCGAGCGTTCAATTCGCGCGGCGCGTATTTTCTGTCCAAGAGTCATAACAGACCTCCGTTATTGGATAATAGCAAATCATATATTCATTATACATAAATTTGCGTGCGTTTCAAGGCTTTGGGGAAATTTAGTTTACTCCGCAGACAAGAAAGGTGCACAGAAATGGTGTGCGCGATTATGTAAAATTGTGCGCTGATGGGGGTTTGCGACGCTTTGCACAGTTTTTCGACACGGTTAGACATGAAAAATGTGGTGGAAATGTGCAAAACCCCGTGGAAAAGTGGATAATCCGGCGGGTAAATATAACCCTTTACCGTGGCAAACAGTGCCTTGCTAGGCAAAATGACGACAGGTGCCGAAACCTGTTGACCGACCGAGGCAGAATATGGTAAATTCATAGATAGATTGTCGTTGCGGATGTGTGCTTATGACAGAGGAACTGAAAAGATACAAAAATCAAATACAGAACACAGCGGCCCTCTGTCTGGCGATAATTGCAGTGGGGCTGATTGTTTACCTTGCGCGCTTCAATGCCTGTTTTTATCCCGGCACGCGGATAGAGGGAGTTGACTGTTCGGGACTTACCTCTGAGCAGGCGGCGGACAAGCTGTCTGGGACGCTGATGAACCGAGCTGTGGTTATTACGGATACCGAAGGCAACGAGCTAATACGCTACACGCTGGCGGATTTCAGTGTCGGCGGAGGGGTGCCGATGGAGGATGTGGAGGCGCTGTTCCTGCGGCAGCACCGCTTCGGCCCCTTCGGTATGCTGTCGGCAGACAAGGAGTACAGCCTGAGCTGGCTGGGGGAGGAAGAGATACTTCCCTTTATTCTGGCTGTCGGGGATCACGGCAATGAGGCACCGTCAGATGCCGTGCTGCGCGCCGTGTCGGACTATGAGTGGAAGATTGAGCCCTCGCAGACCGGTTTAGCGCCGGACCATGCATCCTGCGCCGGAATGCTTGCGGCGCGGCTGCAGGCGGGCGAACTGTCGGTGGGTGAGGGGCCAATTGTTGCCGCCATTCCCCTTCTGACGGTTCAGCCCCAGGTGACCGAGAGCGATGCCCGGCTTCTTTCACAGCTTGCCCAACTGGAAGCGGAAGCGGCACAGCGGCGCGCTGCTGCAGAAGAGGCGGCACGGCTCGCCGCAGAGGAAGCGGCCAGAAATGCGGCCATTGATGCGGCGCTGGATATACGGATCGTGCTGGATTTCGGCCAGGGACTCAGCTACTGCATTGGTCGGGATGCGCTTTATGAGCTGTGCAATGTTACCGTGGTCGATGGCACAGCCAGTGCGGAATATGTGCCGGAGCGCCTTGCCGGATTTTTGGACAGGATTATTGAGGAAATCGGTGCCGATGGGATCGCCCGCAAATACGGTGTTATCGGTCGGGACGAATATTATTACCATGATTGGGAGAAGGGCTTTATCCTGGACCGGGAGAGCCTGTATTCTCAGGTGGATGCCCTGCTTAAGGCGTGGATGGATGGCACTGTTACAGCGGAATATGATTACATATCCTCGGTTCGGCGCTATTACGACCTTTACAACACCTTCATTGAGATCAGCATAGAAAATCAGTATATGTGGTACTATAAGTACGGACAGCTTGTGGTGGGGACGCCAATCGTTACCGGCTGCGTTGCCACAGGGGACGAGACCCGCAAAGGTGTGTTCAGTGTGGCCTACCTTGAACAGAGCACATATCTTAGCGGCGGCAGCACCAACACAGACGGCTGGTTCTATGTGGAGTACTGGATGCCCTTTGACGGGAATATCGGTCTACATGATGCCCAGTGGGTGACAGAGTTTGGCGGAGACATATATCTTACCGACGGCTCCCACGGCTGCATCAACACTCCCCTTGAGGCTATGAGGGAAATATTCTATAACTGCGAAAGATACTGCACGGTTGTGGTGCATTAAGTGAGGTGCGAATATGCATAGCGTACATACGGCATTGATAACGGGCGCGTCCGGTGATATCGGGGCGGCCTGCGCCCGTGCGCTCAGCGCGGCGGGTATGCGGGTGGTGCTGTGCTACAACAATTCCGCACAGCGGGCGCTGGCACTTGCCGAAGAGCTGGGCTGCGATGCTTTCCGCACCGATGTGTCCGATCCTCGGCAGGTGGGTGAGCTGTTTTCCGTTGCCGGTGCGGTTGATGTGCTTGTGACGGCGGCTGGCATTTCCTGTGACGCGCTGGCGACGGAAACAAGTGATGAAATGTGGCGCAGGGTGTTTGCAGTCAATTGTGACGGCACCTTCTACTGCTGCCGCCGCGCCATACCCAGAATGCAGCGGCAGGGCTGGGGAAGGATAATCACCGTGTCGTCTATCTGGGGCATGGTGGGCGCCGGCATGGAATCGGCCTATTCCGCGTCCAAGGCGGCGGTTATCGGGCTTACGAAGTCGCTGGCTAAAGAGCTCGGCCCATCCGGCATCACCGTAAACTGTGTGGCGCCCGGCGTCATTGACACGCGCATGATTGCCTATCACAGCGAAGAGACCCTGGACGAACTGCGCCGGAACACCCCTGTCGGCAGGCTTGGCACGCCGGAGGATGTGGCCGCCGCGGTGGCGTGGCTGGCAACGGACGCAGCGGGATTCACCACCGGCCAGGTTATCAGCCCCAACGGCGGTTTCGTCGTGTAAACGGCTGATGCCTCAATACGGGCCCTGCGGACAATTTCGCAGGGTTTATAATCATAAAACAGTTGCCAAAACCGGTACATTATATTAGAATATGTAAGTTGAAGATTAAAGATTGATTGGATAGATATATAATGAAAAGGATATTGCCGATGCTGCGTCACGCGCTCATCGTTTTGCTTATGCTGGCTCTCGTGTCCGGTACTGCCGGCTGTGAAATGGCGCCGGAGAATATAATCCATTCCGCCGCCGACATGGACGGCGCCGCTGTGGGAATACTCCGCGGCACCACTACCACCAACTATGTTACGAACCTGTTTAACGATGGGGCTATCGTCTCCAGCTATGACGACCGTGACGAGCTGCTTAACGCCCTCACCTCCGGCAGGCTGGACTGCGTGGTGATGGACAACGATATTACAACTGTTTTCCTGCGCCGCTCAACGCGCATAACCATGCTCAGTGAGCCGTATACCGATGACGCATACTCCATCGTCATTGCCAAGGAGAATGCCGACCTGACGGCGGAAGTGAACGCCGCTATCGCCCAGCTTCAGCTGGACGGAACCATATCAAAGATCCTCACCGCCTATATTTCCGGCAGCAGTTACGCATATACCTCCACACTTAAGGATTCGGAGGCGCGGGGCACACTGACCCTGGCTGTGGATACCAGCGTGACACCCTTCGCCTACTATGACGAGGACGGCAACATCACCGGCCTTGATGTGGACATATGCACCGCCATATGCGACATTCTTGGGGTGAAGCTGGTGGTTGTCAGTGACTATGCCAGCAATCTTATGAGCCTTGTTGCCAAGGGGCAGGCGGATATGGCCATGAGCTGTTTTGTGGACAACAAAGCCGACCGAAGCCTGGTGGACTTTTCCGACAGCTATTATGCCACCACACAGATGATAATTGTCCGCAAATAAGGCGGAGAGAATGACACCGATGGCGCTGTGGCGCTTTCAGATAAGGAGAAAATTGTTATGCAAAGGATCAAAATCGCGGCAGTATATGCCGATGCCGATTCCCTCGGCGGCAAAACCGTAACGGTCTGCGGTTGGGCGAGGACCATTCGCGACATGAAAAACTTCGGCTTTATTGAGCTTAACGACGGCAGTTGCTTTAAAAATCTGCAGATCGTGCTCTCTGCCGATGAACTGAATAATTACGCCAATGTGGTCAAGCAGAATGTGGGTGCCTGCTTCGTCGTCACCGGTGAGGTCATCCTGACCCCCGCCGCAAAGCAGCCGCTGGAGATCCGCGCCGTTAGTGTTGAGCTTGAGGGTGCGTCAGATCCCGCATATCCCCTGCAGAAGAAGCGCCACAGTGTTGAGTTTCTGCGTCAGCAGGCATATCTGCGTCCCCGTACCAACCTGTTCTCCGCAGTTTTCCGCGTGCGCAGTGTTGCGGCCCACGCCATCCACACCTTCTTCCAGGACAGGGGCTTTGTCTATGTGCATACCCCCATCATCACCGGCTCCGACTGTGAGGGCGCGGGTGAGATGTTCCGCGTAACCACCCTGGATCTTAACAACCCGCCCCGCAAAGAGGACGGCACTGTTGACGACAGCCAGGATTTCTTTGGCAAGGTTACCAATCTGACCGTTTCCGGCCAGCTCAGCGGTGAGACCTATGCCATGGCCTTCGGTGATATTTACACCTTCGGCCCCACCTTCCGCGCAGAGAACTCCAACACCCAGCGCCACGCGGCTGAGTTCTGGATGATCGAGCCTGAGATGGCCTTCGCCGACCTGCAGGACGACATGGAGACTGCCGAGGCGATGATTAAGTATATCATCAACACCGTTCTGGAAAAGTGCCCACAGGAGATGGCTTTCTTCAACAGCTTTGTTGACAAGGGGCTGCTGGACCGTCTTGAGAATGTTGTATCCAACGATTTCGGCCGTGTCACCTATACCGAGGCGGTTGAGATTCTTCAGAACAGCGGTGTCAAGTTCGAGTACCCCGTACAGTGGGGCATCGACCTTCAGACCGAGCATGAGCGGTATCTCACCGAGCAGTATTTCAAAAAACCCATCTTCGTCACCGACTATCCCCGCCAGATCAAGGCTTTCTATATGCGCCTTAATGACGACGGGAAGACCGTTGCCGCTATGGACTGTCTGGTTCCCGGCATTGGTGAGATCATCGGCGGCAGCCAGCGTGAGGAGCGCCTTGATATCCTTACCGAGACCATGGACCGCCTTGGCCTTAATAAAGAGGATTACTGGTGGTACCTTGACCTGCGCCGCTACGGCGGATGCCGTCATGCCGGATACGGCCTTGGCTTTGAGCGCATGATTATGTACCTCACAGGCGTGAGCAACATCCGCGATGTGGTACCCTACCCCAGAACCGTGGGCAACTGCGAATATTGATTTTAGCTACCGGCGGGCGCATAGGTGGGCGGCACAGGCCGCGCCGCCACGCGCCCGCTTTGACCGCTTTCAGGAGGAATCGCCATGGCTAAAAAGAATCCCATAGAGATCGATTGGAGCAAATATAATCTGCGCCCCGCGGGCAGCTATCTGAGCAGCCTTTCCGATGATTTCGGCGGCATGGACGAGCTTCTTAAAAGCATGGAAGAGGCGGATGCCGCCGCAAAAGAGCTTCTGCGGGAGACGGCAAAGACCGACGCCCTTAGTGCCGATGCACCCAAAACCAAGGCTGAAGAGGCACCCGACACGCCGGATCTGGAAGAGCTCCTCAAAGAGCTGGACAGCCTTGTGGGTCTTGATAAGATAAAGCAGAATGTCCGCAGTCTTATGAACCTTATGAAGGTGCGCAAACTGCGTGAAGAGGCGGGACTTAAAGTGCCGCCCATCAGCCTGCATCTTGTGTTTATGGGTAACCCCGGCACCGGCAAAACCACGGTTGCCCGGCTTATAAGCCAGCTTTACCACGCCATAGGCGTTCTCAGCAAGGGACAGCTTGTGGAGGTGGACAGAGGCAGCCTTGTGGCCGGCTATGTGGGTCAAACCGCCATTAAGACCAAAGGCGTCATCGAAAAAGCCATGGGCGGCGTGCTGTTTATAGATGAGGCATACTCCCTTGCCCCGGAAAAGGGTTCTGCCAATGATTTCGGCCATGAGGCGGTTGAAACCATACTCAAGGCGATGGAAGATCACCGTGACGACCTTGTGGTCATCGTTGCCGGCTATGATGAGCCGATGGAGCGGTTTATTGCGTCCAACCCCGGTCTTGAGAGCCGCTTTAACCGCTGGTTCATGTTCCCCGACTACACGGGAGAGGAGCTTATGGCCATTTTCAATATGCAGTGCGACAAGAACGGCTACAAACTGGATGAGGACGGGCAGGAATTTGCCCGGCAGTTCTTTAATGACCTTTATGAGCAGCGGGACGAAAACTTCGGCAATGCCCGGGATGTGCGCAACATTTTCGAAAACGCCGTGTCCATCCAGGCCGACCGCATTGCCGCGCTTGATGCGCCCACTGTGGACCAGCTTATGGCAATAACCAAAGAGGATATGGAGAAAGCGTCCACATATAACGGTTGAGGAGAAAAGAAGACCGGGATTTACAAATAATTTACTGTCAGGCCGCGGAATGTATGCAATTTTGCCAGCCGCGGCCGTTATTATAGAGGCGGATATAAAAGCCAAACCGAATCCGCTGCATGTCAAACGGGCGTAGCGGACGCATAGTGATGTACGCTGCGGCGAGGGAATATAAACCCGCAGGAGCTACAGGAGGAATTTGTGTGAAGAAAAAAGGCGGAGCGGTGATAAAGGTCGAAAATATCACCAAAAGCTATGGCGGCTTCAAAGCCGTGGATAACCTTAGCTTTACTCTTGACGGCCCGGGCGTATACGGCCTGCTGGGCCCGAACGGAGCGGGTAAAACCACAACGATGAATATTATGACCGGCTGCCTTGCCGCCACTGAGGGCAGTGTCACCGTGGACGGGCTGGATATTTACGAGGATGCCGTGGCGATAAAGCGCCGCATCGGCTACCTACCCGAGGTGCCGCCCGTGTACCCGGACATGACGCCTGCGGAATATCTGACCTTTGTTGCAAACGCCAAGGGAGTAAAGCGCAATCTGGTCGCGTCACAGGTGCAGCATGCCCTGTCTGCAACCGGGATCCTGCCCGTGAAGGACAGGCTTATAAAGCAGCTTTCCAAGGGCTACCGGCAGAGGGTGGGCATCGCCATGGCGCTTATCGGCGACCCGGAAATTATTATTCTGGATGAACCTACCGCCGGTCTTGACCCGCTGCAGATAATTGAGATCCGCAGTCTTATCCGTGAACTGGGTGAGCATCACACCGTGCTGCTGTCCAGCCACATCCTGCCTGAGATCAGCGCCGTCAGCGACCGGATAATCATTCTTTCCAAGGGGCGGCTTGCTGCCGACGATACACCTGCCGGGCTGCAGCTGCGGCTCAAGGGACAGGTGGGCGTCAGCATGACCGCTAAGGGCACTGTGTCCCAGATTAAAGCGGCCCTTGCCGATGTGGAGGGTATTGAGCATATCAAGGCGCGCAGCGCAGCCCGCAAGGGTTATATGGATGTGACCCTGCGCGTCTCCGGCTCTTTGGGGGAGGAGATTTGCGACATCATCAGCGAGGCTATGATGGAACATAAGCTCCCTGTCACCCGTCTTGAAATGCAGAGGGCCAGCCTTGAGGAGATATTCCTTGACCTGACCTATGACGACCCCACCAAGGTGGACGACGGACCCGACAGCAAGCCGGGAAAGGGGGAGAGCGATGACAGCGATATATAAGCGCGAAATGGGCAGCTATTACAACACCATGTACGGCTACATAATCGGTGCGGTGCTGCTTGTTTTTGAAGGCATTTTCATCTGGCTTATTAATATATCCGGTGCATATACCGAGGTGCATTACACGCTGAGCTATCTGAGCTTTGTGCTGCTTTTGGCGGTGCCTATATTGACCATGCGCTCTTTTGCGGAAGAACGCAGGAACAAGACCGATCTGCTGCTGTACTCCCTGCCCCTAAAATCCGGACAGGTGGTGCTGGGCAAGTTCTTTGCGGCACTCTCCGTGATGTTGGTGCCCATGGTGCTGATACTGATCTACCCGCTGCTTCTGGCGGCCTTCGGCACAATAGATTATCTCACCGTTTACAGCGCCATGCTGGCATTTATCGTGCTGACTGCGGCGCTAATTGCCATCGGCATATTCATTTCGTCCCTTACAGAGAATCAGGCCGTGTCCGCGGGTCTTACCGTGGCGGTTATGCTGCTGCTGTATTTCATGGACGCCCTTGCCGGCTATGTCCCCGACACTGCTGCGGCATCCCTCGCGGCGATGATAATCGCGTCCGCCGTCGTTGGTGCGGTGGTCTGGGTCGTGACGCGCAATCCCACCTTCGCCGGTGGAATCGTTGTGCTGCTGTGTTTTGCCGCCATCGCAGGGTACATATTCGCGCCCGACAGCTATGCCGGCTTGTTTGCCCGGCTTGTGGGCACTGTGAGCCTGTTTGGGCGATTTTCCTGCTTCCTTGACGGACTGTTCGATGTGGGTGCGCTGGTGTACATGCTCAGTGTTACCGCAGTGTTCCTTTTCCTCACCGTGCAGTCGGTTGAAAAGAGGAGGTGGAGCTGATGGCAAAGAAGAGTACGAAAAAGCCCTCTGCCCTCAGGTCAAAGATCGCGGCCTCCTTCAAAAGCAAACTGTTCCGCAGCGGCAGCTACAGCCTTGCCGCCGGAGCTGTGGTTATTGCCATTGCTGTGGTTGTGAATCTTATCGTAGCGGCCCTGCCCCAGAGCTGGACCCTGTTTGATACCACATCCAGCGGGATCTTCTCCATCTCGCCCCAGACCGAGCAGATCGTTGACGCCCTTACCGAGGATGTTACCCTTGTGTGGGTGGTGTCCGACGCGAATGAGGATGTGTACATTGAGCAACTGCTGGAAAACTATGACGGCATGAGCGAGCATATTGACCTTGTCAAAATTGACCCTGTTTCCAGCCCTGTTCGCCTTAAAGAGCTGGCCGGTGACGATATTGACGCCACCGCCATTGAGGATAACAGTGTCATTGTAAAAAGCGGCAGGATGGAAAAACTGCTCAGCTACCACTATGACATCTACACCTACTCCGACTACTACACCTGGTATCAGTACTATTACTACTACGGCTATGACTACGTGGACACCTTCTGCGCCGAGCGCAGCATCACCAGCACCATCGCCTATGTCACCAGCGAGGAGCTTCCGGTGATGTATGTGCTGTCCGGCCATGGTGAGATAGACATTTCCGGATTCTACGGCCAGTTTGAGGCGGAGAATATCCGCATTAAGGAGCTGAACCTTGCCACCGCGGGTGCGGTGCCTGATGACTGCGCCTGCCTGCTGCTGTCCAGCCCAACCAGTGATATCCCCGCGGACCAGATCAGTGCGATTGCCGATTACATTGCGGCCGGCGGCAAAATGCTGCTGACCACCACCTACCTCAGCAACGAAGAGGCACCCAATCTGCTGGGCCTTATGAGCGATCGCTACGGTGTGCAGCTGGTGGACGGCATCGTCATTGAAGGGGACAGCGACTATCATTATGTTGGCTTCCCCAACTATCTGTATCCTCAGATGGAAAGCCATTCAATCACCGACCCCCTTATATCCGCGGGATATAATATCATCATTCCTGATGCCCAGGGCCTTGTCGTTGCGGAAACTCTGCCCGAAGGCGTGACGGTGTCACCCCTTGTCAGCACCAGCGATGCCGCCTTCTCCTCCCTGCAGCCCAATGAAGAGCTGAGCCGGGTCGAGGGCGACCCCTCCGGCCCCTTTGATCTCGCCGTAGCCGTCACCGTGGACGGCGGCGGTAATGAAGAGGGCGAAATCGTGTGGATAAGCAGCATATATCTGCTTGACAGCATGACAAATGAGATGAGCTCCGGCGCAAACATGGATATGTTCCTCAACGCCATCAACTGGATGTGCGATAATGAGGCCGGCGTAAGTGTGCGCGAGATAACCCTCACCAACAATTATCTGACCATGACGCAATCTGCCGCGACCACCTTTACTATCGTGCTCATTGCGGTCATTCCTGCGCTGTTTGTTATTGAGGGCGTGGTCACTGTGGTCAAAAGGAGGCGCGCAAAATGAGTAAACGCGCCATCCGCCTTCTTATCATGCTGGGCGTTCTCGCCCTTGCCCTCGGTATCTATGTGGCTGTCGTTCTCGTGGACGGCAATGCCCAGGAGGAATCGGACACCGCCACCCAGGTGCGGCTTGTGGACATACTCACGACCGATGTTGTGGGCATAAGCTGGACCTACGAGGGGGAAGAGATCCGGCTCAACAAAACCAGCGACAGCTGGCAATGGGCTCAGGATGAAAGCTGCCCCGTCAGTACAAGCTCTGTTGAGTCACTGATAAACGCCTTTTCCGCCATTTCTGCGGTTAAAGTTGTGGCAAACGCGGAAGCGCCCGAGCAGTACGGGCTTGATTCACCCACCTATCAATACGAAGTACGCCTGGTAAACGGCTATACCGTTACGGTCAGCCTTGGCGATTACAGCAGCTATGCCGCCGGGTACTATGCCGCCGTCAGCGGGGATGATGGTGTGTATGTGGTGGGCGAGGACCTCGTCTCCACATTCAGCCTGGGAATTATGAGCATTCTTCAGTTTGAGTCTGCCCCCGACCTTTCTGCCGCTACACAGCTTGCCGTCACCGTAGCCGGTCGAACCCTGTCGCTGCGCTACTTTGCCGACAGCGCGGGCATGAGCCGGTCGGACAGCTACCACTGGTTTATTGAGGAGAACGGTAAGTACTATCCCGCCTCCACAGACACCGTTACCGGGCTTTTGGATATACTGACATTTATTGGCTGGCGCAGCTGCATCGCTTACGATGCGGATGAGGCGCTGCTTAGTCAGTACGGCATTGGCAGTGAGGACGGCGCCGAGGTCACCGTGGGCTACAGCGATGCCGGCGGAGTGTACCGCACTTTTACCCTGCTGCTCGGCTACTATGCCGACAGCGCCTGCTACGCTAATATAAAGGGCAGCACAATGCTGTACACCGTGTCCGGTGCGGTGGCAGACCAGTTTATGGTGCTGAGCTTTGAGGACCTGCGCGCGACTGAGCTTTGCCTTGTGGATATTGACCGCATCACCTCGTTCAGTGTGGAACTGGATGGGCAGACCGCAATTCTGGACTACGCGGGACAGGAGAGCGGTACAGATGAAAACGGCGAGCTTGTCAGCCTGCCGGTGTGGCAGCGCGGCGGTACCAAGCTGGACTCCGACGCGGTGTCCGCTTTTACAGATTCGCTCACATCCATGCAGACCACCGAGGTCGTCAGTGGCGAGTACGGCAGACGCCAGAGCCTGCATATCGTGATCAATCTCACTGATGGTTCAGCCATTGACCTTGCGTTCTACACCTACAGCAGCAGCCAGTATGTGGCCATTTGCGACGGTGAGACTTATCTTGTGGAAGCCGCCGCAGTTGGGGCGCTTATCGAATACGCCGCTGCACTGCTTGCATAATGTCCGAATATGACCAACGCACCCCCATGCTTGGGGGTGCGTTGCTTAATGTGACAGGCCGCATTTATCTGCTGTCTTTCGGTATGCGTATGGTCAGCACCAGTTCTTTTTCCGTTTCGCTACGCTGACAGTGGGCATCAACGCCTGAGCGCTGCATTACCTCAAGTCCGCGGGTGACGGAATTTATGAAAAGGCGTACGTCCTTTACTATGTACACGGGCTTAACTGCTTTTTCCCGCGGCCGCTTGGGCCGTGCGGCAGCCAGCTTGTCGATGTATTCTTCGGCCTTCGCCACACTCAGCCCCTCGGCAATGATATGCTCCAGCGCCTGCCGCCGGGCCTCGTTCCCCTCAAGGCGCAACAGCGCCCTTGCGTGCCGTTCGCTCAGCCCGGCGGTGCGGATACGGTCCAGCACATCCGGCGGCAGCTTCAGTATCCGCAGCTTATTTGCCACGGCGGATTGGGATTTTCCAAGGCGGCGGGCGGCCTCCTCCTGGCTAAGATCGTATACGCTTATAAGGCGCATTATTCCCTCCGCCTCTTCAACGAAGTCCAGATCGCGCCGGTGCAGATTCTCCACCAGTGCCAGCACGGCCGAATCCGTCTCCTGGGTGTCGATTACTATGCACGGCACCTTTTGCAGCCCCACCATCATCGCGGCGCGTAAACGGCGCTCCCCACTGACAAGCTCAAACTGGCGTCCCTGCCTGCGCACGGTCAGCGGCTGCAGAATGCCATAGCGCTCGATACTGCGCGCAAGCTCGCGCAAAGCCTCAAGCTCGAACTGTTTTCTCGGCTGATTGGGGTTGGGCAGTATATCCCCCGGCGGCACCGCCACAATGCGTCCGCTTTCGTAAAGGCCGCTGCTTTTGATGGGCAATGGCACTCATCCTCTCTGCATCTTGCGTTTTATACAAGCAGAGTACACTATATATTGTGCATTTTGTGTCGAACACTGTTGTGTTTACAAGTTTTCTGTGACGAAAAAACAGGACATGAAGCACAGGGGGCGGCCGGCTTCGTCCGTGGGCCTACTTGCAAATTATTTCCGTTAGAGGTACAATAATATGATACAATGGCTGTTGGCCTATGACCTCGCCATTGCAGGCAGACTATAATGTAAGCAACTGTCCACATCTTGGAGGTGTACTCACATGGATGTCAAAATATTACACGCGGCGGACTTCCACCTTGATTCGCCGTTCCAGTCTCTGCCCCGGGAAAAGGCTGTGCAGCGCCGCGGGGAGCAGCGCGCGCTCCTGGGCGAAATTGCGGCCCTTGCCAACAGGGAAGGGGTGCAGCTTATGCTTCTGGCCGGGGACCTGTTCGACAGCGCGGTGAGCTATTTTGAGACCGGCGCTGCATTGATGGAGCTGTTTTCCTCCGTCTCGGCGCAGGTGGTTATTGCGCCGGGCAACCACGACTATTTTGCACCCGGCTCCCCCTGGGCGACAATGACCCTGCCGGATAATGTGCATATTTTCAAAACTCCTGCCCTTACCGGCTTTGACTTTCCTCAGCTGGGCTGCCGTGTGTGGGGCGCGGGATTTACTTCCGCTCTTTGCCCCTCGCTTCTGCGCAACTTCAATGTTATCGACAGCGGACGCACCGAGCTTATGGTGCTCCACGGCGACCTGAACGGCGGCAACTATAACCCCATAACCCCCGAGCAGATCGCCGCAAGCGGCCTTGACTACATGGCGCTGGGCCATGTCCACTCGTTCAGCGGCTTTTTGAAGGCCGGCGACACGGTTTACGCCTATCCCGGCTGCCCAGAGGGGCGCGGATTTGATGAGACGGGAGAAAAGGGCGTTATCCTGGGCACGGTGGGCCGCAGGAAGGCGGAACTGGGCTTCGTCCCGGTGGCAAAACGCCGATATGAGATAATTACCGCCGATGTCACGGGCAGTGATCCGCAGACGGCACTGCTTGCTGCAGCGGACAAGGCCCGCGCCGATGATGTGGTGCGCTTTGTTCTCACGGGGGAGTATGAGGGACGCGTGGACACTGAAGCGCTGGAGAGGCAGCTGAATGACCGCTTCTTTATGGCTCAGGTGCGCTCCCGCGTGACCCTGCCCATGGACATCTGGCAAGGTATGGAGGAAAACTCACTGCGCGGCCTGTATCTCAAGAACCTGCGCAACCGTTATGACGCCGCCGCTGATGACAGCCAGCGCAGCCAGATACTCACTGCGCTCAAGTACGGTCTTGCCGCCCTTGACAAGAGAGAGGAGTGGAGCCCGCGATGATAATACGCAGCATGAACGCATCCTTCGGGAAGCTGAATAATGAACGCCTTGAACTGAAGCCGGGTCTCAATGTGATCCAGGCACCCAACGAGGCGGGCAAAAGCACATGGAGCGCCTTTATACGCGCCATGCTCTACGGAATCAACACCGCAGAAAAGGATACCGCCGCAAAAATCGCTGATAAGAACCGCTATCAGCCCTGGGACGGCGGAGCAATGTCCGGAACGATGGATATTCAGGCCCGCGGCCGTGATGTCACCATCAGCCGCGCGCCACTGAAGGGTGCTGCGTTCAAGGCCTTTTGGGCAAAATACACCGGCACTGATGAGGATGTGCAGTGGCTGGCCGCCGCCAACGCCGGTGAGGCGCTTACCGGCGTGTCGGAGGGCGTGTTTGCCCGCACCGCGTTTATTCGCCAGACCGGTCTTCGTGTTGACGGGGACCCGGCGCTGGAAAAGCGTATCGCCGCGATCGTGTCCGGCGGGGACGAGAATCAGAGCTATGTCCAGACGGACGCGAAGCTGCGCGCCTGGCTCAGAGAGCGCAGACATAACCGCAACGGGCAGATCCCCCGCATTGAGGAGGATATCCGCGCCGTGGACGAAAAGTTGACGCGCCTCGAAAAGCTCAGCACCACCCTGGGCGATACCCGGCAGGAGTTGCAGCGCCTTGAGGCGAGAAAGGCGGCATATACTCAGGATCTGGAAAAATACGCTGTCATCGATAAGCAGATGGCTCAGCAGCGCGTTCTGGACGCAAAGCGCAGGGCGCGCAACGATGAGGAAAATTTCGAGAGCGCACGCAAAGATCTGCTTCGCAACGGTGAGCTTATCACCCGCGCCGATCTTGACAGCCTGCGCGCCGACCTTGCCGCCATTGCGGAGCGGCGCAAGGTGGTTTCCGAAGCGCAGGAGGCTTACGCCCGCGCATCGAAGGAGGAGGCGGAGACTGCCGAAAGGCTTGCCCGCTCACCTTTCGCCGGCAGGACGGAGCAGGAGCTGGGCGGCATTGCTGCCGATGCCCAGCGCCTTGAGGAGGCGGCGAAAAATCCACCCACCGCAAAAAGACCCGTGTGGCTGGTGATCCTTCTTGTCGGCATGCTGGTGCTTGGCCTGGGCGGCGCGGCGGCGCTTGTGCTGCTGATGCCCACGCTGGGTACCGCCATAACCATTCCCGGCCTTGTATTCTGCGGCCTGCTTCTGGCGGCGGCAATTGTGCTACTTGTCAAGAAGCCCGGCCCCTCACGGATCGAGGGTGAGCGGCTCAAAGAATTTCTTGCCCTTTACGGCCTTGAATCGGTGGAGGAATTCTCCCGCCAGGCCGAAAACTACAGCACGCTCTATCAGCGGCAGCAATCCCTGCGCGCGGCGATGGAGATGTCCACCGCCAACGAGGAAAATGCCCGCAAAGCACTGGAAGAGGTGCAGCAGGCGGCGGCACAGCGCGCCCAGCGGCTGCTGCCAAATGTGCGCGCCGCGTCTGACATCCCAGCCGGTCTGCAGGCCATCGATCAGGCGTTGTCAAACCTCTCCAAGCTGGAGCTTAACATGAGTGCCAGCCGAAACACATATGAGACTCTGCGTGATGAGCAGGGCGGTGACCCGGAGGATTCCATCCAGTTTATCACGCCGCCTATGCGCAGCCGCGAGGATACCGAGGACGCGCTGAACCGCGCCGTGGCGTCCATTGACGCGCTGGGCCGCAAGCTCAGCTTTACCGAGGGTGAACAGCGCGCAATGGGAGACCCGCTGCTGCTGTCGGGTGAGCGGGAGCGCCTTGAGGAGGAGCTCTATCAGCGGCAGGCCCAGTACGATGCACTCAGCCTTGCAATCACCGCGCTCAAAGAGGCGGATGCCGAGCTGCAGACCCGTTTTTCGCCGCTCATCAGCGCCGCTGCCGGCAGACTGCTCAATGCCCTCACCGGCGGCAGGTATGAAGATATAGTGTTTAGCAAGGATTTTGGCGCATCGGTAAAAGCGGCCGATGACCCGGTGAGCCACAACATCCTGTCCCTGTCGGCGGGCACTGCCGATCAGGCCTATCTTGCGCTGCGTCTTGCGCTGGTTGAACTGACCCTGGTGGGTGAGGATCCCTGCCCCATGGTGCTGGACGATGCGCTGACCAATTTTGATGATGAGCGTGCGGCGCTGGCTCTTGATTTGATCTATGAGCTTGCAAAAGACCGCCAGATAATCCTCTTCAGCTGCCACGACCGCGAGGCGAGGCATTTTGCCGACACCCGGGATGTGAACATCATACGCCTGTAACACCAATTCCACGGAGGAAGCATGGATAAAAGAAAAGGCGCACCAAACGGCGCCAAAGCCAGGAAAGAAATATCGTTTATTGTCACCGAGGGCGGCGGACTTCTGGAATGTGCCCGCCGCGGTCTGAGCAATCTGCCGGCAGGCAAGGTGAAATCCTTCCTTGAGCATCGGCAGATCTCCGTCGATGGCGTGGTCAGCACGAAGTTCGACCACCCCGTCCGACCCGGACAGCGCATCACCATCGCGCCCAGCGGTGCCCCAAAGGGCTGCCCCTTCCCGGTACTGTATGAGGACGATGCGATTATGGCGGTCAACAAGCCCGCCGGCCTTCTGGTGGTGGCTACGGACAATGAAAAAACCCGTACTGCCTACCGGATGATGCGTGATGCGGGGCTTAACAATGTGTTTGTGGTACATCGCCTTGACCGGGACACCAGCGGCGTGCTGATCTTTGCCAAAAGCCGAGAAGTTCGCGACCAGCTCCAGTCCCAGTGGGAGGATGTGAAAAGGGTGTATATCGCCCTGTGCGAGGGCGTGTTTGCCGAGAAAAGCGGACGCCGCGTCACAAACCTTACCGAGGATGTGAATCACATGGTCTATTCCACCCTCTCAGGCGGCAAGCGGGCAGTGACCAACTATACCGTAATCGGCGAGAATGAGGAATATTCCCTGCTGCGGGTCAATATAGAGACGGGGCGCAAGAATCAGATCCGCGTCCACATGAAAGAGCTGGGTCACCCTGTGGTTGGCGACAAAAAGTACGGCAGCGGAGCCGGGCCTTTAGGCCGCCTTGCCCTGCATGCTGAGCTTCTGGGTTTCCGCCATCCTGTAAGCGGCAAGTATATGGAAATCACCGCTCCGACTCCTGCCAAGCTGAAGCTGCGCGCTCTGCGCAGAGGGGACTGAAAACCCGCACCGGCACAAAAAAACAAAAATCAGCCTGCGGTTATATCCGCAGGCTGATTTTTTTGTCGTACATCCTTCTCAGAGGGGGAGTTATTTGCGCGTATTTTCGCCGCAAGGGGACAGGTCAGGGCATATAAGGGTCACAGACGATTTTGCCCGTTTTGCTGTCGCGGCGGTAATTACGCAAAAACTCCCAGCAGTGCTCCGCCATCATCAGCGGCGGCCAGTGGGGGAAGTTATCAACGCCGATGTATCTGTAAGCGCAGATGCCCTCAGCGTTGTCTACATCGGCTATGTAATGGTCAACGCCGCCGATGCTGCGGGTCTCTTCTCTGTCGCCATAGAAGCCCATCACATAGTGGAAGCGATCCTCGGGGTGGTTGTGGTAATCCAGGCAGCGATCTTCGTCCAGCGCCTTGCAGCCCTGCGTGTACAGGCGCAGCTGCAGCCTGTCCAGTTTCCACTTGTCGGCATCGCCGCCCTCGGGGGGATAGGGTTTGTCGGCGCGCTTTCCCGGCGGGTTGGTGGGGTCGATGGCAAGGTCATGCCCCTGGATGTGATAAGTGGTGTGCATTGCTCCGGGGAGGGGTTTGTTCATCACGATTGGGGCATAGTGGTTGTGGGGCAGATAGCTGAGGAACTCATACACACCGGAAATCTGCACCACAGGAACGAACACGGCACGCAGGCGCTCAATCTCCTCCAGAGTATAGCGCTTATCCAGGTGATCCCACAGCTGGAATGCCTCGGCACCGCAGGGGGCGGCACCCGCAAGGCGCCGGGGCATGCGGATAAGGGCAGAGTGTGCCGCCTGGCCACCCTGGGAATAACCGGTCACATACACGCGCTCAGTGTCCACGGGGTAGCTGGCCTCAATGGTGTCCAGTATCTTCTCCACGCTGTCCCAGCAGGTGTTCTGGGGCATGCAGACCATGAACTTTTCCTTGCCCACCATCTGGGTAAAATGGGTGGAAAACTCGTCCGTTTCGATGGCGTTGGCACCGCCGTGATTCCAGAAGATCAGGGGGTACTTCTTGCCCTGACCCGCATCCTCGTACATTTCAAGGGGGGTGAACAGGAACCAGCGGCTGTAAAAATCGCCGTCGGAAAACAGCTCTTTCTTCACGCCCAGCCCGCGGTAGTATTCAAGACAGGCCTCACCCATAGTGTCCTCCTCAAAGGAAAAGCGCAGGTGCGCCAGTTCGGCCATCGTCTCGCCGTACTCGGTGGCCAGCAGAGCGTCAATGTCGCAGCGGCCGTCGTGGGAGCCCATCAGCCCCTTGCGCCAGCCCTCAAACTTCAGCCCGGTGGCGGGATTTGTCTCCTGTGACCAGTATTCTTGTCCTTTCATGCCTGTGCCTCCTGACATGGTATTTTGTACCATGATACAACAAAACGCAGGAAATGTCACCACCCAAACAAAGTGGATGTGCCTGCCGGATGCGTTGACAGGGCGTAGCAATGTGGGATAAAATGTGCGCATGCACTGCGCGAGGACAGCGCAGGGAAGGAGCAAAAAGCGTATGAAAGTCTTTCTGAACAGCACCATGGGCGGCCATGAGACCGTGGACGATGTGAAATATCCCGCGCCCTTGTGGAACTTAAACGGCTTTGCCGACCTGCTGCGTGCCAGCCTACCCGGTGAGGTGCGCTGTGTCATGGTGGCGTCCGACCCCGAGGCGCATAAAATAAACGATTTTTACACCGCGCTGGACAGTGAAGCGCTGCGCCTGAGCGGAATTAATGTCACCGCCTGCACAATGTGCGACGGGCGCAACGCCCAAGACATCGGGGCATTGCTTGATGGCTGCGGCCTGCTCATTCTCAGCGGAGGTCATGTCCCCACCCAGCACCGCTTTTTTGAGGAGCTTAAGCTCAAAGAGCGGTTGAATAACTTTGACGGTGTCATCGTTGGCATCAGTGCAGGGTCAATGAACGCCTGCGCTCTGGTCTATGCCCAGCCGGAGCTGGAGGGTGAGGCGATCGACCCCGATTTCCACCGCTGGCTTGAGGGTCTGGGTCTGGCTGAGTTGAGCCTTGTCCCCCACTGGCAGGAGGTGCGGGAGTTTACGCTGGACGGACTGCGGGTCTTTGAGGACATTTCCCTGCCCGACAGCTGCGACCATCCGTTCTACGCCCTTGTGGACGGCTCGTTCATCCTTTGCGAAGACGGTCACGCCGACCTGTATGGTGAGGCCTATTATCTGGCAAACGGCGCGATACGGCAGGTGACCAAAGAGGGAGAGGTACTGCGCCTATACTGATTGGCAAAGGATGCGATCCAGTGCGGCGGCAAATGCCGCGTCCTGCTCGGTCGTGCGCTTGCTTGGTCCTTTCAGCCGCCCGCCTGCTCGGCGTATCTTCCGCGCCGTATGGCGGGAAAGCAGCAGCGCGTCAATGTTCCCGGCGGTGTACTCCATGCCGTTCTGGCTGAGGACCCGGGCACTGCGGGCAAGGCACATCGCCGCAAGACCGTAATCCTGGGTGATGACCACGTCACCTTTCTCCACCATGTTAACCAGCGCAAAATCCACACTGTCCGCGCCCCGGGAGAAGACCGTCGTCTTTGCCCCGGGTTTGTTAAATTCATGGGCCGTGTCGCAAAGAATGATGCACTCTATGCCCCGCCGAATTGCGGCGGCAACGGTTATATCCACCACCGGGCAGCCGTCGGCATCGATAAGAATACGCATAGTCCCTCCAAATTGTGATTTATATCAGGATGCTACCACATCACGGAGGAAATTGCAACGAGGTCGAGGTTTACATAACATTTATAAACCGGCGGATTTATTGATTTTGACAGCGGCATCGTGTATGATATAACCATACTTGAGACAATTTGGGAGGGCACCATGAATAAACGCCTGCTGATAACCGGCTTTGAACCCTTCGGGGGGCAGAGCATCAACCCCTCCTGGCTGGCGGTGTCTGGGCTCGGGGATTCCGTGTGCGGTTGGGAACTTAAAAAGGTCCTTGTGCCGGTGGAGTTTGGCGCTGCCGGACAGTGCGTCATTGCCGCGGCGGAGGAATTCGGGCCCGATGCGATCCTCTGCGTGGGTCAGGCGGGCGGCAGAGCCGCCGTCACGCCGGAGCTTGTTGCCATCAATCTTCGCCATGGGTCAATACCCGATAACGCAGGGCTTATGCCTGAGGATGAACCGGTCGTGCCCGGTGGACGGGAGGCGTATTTCGCCACCGTGCCCGTCCGCAAAATGGCGCAGGCGATACGGGATGCATCGGTTCGCGGCGCGGTGTCATATTCTGCCGGGGCGTATGTGTGCAACGATCTGCTGTACACCCTTCTACACAGGTACAACGGGACGGAAACCCGCGTGGGATTCATCCATGTGCCTTTCCTGCCGGAGCAGGCGGAGGGTACGGACAGACCCTCAATGAGCCTTGATGATATGGTCACCGCCCTCAATGCGGCAATATCCGCGCTGTAAAGGGGTGTCCATGGATAGAAAAGCACTTAAGGTCACATATATTGATCATAGCGGATTTTTGGTGGAGGCGGAGAGCGCCATACTGCTGTTTGACTATCATAAAGGGGATCTGCCGCGGAAGGTGGATAAGCCTCTGTACATCTTCGCCAGTCACAGGCACGGCGATCATTACAGCAAAGAGATTTTCTCCTGGGGTGAAAGTGTGGGCGGCGCGCAGTACATCCTGTCTGACGACATTGCCTCTGCTCCCTTGGGAGTGGATGCCAAAAGAATGCACTTTATCGGTGCGGACGAGACTTTGATTCTGGGAGATATTGAGGTACGCACCCTCGGTTCAACCGATGCGGGCGTGGCCTTTCTTGTCAGCGTTGACGGCAAGGTGATTTTCTACGCCGGTGACCTTAACTGGTGGCTGTGGGGCGAAGAAGACACCCCACAGGAAGCGCAGGAGATGACCGAAGCCTTCCTTAAAGAAGCCGAAAAACTGCGTGGCGTGACCATTGATGCGGCCTTCCTGCCCCTTGACCCCCGCCAGCCGGAGGATCAGTATTGGCTGGGACTTGACCACTATGCCCGCACGGCGGATATAAAACATATTTTCCCCATGCATATGTGGGGGCAGTATGATGTCGTCAGGCGCTTCAAGGCCCTTGACTGCACCGCGCACTACCGCGATAAAATAAAAGAAATAACATCGGAGGATGAAAACTATGAAATTTAAGATGACCCACCAGAATTTTAACGTGTTCGACATGGAAAAGTCCCTCAAATTCTATGAAGAGGCGCTGGATCTGCACCTTATCCGCCGCAGAAAGGCCGACGACGGCTCGTTTGAGATCTGTTTCATCGGCAATGAGGACAACACTTTCAACATTGAGCTGACTTGGATGCGCGAATATGACCGCCCCTATGACCTGGGCGACGCCGAGTTCCATCTTGGCTTCGTGGTGGATGATTTTGATGCCGCCCACGCAAGGCATGAGGCCATGGGCTGCATCGCCTTTGAAAACAAGAAGATGGGGCTTTATTTCATCACCGACCCCGACGGCTACTGGCTGGAGATCATCCCCCAGAGAAAGTGAGATCATCCCCCGATGGAACCCGTATTTGAGAGAGAATATTACCTGCGCGCTGCGGACTTTGATTGGTGCAGCTGTATTACGCCGGCGGCGGCATTGGACCTGTTTCAGGATGTGGCCGGTACACACGCCAACGAACTGGGCTGCGGCACGGTGGTGCATGATGGGCAGCGCCTTGTCTGGGTGCTGGTGAAAAGCAAGCTGCAGATGCTGGGCGATGTGAAAATGTACGACAAAGTCACCGTCAGAACATGGCCCCTCAAGCCGGCGGCAATCCGCTTTCAGCGCGAGTACCTTATCAGTGATGCACAGGGACAGCCTGTGGTCAAAGGCAGCTCGGAATGGGTGCTTATGCACCCCGTTCTGCGCCGCGCCGTACCGGTGAAGAGCGCGTACCCCGAGGGCTTGGAGCATTGCACCGACCGCTCGTTTGATGGGCGCTTTCTTAAAGTGCCGGACTTTGCTGCGGCGGGTGAGGGCTACGCCGTGCAGCCGCGCCTGAGCGATGTTGACCTTAACGGCCATGTGAACAACACCAAGTATGCAAACTTTGTCCTTGACGCACTGGAGCTTGAGCGCCATGAGCGGATAGAGACAATGCAGATCGACTACCACCGTGAGGTGCTGCGCGGAGCGGGGCTGAGGATATTTACCCAACGCGAAGGGAAGAATATTCTTGCCAAAGGCGTGGGTGACTCAGGGGAATTGATGTTCTCCTGCGGTATACAGCTAAAGTGAACAGCCAACAGGGGAGGCATACGCCTCCCCTGTGGTATACCGGGGCACCTTATATCCCGCGCCGGGGCGGGGTATAATCATGATGCCGTGTATATTCCGCCTTCCGTATTGAATTTGCGTGACAAATGGTTTATATTGGAAAGGCGGACGCGGATTCAAGCATATTCCCCAGATTGCGCAAGGCAAAAACAACGGAAAATTCGGCATAAATTCACATAAAAAGAGAGGTAAGATCATGTTAAAAGCAAATGATAAGCTCCACGGCTTTACAGTGCGCTATGTTCAGCCGCTGGAAGAGATAAAGGCCACCCTTTACCGCATGGAGTATGAGAAAAACGGCGCAGATCTCGTCTGGCTCAAGCGGGACGACGACAATAAGACCTTCTCCATCGCTTTCAAAACCCTGCCCCAGGACGATACCGGCGTGTTCCACATTATTGAGCACTCCGTTCTGTGCGGCTCTGACAAATACCCCACCAAAGAGCCTTTTGTTGAGCTTCTCAAAAGCTCACTGCAGACCTTCCTCAACGCCATCACCTTTGCCGACAAGACCATGTACCCCGTGGCCAGCCGCAACGATAAGGACTTCCTCAACCTCATCGATGTGTACATGGATGCGGTGCTCCATCCGCTGAGCATTTCGTCCCCTCTGGCCTTCCGTCAGGAGGGCTGGCATTATGAGCTGGACAGTCCCGAGGGCGAGCTTAGCTGCAACGGCGTCGTTTACAACGAAATGAAGGGCGCCTTCGCCTCCGCCGACAGTGAGCTGCAGTACCGCCTTCAGCGGGCGCTGACTCCCGACAACTGCTACGGCTACGAGTCCGGCGGCCACCCCGATCATATTACTGAGCTGACCTATGAAAACTATAAGGCCAGCCACGCCCGCTTCTACCACCCCTCCAACTCCCGCATCTTCCTTGACGGCGATGTGGATATCGACACCGTGCTTGGAAAGCTGGACGGATTTTTGTGCGAATATGAGCGCATTGATCCCGATGCCGACATCCCCATGCACAAGCCCGTCACCCCGGAAGACGGCACCTTCTATTATGAGATCAGCCCCGAGGATCAGGCACCCAACCGGGCGATCTATGCCGCCGGCTGGATTTACGGCGACTATTCCCAGACCGACAAGAAGATCGGCGCCCAGATCCTGCGTCAGGTGCTGTGTGGTTCAAACGAGGCGCCGCTGAAGAAGGCCCTGCTGGAAGCCGGCCTGTGCGAGGATGTGGAGCTTTACGGCAACGATGTTGCCCAGTGCATGACGGGCCTTGTCGTCCGCAACGCAAAGCCCGAGGATAAGGACAAGATCTGGCAGACCGTGGAGTCCGTCCTGCGTGAGCAGGCGGAAAACGGTCTTGACCGTGAGCAGCTTTCCGCAACGCTTAATCATTTCGAGTTTGTCACCCGTGAAAAGGACTTCGGGCGTATGCCCCGCGGCCTGGTATATGCCATCACCTGCCTTGACAGCTGGCTCTACGGCGGCGACCCCGCTCAGGAACTGTGCTATGATGCCACCTTCGCCAAGCTGCGTGAGGGCCTGGACAAGGGCTATTTCGAGGCCCTGCTGCGGGAGATGATGCTGGACAATCCCCACACCGCCCGCATCTGCCTGCTGCCCTCCACCACCCTGGGTGAGGAGAAGCGCGCCGCGGAGCGTGAGCGCCTTGCTGCGGTCAAGGCCCAATGGGATGAGGCCATGTGTGAAGAGGTCATTGCCCAGTTTAAAGAGCTTCGCGTCCATCAGGAACAGCCCGACAGCCCCGAGGCCGTTGCGTCTCTGCCTCTCCTGTCCCTGTCCGACATTTCCGATGACATTACCCAGGTGCCCCAGACCGTTGGTGAGGCAATGGGCTGTACCACTCTGCATCAGCCTATCGAGACCGGCGGCATCACCTATTTCGAGCTGTATTTCGACCTGTCCGACCTGAGCCTTGAGGAGCTTTCCAACGCATCCCTCCTGGCGGCGCTTCTGGGCAATATTGCCACCAAAAACTACAGCCCCATTGAGCTGCGCAGCCAGATCAGCGGCAATCTGGGCAGATTCGATGTGTCCGCAAGTGTCCTCTCTGCAGGGGCTGCGGACAAGTGTAAACCCTTCGTTACCGTGGGTGTCAGCGCGCTCCACAGCCGTGTTGGCGAGGCGCTTCGCCTCATGGATGAGATCCTGCTGGGCAGCTCCTTTGCCGATGAGCGCTTTATCGGCAGCATTCTGCGCCAGCGCAAGATGATGCAGGAGCAGAATGTCATCATGGGCGGCAATGCCGTTGCCGCGATGCGTGTTGCCGCATCCTTCTCTGCTCGTGGCGCCGCGCAGGAGGCCATTGCCGGTCTTACTGCCCTGCGCAATCTGCAGAAGCTGGATAAGGCCTTTGCCGATGACGGCGCCGCTGTCTGCGCCGGACTTAAAGCACTGTGTGACAGGATATTTATCCGTGATCGCCTGACCGTCAGCATCAGCGGTGATGCGGATGAGGCGCTGTTTGCTTCCGCAGCCGGAATCTTCCCCGCTGCGCCCCAGCTCAAGGGCGAGGCGGCTGAATATGAGCTGTATGACAGGCAGCGGGAGGGCTTCACCATTCCCGCGGAGATAGGCTTTGCCGTCAAGGCCGCCAATCTGAATTCCGTTTCGTCCAAATACAGCGGCGCGTTCCGCGTGGCTGCCCAGTTCCTCACTTATGACTATTTGTGGAACGCGGTTCGTGTCAAGGGCGGTGCCTACGGTACAGGGCTCAATGTCCGTGCTGAAGGAGATGTGGCCTTCACCTCCTACCGCGATCCCTCCGCAGCCAACTCGCTGAATGTGTACGACGGTGCGGGCGATGCTCTGCGTGCCCTGTGCGGCAGCGGTAGCCCGATAGATAAGTATATTATCAGCACCATCGCTGAGACGGAGCCAGTCACCACCCCCAGAATGGACGGCAATCTGGCGGCAGTCAGATATCTCACCGGTCAGACGGCCCAGAAGCGCCGCAAGACCCGCCGTGAGATCCTGGGCACCACAACTGAGCAGCTGCTTGAGATCGCAGATGTGCTGGACAAGCTGTGCAGTGAGGCCGGTGTGTGCGTCATCGGCGGCAAGACCGTTCTTGATGCCTGCGGCCTGGATAAGATCGAAGCTGTGCAGCAGTAAATTTAAGCTGTTATCACGAACCCTCCCCGTTTTTGGGGAGGGTTTGTGTTGTCTCGGCATGGGCCGCTGCGGGGTGAAGCGGCTGCGAAATTTCAAAATGTTGTCGGCGTCCCCTTGACGATACAAGGATTTTATTTATAATTTGAAATATGTGTTAAGGCTCCTGAACATTCAGGGGGCAGACCGATTTGCGCGGTGCAAACGCGCGGCGCAGAAAGTGAGGTTATATGACAGTAAAACAACTCAGTCCCGGACTGTGGCACCTTTCCGCCAATGAGGAAAAGCTGAGAGTGTTCGGAAAGGTGTCACTCACCGAATACGGACAGCTTTTCGGTGCATATCTCATGGATACCGGTGCGGGATATGCACTCATCGGCGTGCCGCCGGAGAGGTATATTGAGCAATGGCTTGAAGAGGCCGGAAAACTCGCTGAGGGGCAGATTAAGTGGCTGATCCTACTTGGCGGAGAAGATGACCGCGGCGCTGCCCGCGCCGTGGTGGATACCTACCCCAAAACGATTGTCGTGGGGAGCATGCTCTCCCTGTTTGAGCTTGAGGGATTCTGCCGCCCCGCAGGCACCGTTGAGGTGCGCACCGACCGCAAACTGCAGCTGGGCAAAAAGACCCTTGTGTGCGCCGTGCTCACCGACAAGCTGGCGGGAGCGAAGCTGTATGTTGTCGACCCCGAGGACAGCGCCCTGTTTACTGCGGATGCCTTCTGTGCCCTGTGCGCGGCCGATGCCGCGGTGGTCAGCGGACTTAAGGATAAGGGCGCGTGGCTTTCCGGCGCGCAGTTGTGCGCTGAAGAGATCATGGCCCACCGCCGCGAGGAGACCATGAAAAAGGCCGCCGCACTTATCGACAAATATGATGTGAAAAACATTTGTCCCTCCCGCGGCCCGGTTGCCGATGTGGAGCTTGATAAGCTGGTCGCGGCTTTTACCGAGACGAAGACCGCCCCCAATAAAAAACCCACCGCGGTCATTCTCTACACCAGGGACGGATACCTGCAGGAGATGGCCGACAGCATCGGTTTCGGCGTGTATCAGTCCGGCGATTTTATTGTGAAGGCCCTCGACCTGCGCGCGGTTAACCGCACCGCCGCGATGCGTACAGTCCGCGCTGCCGATGCAGTGATTTTCGGCACGGCCGAGGATGGCGGCGATGTGACCCGCGCTATGTGGGACGCGGTCGCGTCTTTAAGAAAAGAGGATGTGTCAGGTAAGACTGCTGCGATATTCGTCTCTACCCTTTCAAGGTCTAATGCTGAAGAGACTTTGCGCGCCCGCCTTGAGAGCCTGGGCTGCGATCTGAATGCAGGCAGCTTCACCGTGCAGGGGAAGCCGGGCATAGATGAAATGAAGAACGCCATGGAATTTGGCTTCAACTTCGGCTGCTGCATGCAGAAGATACCCAACCCCCGCAAGCCGAAGCTGGTCAAATGCCTTGTCTGCGGTGAGATATTTGATGCGTCCATGGGCATCTGCCCCGTCTGCGGTGTAGGACTCGACCGCTGTGTTCCCGCAGACGAAGCCGAGGTGCTGTTCCGCCGTGACAGCGACACCAGATATGTAATCGTTGGCGGCGGGACCGCTGCGGTATCTGCGGCGCAGGCGATACGCAGCCGCGACGGAACGGGCAGCATTGTCATTCTGTCGGCTGAAGAATGTCTGCCAATTAACCGCCCGATGCTGTCCAAAGACCTGCAGGCCTTTATTGAAATGCCGGACGGTCTTGTGATGCATGATTATGATTGGTACGACGATCAGGACATTGATCTGCGTCTGGGGCAGGAGGTGCTGGGGGTGTACCCGCAGCTCAAATGTGTGAAGACCCAGTACGGAGAGCAAATGCCCTACGACAAGCTGATTCTTGCCACCGGTGCTGAGAGCTTCGTCCCGCCGATCCCCGGCAATGAAAAGGGCGGCGTGCTGACCCTCCGCCATCTGGGCGATGCCCTCGCACTGGTAAACCATATGGAAAACAGTAACGAGGCGGTTGTCATCGGCGGCGGCGCTATCGGCCTTGAGGCCGCAAGTGAGCTTATGCGTGCCGGGGTCAAGGTGACCGTTCTGGAGGCTGCGGATCAGATCCTGGGCCGCCAGGTTGATGCTGAAACCGCTGCCCTCCTGCGTAAAAAGATGGCCGGGCTGGGCGTTGCCTGTTATGAGGGCGTGAATATCGCTGCTATTGAGGGCGGCAGCCGCGTCACAGGCGTGCGCCTGGACGATGGCAGGGTGTTCCCCGCGCAGCTTGTGGTGCTGTCCTGCGGCAACCGCGCCAATGTGTTCCCCGCAATGACGGCAGGTGCCGAAATCGACCGCGCGATCGTGGTGGACGAGTATATGCGCACCAGCGTTGAGGATATCTACGCCTGCGGCGACTGTGCCCAGCTTGACGGAGTGAATTACCAGCTCTGGCAGGAAGCCACGGAACAGGGCCGCGTTGCCGGCGCGAATGCGGCAGGTGACAAACTGGCATATACCAACCGCCCCATGGCGCTGACTCTTGAGGGCTTCGGCACATCGCTGTTCGCCATGGGCGAAGTGGGTAAGACAGAAGGTGTGCCGTATAAGACCGTTACCCTCAACGATGATGTCAAGGGCAGCCGGGAGAAGTACTGGTTCTTCGGCGGCTCACTGGAGGGTGCGGTGATTTTGGGCAATGCGGACAAGGCTGACCGGGTCGCGCAGGCCATAATTAATCACGCCAGATATAACGAACTGTTCTGAGTTACCGTGAAGGAGAACGGATATGGATAATAGTACAGTATACCCGCGCACGATGGAGCTGCCCCGCCCCAAAGAGGTAAAATGTCCCTATGAGGCGGAATATGAGTGTGATGTTGTTGTGGTCGGCTGCGGCTTTGCCGGGCTGAATGCCGCGGTGTCGGCTGCCCAGTGCGGCAGCAGGGTGCTGGTCATCGACAAGGGCCGCCCCGGCTACTCCGGCCTGTCTCCCTGGCCCTCCAGCTTCCGCTGGTTCGACCCGGACCGGGACGATGCCGAGGCGTATCGCAAGGCCATCCGCGAAGGCGGCGATTATATCAGCAACATGAACTGGTATGAGATGTGGCTCAAGGAGTCCAAGGATGTGTACAGGCGTCTTATGGACTGGGGCATTCTCACCCAGTACCCCCGTGCGGCCGAGGCAGGCGACTTCTACGAGAAGGAAGACTTTGTCGGCTACCGCGAGACCTTCGACAAATTTGACCGCCGCAAGAAGTGGGTGGCGGTTTTGGACAGATACGGGGTGCCGTATCTTGAACATACAATGGTCACCGATGTGGTGCTCACCGACGGAAAGCTTTCCGGCGTTATGGCGCTGCACGTCCAGTCCGGCAAGGTGATCGCTGTCAGCGCAAAGGCGGTGGTCCTTGCCACCGGCGGCGGCAGCTATAAGCCCACCGGCTACCCCGTGGGCGGCGACACCTTTGACGGCGAGTACATGGCATATCAGCTGGGCCTTCCAATCGCGGGCAAAGAGTTTGAGGATTTCCACGCCACGCCCTCTGCCGCGCCGGGCAACGTGTTCCTTGACAACCACTGGCAGTATCTTGAAAACATCTGGCTGTGCGGCGGTGACGTCAACGCGGAGAATGCTTCCAATTACGGCAGCTCAAAGGGCAACGCCATGGTGCTCGGCCGCGTGCGCAACGCAGTGTTCGGCATGGCCGCAACCGACGGCAGTGCCGTTCAGGATGTGGCCACTGCCCAGTATACCCGACGCGGCGGTTCACAGTTTTATGAGAATGACCCACAGGAGGTTCGCTCCGGCAAGATGAGCAGTCCCACCGCCGCCAGCGAGCTGGGCGGCGTGGCTGTGGGTATGTGCTGCCACCTGACCTCCGGCGTGTTCTGCGGCCTTGACGAACTGGACGGCGGCACCGGCATACCCGGACTTTACACTGCCGGTGACGGCATCCATGCCACAGCACCCTCCGGCTCGGCATATCCCTGCGGAGTGGGCTTCACCTCCTGCTTCTGCTCCATTGACGGCGACCATGCCGGCAAGGCGGCAGCGGAGTATGCGTCCGGCGTCGACGCCATGGGTCTGACGGCGGAAACGATCGCCGCCAGGACGGAGGAGATCACCGCACCCATGCGCCGCGAAAAGGGCTTCGACGCCAACTGGGCAAGGGACGTGCTCCACTCCATCATGGCGCCCTATTGGGTGAATGTAGCCAAGACCGAGGCTACCCTGAAGGCCGCTCTGGTTCAGGTGGAGTATATGCGTGACCATGTTGTTCCCCGTCTTGTGGCCTGCACCGGCCATGACCTGCGCCTGTGCATTGAGATGAAGCACAAGGTGCTGTCAGCGGAGATGAAGCTGCGCGCAAGTCTTGCCCGGCAGGAGAGCCGCGGCAACCATTACCGCGCCGACATCCCCTACAGGGATGACGAGAATTTCCTGTGCTACATAACGGTGCAGAAAGGTGCCGACGGCGCGATGGTCACTGATAAGGTGATGCTGCCCGATGAGTGGACAGGGGACAAGAGTGTGGAGTATTCCAAGCGTTATCAGTATTATTTCCCGGGTGAGCCGGAGGCCAAGGGCTTCAAGGTCGCTCCCCCGGCACGCGGCGGATGGAGGAAATAAGCATGAGCGTAGTAAGAATTGACCTTAATAAATGTATCGGCTGCGAAAACTGCGTCAGCGTCTGCCCCATGGATGTGTTCTACTTTGACCATGCGGCGCACAAGTCCGTTATCGCCTACCCCGAAAACTGCCAGAGTTGCGGCCAGTGCTACCTTAACTGCCAGGGCCGTTCCCTGGGCATCTCCAACGACACCTTCGGATACGGAATGACCGCCTTCCGCAGTGCGACCACCGCACCGATGAACCGCATCGTGGTCACGGAGCCGGGCGTGATAACCGAGCTGACCCGGGGCAAGCTGCCCAAATAAAGACAAAAATCTCCCTGCTGTGAGCGCCTTACCTACAGGGTCGGGCGCGGCAGGGAGATTCTTTTATGCGCCCGGGGAAGGGCGCAGAAAAATCAACAGCACCGCGGTGCCCGTAGGCATCGCGGTGCTGTTTTTGTGAGGTAAACCCTAAAGGCTGAAATTACTTCTCGTGCTTCTTGATCTTGTTGAGCTTGGCGTTCAGGTCCAGCAGATCTTCCTTGGTGAAGTGGACATCCATCATGCCGCCGGCCATAGTCAGCAGGCGCAGAACGGTGAAGCCGCTCATCATTGCCATCATATCGGGGGTGAGGTCAAAGCCCATGACCTTGCCGCCGCCTTCGCCCTTGTCCTTGCCTTTGCCGCCGCCCAGCATCTTGCCCATCAGACCGGCCAGGATCAGCTTGCCGCGGACAGTGCTCATGACATCGCTCATCTTGTCGTTGAGGGACAGATAGCCTTCGGGAGCGTCAATATCAAACCAGTTGAGGATGGCGCCCTTCTCCTGCAGGCGGTAAGCGGGATTGAAGGTGTCCACCTTGCGGATGTGGCTCTCGTCGGTGTGGCCGCCGGCAACAGCGATCAGATTGGTCTCGCCGTTGTTGGGTACGTCAAAGTAGAAGAAGTGATCCTCGGCAGTCTTCACGCCCAGGCTCACGCCGTTGGCGAACAGCTCAACCTCGGGCAGGTTGGAGTACACGGTGACTTTGGTGACGGCCTCAACGCGGTCAACATAGCGCTTGCCGCACAGATGGACGAAGGGCTCGTCGCTCAGCCATGCCTTGTATGCATAGAAGGAGTCCTTCTTATATTTACGGTCGAAGGTTACAAGACCCTTGTGGTTCTGACCGTTCTCGCCGCCCTCATTACGGGCGTCGGCGCCGAAGTCGAACATATTCCATACATGGGTTGCCCACATATACTTGCGGCTGAAAAGCTGCTTAATCAGCTCCTCATGGTAATAAGCCTGATACTCTTCGGTGTAGTCGCCCTGCCTGGGGTCGGAGGTGTGCCAGTTGAGTGCCTCACAGCCGTACTCGGAGCAGCCGATGGGGATGTTGGGATGGGTGGCGTGGAACTTATCGAACCAGGGGCCGTTCATGGTGGTGTCGCCGCCGTACCAGCCGAAGTAGTGGTTGTAGGAGACCACATCGGGGATCTGCAGATAGGGGTCGTCCATCTTGCACATGGAGACTGCTGCGATGGTGGTCAGACGGGTCTTGTCCATCTCGTGGCACAGGTCGTTGAGGACGTTGTGGTTGTCCAGAAGGTCAGCATCGGAGCCGCCGATGGAGATCTCGTTGGACAGGCCCCAGACCACGATGCTGGGATGGTTGTAGTTCTGAACGATCAGCTCTTTCATCTGGCTGATGGTGTTCTCGCGGCCGGTGGGCATATGCTTGGAGATGTAGGGGATCTCGGCCCAGATGACAAGGCCGCGCTCGTCGCACAGGTCATAGAAGTACTGGTCATGCTGATAATGGGCAAGGCGGATGGTGGTGGCGCCCACTTCGCAGATCAGATCCATGTCCTCCTCGTGATCGGCATGGCTCAAAGCGTTGCCCTTGCCCCAGCGGTCCTGGTGGCGGGATACGCCGCGCAGAGGATACTCTTCTCCGTTGAGGATGAAGCCGTTGTTGGGGTCGATCTTAAAGCTGCGGCAGCCGAAGCGGCTGGAAACGGTATCAAGAACGGTGCCGTCTTCCTTAACCTCGACCTTGATGTTGTACAGGTAAGGATCCTTGCGGCCGTGCCACAGATGAGCATTCTCGACGGTGAAGCTGATCTTGGTGTCGGTGGTCTCAGTGGAGAACACGGTGCTGCCCTGGGCGTCGGTGGCGGTGTAAACCAGCTTCTGTCCCAGCTTGCTGTTGGTGACAAAAACCTCAACCTCGACCTGGGCGTTGGCGCCATCCATGACGGGGGTGACCTTCAGGCCGGTGCCGCCGTAGTAGTCCAGATCAAAGTGGGTGTTATTGACGCAGATAATGTTAACATCGCGGTAGATGCCGCCGTAGAAGGTGAAGTCGGCCATCTGGGGATAAACGGTCTCGTTGGCAGAGTTGTCAACAGCGATGACCAGCAGGTTGGAGGCGGTCAGAGCCTCGGTCATATCCACACGCCAGGTGGAGTAGCCGCCGTCGTGATGAGCCAGTTTCTTGCCGTTGAGGTATACATCGGCGGAGGAGTTGGCGCCCTGCAGCTCAAGATAGTACAGGTCGGACTCAGGCAGATCGGACTTGCTGAAAGCCTTGGCATAATAGGCGGTGCCGCGGTAGTAGTCGCCTTCGCCGTCCTGGCCGTCAATGGCGTTCCAGGAGTGGGGCAGGTTGACCCAGTTCCACTTGGGGGAGATAGCAGAGGGGACTTCGGTAGCTTCCTTGCTGAAAGCCCACTTGGTGTTGAAGTTGATGACTGTTCTCAATGGGGTTTCCTCCTGACAAAATTTTATATGTGGCGGACGGGACTAAGACCCGTTCCGCAGATTTGCGCTGCTTGCTGCCGAAAGAAGCGTATACTTCCGACCGCTTACAGAGTATCAGAAAAATTAGTCAAGTTGTGAGTAAAATTTTTTGTATTTTTAGCACATTTTTTGAAAATTCTCTTGCCTTGCGAGGGGGTTTATAGCATAATTGATTTTGTGCAAACAGTGCCCGAAAATACTGCCCAGGGGGGGTTAAAACGATGTTCTACGATGCCGAGCTTGAATTCTTACAAAGCATACTCAGAAAAAGCCGCCTGCGCACGCTGCGGCTGTCCGCAGATGTGCCTGCCGATGAGCGGCTGGACGACGGCCTGCGCACAAGGCTGGGTCTGGGGGATGACTATGTCCGTGTATTCGATCGCGCTCTGGCTGTGGTTGAGCCGAATACCATCTGCCGTCTGACAGATCAGTTTTTGTGCAGCTATATTTTTCTCCGTCTGCCCGGGGCACAGGTGGGCGAGATACTGTGCATCGGACCCTATCTCTCTGTTGAACTCACCCGCCAGCAGCACATGGAGCAGGCCGAAAGCTCCGGCGTACAGCCCCAGCAGTTTCCCGTGCTTGAGGCCTTTTACGGCAGCATCCCCGTGGTACGGGACGATAACCTGATCTTTGCCCCTGTTGTGGCCTTTGGCGAACGGATCTGGGGCGGCGGTGACGCCTTTGCCATCACCGACCTGAACAGAGAGTTTTACGACAGTGCGCCCCGGGCGCTGGGTGACGGAGCGGATGCGCCCCCGCCGGAAAAGGTGCTGCACACCATGCAGGAGATGGAGGAGCGCTACGCCTTTGAAAACGAATTTATGCAGGCGGTGTCCCTGGGTCAGACACACCGCGCGGGCATGATGCTCTCCGGCTTTTCCAGTATGGCTTTTGAGCGACGACTGGCCGATCCTGTACGCAATTTGAAAAACTATTGCATTACGATGAACACGCTCCTCAGAAAGGCGGCCGAGCAGGGCGGCGTACATCCCCTTTATCTGGACGAGCAATCCTCATCTTTTGCCCGGCGCATCGAAGAGCTAAACTCCGTTGAGGCGGCGGGGAAAATGATGGACGAAATGTTCCGCACCTACTGCCGTCTTGTGCGCCAGAAATCCACAAAGGATTATTCGCCCCCTGTGCAGAGGGCGGTGGTGCAGATCGATGCGGATCTGAGCGGGGATTTAAGTTTAAGAACCCTTGCCCTGACGCAGAATATAAATGCCAGCTACCTTTCCGTGCTGTTCAAAAAGGAAACCGGCATGACGGTTACGGATTATGTTAACCGGCGCCGTGTTGCAGTAGCGGCCCAGCTTCTGGGCGGCACAAAGCTGCAGATACAGACAGTGGCACAGCACTGCGGCATGACCGACGCCAACTACTTTTCCAAAATCTTCAAAAAGTACACCGGCGCAACACCCCGTGAGTACCGCCTGCGCCTGCAGGGCGGGCGCACGCCCCGACAAAGCTAAGGCGGTCACTGTGCGCTTTCGGCATATTCTCTTGGGCTGATGCCGTACTGAGCCTTGAATGCGCGGTAGAAGTTTGTATAATCACCGAAGCCGCAATGGCTGTACACCGTGCCGGGGGAAATGCCGTTTGACAGCATCTGCCTTGCGATGAGAAGCCGTTTCAGGGTGATGTAGCGGTACACGCCGGTACCCACTGCCCGGTTGAATTCATGGGACAGGTGGTATTTGCTGACATAGAACTGCTGTGCCAGCCCGTCCAGGGACAGCGGCTCGTTATAATGGTCGGCAATGTAGTCCAGCACCTGACCTATAAGGGGCGAAGCGTCACTGCGCCCGATGACAGTGCTGCTTCCAAGGGCGAGACGGTTAAGCTCCGCCATCAGCTGCAGGAATATTCCCGTTGCGCATAATTCGCTTGCGTAGTCGCCGCCGTAGCTTTCCCGCACCAGCTCCTCCAGCAGGAGCATGACCCCGGCCCGCTGCGTTGCAGAGGGGCGCAGATGATTGGTGTGTGCGGGCAGGGCATTGTCAAAGCAGCGGGTCAGGCTCACCTCTGCCGAGGAAAAGCGCTCAAGATACGCCTTGTTTATCCACAGCACGAAGCGCTCGTACACTGTGCAGTCCGGCGCCATGATGGGCTGGTGCAGCTCCATCGGGCTAATCAGCAGCAGATCGCCCGGCTCAAGGCGGTATAAACGGCCTTCCACGCGGTACTCAACCTTGCCGCCGAGGAAGAAATATACTTCATAAAAATCGTGGTGGTGCATCTCCACCGAGTTGGGCTTGGGGTCCTGATAGTGGAACACCTCAAAGCCCTGACTGCGCATATTCTGCCGCGGATCGAAGCTCTGTGTGCGTTTTTTCATACAATCACCTCTTATATATAAAGAATACCGCAAGAATCGCAATGTGTCAAACAACTAATGCAATTATCATTGCAAAAAAGCTGTGATATACTCAATTCAACATTAAATGGGAGGAAGGCCGGCTATGATTCCTTTTCTCAGCGACGATTTCCTTTTGACCAGCCAAACGGCAAAGACCCTGTACCACGACCATGCGGCAAAAATGCCCATCGTGGACTATCACTGCCATGTCAGCCCCAAAGAGATTTTTGAGGATCTCCATTTTGAAAACATTACCCAGGTCTGGCTGGGCGGCGACCACTATAAATGGCGCATCATGCGCTCAAACGGGGTGGATGAATACTACATTACCGGCGCGGCACCTGCCAGGGCGAAATTTCAGAAGTTTGCCGAGGCGCTGCCCAAAGCGATCGGCAACCCCATGTACCACTGGTGCCATCTTGAGCTGAAGAATTATTTCGGCTACACCGGCGTTCTCAACGGTGAAACCGCACAGCAGGTGTGGGATCTGACCGAAGAAATGCTCAAGCGCCCCGACATGGGCGTGCGCGGCCTTATTGAAAAGAGCAATGTGGCCTTCGTGGGCACCACCGATGACCCCATCGACAGCCTTGAGTGGCACGGCAAAATAGCCGCAGACCCCACTATCAAGACGGTTGTTGGCCCCTCCTTCCGCCCCGACAAGGCCTTTAATATAGACAAAGCCGGCTGGTGCGAATATATTGCACAGCTTTCTGCTGTCAGCGGTGTTGAGATCAGCGGTATCGACAGCCTGAAGGCAGCCCTGAAGCTGAGAATCGACCATTTTGACTCCTTCGGATGCCGCGCCAGCGACCACGGCCTTGACCATATGGTATATGCCCGGGCTGACGACGCGGCTCTGGATGAGATCATTGCCAGGGGCCTGGCCGGAGAGCCTGTCACCGCGCAGGAAGCTGCGGCGCTTAAGACCGCGCTGCTCATCTTCTGCGCCGGCGAATATGTCCGCAGGGGCTGGGCAATGCAGATACATTACAACTGCCTTAGAAACCCCAACAGCGCAATGTTCAAAAAGCTGGGCCCCGACTGCGGCTTCGACTGCATCGGCCCCGAGAACGGCTCCGCCGCTCTGGCGGCCCTGCTGGATGCGCTCTACGCCTCCGGCAAGCTGCCCAAGACCATCCTCTACAGCCTTGACGCCGGCGACAACGCCTTCCTTGACACACTGATCGGCTCCTTCCAGGGAACCGAGGTGGCAGGCAAGCTGCAGCACGGAAGCGCATGGTGGTTCAACGACAACAAGCAGGGCATGATCGACCAGCTCACCAGCCTTGCAAATCTCAGCCTGCTGGGTAACTTCATCGGCATGCTCACCGACTCCCGCAGCTTCCTCAGCTACACCCGCCACGAGTATTTCCGCCGCATACTGTGCCAGCTCATCGGCACATGGGTGGAGAACGGAGAATATCCTGCCGACATGGCCACCCTCGGCACCATCGTCGAAGACATCAGCGCAAACAACGCCATCCGTTATTTCAATCTGTAAATTATTATTAGGGGGATAAACGAATGCCAATGCAAATGGGTTTCCGTTGGTACGGAAAGGGTAACGACAACATCAGCCTGGGCGACATAAAGCAGATTCCCGGTGTGACAAGCATCGTATGGGCTCTGCACCACAAGATGCCAGGCGAAATCTGGGCAGTGGAAGAAATTGCCGAGGTTATGGATCAGCTTCATGAGTACGGCTTTAACGGCGACGTGGTGGAGTCCGTCAACATCCATGACGATATCAAGATCGGCCTTCCCACCAGAGATCAGTATATTGAAAACTACAAAGCCACCATGCGCAACCTGTCCAAATTCGGCGTAAAGGTCATCTGCTACAACTTCATGCCCATCTTCGACTGGACCCGCTCCGACCTGTTCCACCCCGTGGGTGATGGCTCCACCGCCCTGTTCTATGAAAAGGGCATGATCCAGGACGATTACAACGCAATGGCAAAGTACATCCTGGACTTTACCGAGGAATACAACATGTCCTTCCCCGGCTGGGAGCCTGAGCGTATGGCCAAGCTGGACGAGCTGTTCAAGGCCTATGCCGATGTTGACCACGAGAAGCTGTGGGCCAACCTGAAATACTTCCTTGAGGCACTGATGCCCACCTGCGAAGAGACGGGCATCAAGATGGCCATCCACATGGACGATCCACCCTGGGACATCTTCGGCCTGCCCCGCCTGCTGATAAATGAGGAGAACATCGACCGCTTCCTCAAAATGGTGGACCATCCCTGCAACTGCCTGACTCTGTGCTCCGGCTCTCTGAACGCCGACCCGCGCAACAATGTTGCCAACGTCATCCGCAAGCACTGCGACCGCATTGCTTTTGCCCACATCCGCAATGTAAAGCATTTTGAAAACGGCGACTTCTCCGAGGCCAGCCACCGTGATTGCGACGGCGACACCGGCATCCTCGAGATACTCAAGGCTTACCACGAATGCGGCTTTGAAGGCTATATTCGACCCGATCACGGACGCCACCTGTGGGGTGAGGGCCCCGGCACCGTCCGCCCCGGCTACGGCCTGTATGACCGCGCACTGGGCATTATGTATATGCTGGGCGTGTGGGATATGCTGGACAAACTGTCCGGGAAAAAGACCACCGAGTAATTGAAGATTAAACAGAACAAATTTTACTGATATAAATAATTTGGAGGCATGCAATCATGATCAATCTTCCCCTGAACATCGACTTTTCCGGCAAGGTCGTCGTCGTTACCGGCGCAGGCGGCCTGATCTGCGGCGCAATGGCCCGCGCCTTTGCCCAGAGCGGCGCCAAGGTGGCTGCTCTCGACCTGAATGAGGCCGCTGTCAAGCAGCTGGCTGTCGAGCTGAAGGCCGAAGGCTTCATCTGCGAAGGCTACAAGGCCAACGTCCTTGACCCCGAAGCCCTTAAGGCTGTGCATGAGGCCGTGCTCAGCGATCTCGGCCCCTGTGACATCCTTGTAAACGGCGCCGGCGGCAACAATCCCCGCGCTACCACCGACAATGAGTACCAGCATGAGGCAAAAGAGGGCGGTAAGTCCTTCTTCGACCTGGACGCAGGCGGCGTTGATTTCGTGTTCAAACTGAACTTCCAGGGCACTCTGCTCCCCACCCAGGCCTTCGCCATCGACATGGTCGAGAAGAAGTCCGGCTGCATCCTGAACATTTCCTCCATGAACGCATATACTCCGCTGACCAAGATCCCCGCCTACTCTGCCGCCAAGGCCGGCATCTCCAACTTTACTCAGTGGCTTGCAACCCACTTTGCCGGTACCGGCATCCGCTGCAACGCCATCGCCCCGGGCTTCCTGGTATCCGCCCAGAACAAGGCTCTGCTTTACAATGAGGACGGCACCCCCACCGCCCGCTCCCACAAGATCCTCTCCGGCACTCCCACCAATCGTTTCGTCGATGCCGATGAGCTGCTGGGTGCCACCCTGTTCCTGTGTGATGACAGATCTGCCAGCGCCATCACCGGCGTTGTCCTGCCCGTTGATGCCGGCTTTGCCGCATACTCCGGCGTATAATGGAGGATTCTGAAATGGATGTATTAACCCGACTTGCCAATGCCATCGTAGTTCCTGTGGTCGTGCTTGACGATGCCAAAGACGCTGTGCCCACCGCTAACGCCATGGTCGCCGGCGGCGTTGATGTCATGGAGATCACCTTCCGCACCGCCGCCGCTGCTGACAGCATCAAGGCAGTTGCCGACAACTGCCCCGATATGCTGGTTGGCGCCGGCACAGTTCTGAACCTTGACCAGTGCAAGCTGGCCGTTGAAATGGGCGCAAAGTTCATCGTTTCTCCCGGCTTTGATGCCGAGGTCGTCGCCTGGTGCGTTGAGAACGGCATTGCCGTTGCCCCCGGCTGCGTAACCCCCACCGAGATCATGGCCGCAATCAAGCTGGGGCTGAAAGTGGTTAAGTTCTTCCCCGCCAATGTCTACGGCGGCCTGAACGCCATGAAGAACCTGTCCGCACCTTTTGTGGGCATCAAGTTCATCCCCACCGGCGGCGTCAATGCCAAGAACATCAAAGAGTATGTGGATGCCCCCTTCATCCACGCTGTCGGCGGCAGCTGGGTCTGCCCCAAGGCCGACATCGCAGCCGGCAACTTTGAGAAGATCACCGCCCTGTGCGCCGAGGCCCGTCAGGCTGCCCGCGGCGAATAAGACACGATAGGAAAGGATAAAGACAATGGCTAAAGTAATTACCTTCGGCGAGCTGATGCTCCGCCTTCAGCCCTATAACTATGAGCGTTTCGTTCAGTGTGATCACGTGGAGTTTACCTTCGGCGGCGGCGAGGCCAATGTGGCCGTGTCTCTTGCCAACTATGGCATGGACGCCGCTTATGTCACCAAGCTCCCCGCCCACTCCATCGGTCAGGCCGCTGTCAACAGCCTGCGCCGCTTTGGCGTTGACACCTCCATGATTGTCCGCGGCGGCGAGCGTGTGGGTATCTATTTCAATGAAAAGGGAGCCTCTCAGCGCGGCAGCGTGTGCATCTATGACCGCGCCTACTCCGCCATCCAGCTTGCGGAGCCCTCCGAGTTCGATTGGGACAAGATTTTTGACGGCGCCGACTGGTTCCACTTCACCGGCATCACCCCGGCTCTCGGCCCCAACATGGTGCAGGCTTGCTTGGATGCCTGCAAGGCCGCCAAGGCCCGCGGCATCAAGACCAGCTGCGACCTGAACTATCGCGGCAAGCTGTGGACCCGCGCCCAGGCCCGTGAGGCAATGACCGAACTGTGCCAGTATGTTGACGTGTGCATCTCCAACGAAGAGGATGCCAAGGATGTGTTCGGTATCGAGGCCGAGGCCACCGATATCTACGGCGGCAGTCTGAACCATGAGGGCTACAAGTCCGTTGCCAGACAGCTTGCCGACAAGTTTGGATTTGAGAAGGTTGCCATCACCCTGCGTGAGAGCCACTCTGCTACCAACAACGGCTGGAGCGCCATGCTCTACGATGTGGCCTCCGACGAGTAC
>JAZUPH010000083.1:0-34747 GCA_045605145.1 Oscillospiraceae bacterium | reverse complement strand
GCGCCGGTCTCGGTGTCAACATCGATGCGGCGGTATGCGGGGTCACTGCCGGTGCCGGGCATCATGCTGATGCTGCCGGCCATGGGGCAAAGGAACTTGGCGCCGCCGTACTCAAGAATGTCACGGACGGGCAGTCTCCAGCCCTTGGGCACGCCCTTGAGGGTGGGCTCATGGCTGAGGGACAGATGGGTCTTGACCATCATGGTGCAGTAGTCGGCATACTTGGGGTCATTCTCAAAGCGCTCTGCCTTCTCAATGGCCAGGGGTGCCCAATCGACACCATCAGCACCGTAAACCTCTTTGGCGATGAGCTCAACACGCTGTCTGAGGGGCATGTCAAGGTCATAGAGGTAGTTGATCTCTGCGGGCTCTTCGCAGGCTTCCACAACGGCTTGAGCCAGCTCAAGGGCGCCTTCGCCGCCATAACGCCAATGGTCACTGAGGGCGCAGCGGACGCCGCGCTTGGCGCAGGCTTTGCGGATAAGCTCAATTTCGGCATCGGTGTCGGTATAGAACTTGTTGATGCAGACCACAGGCTTGATGCCGCTCTTCTTAACATTGTCAACATGGTGGAAGAGGTTCTCAAGACCTGCCTCGAGCAGCTCAAGGTTCTCCTCGGTGTACTCAGTGGGCAGAGGCTTGCCGGGGGCAACAGCGGGGCCGCCGCCGTGCATCTTAAGAGCACGGATGGTGGCAACTACCACAGAAACATGGGGCTTGAGACCACTCAGACGGCACTTGACGTTCCAGAATTTTTCAAAGCCGATGTCGGCAGCAAAGCCACTCTCGGTAACATGATAGTCAAACAGCTTAAGAGCCAGCTTGTCGCCGATAATGGAGGACTGGCCGATGGCGATGTTGGCGAAGGGGCCGGCATGGACAAGACAGGGCTGATGCTCAACGGTGTAGCACAGGGTGGGGTTAATGGTGTTGCGCATCCATGCGGTCATGGCGCCGGCGACCTCAAGATCCTCGGTGGTGACGGGGTTGCCCTGCTTATCGTAAGCGACAACGATCCTGCCGATGCGCTCACGCAGGTCTTTAAGGTCGGTGGCAACGGCCAGAATGGCCATAAGCTCGGAAGAGACAGCGATGGCGACCTTGGAATCCATCTCAAAGCCGTTCATCTTGCCCTCGCCCATGCCGATGCGGATGTTTCTCAGGCCCTGAGCGCAGAAGTCCAGTACCCAACCCATCTCAACGCGCTCGGGGTCGATGTCAAGGCGCTTCAGGCCGCGCTTGGCAAGCTGAGCATCGGTGTAGTTGCGCTCATGCTGCATACGGGCGTTGAGAGCCACCATGGCAAGGTTGTGGGCGTTCATAATGTCGTTGATGTCACCGGTGAGACCCAGAGAGAACTCGGTCATGGGCATGAGCAGTGCGTTACCGCCGCCTGCCGCGGTGCCCTTAACATTCATGGTCGGGCCGCCGGAGGGCTGACGCAGGCAGCCGCCCACGTTCAGACCCATCTTGCCAAGACCCTCGATAAGGCCGAGGGAGGTGGTGGACTTGCCCTCACCCAGAGGAGTGGGGGTGATGGCGGTGACTTCGATGTACTTGCCGTCGGGCTTATCCTTAAGGCGGTTCATGATCTTGATGTAGTCCAGCTTGGGGGTCTTGCCGTAGGGGATGATCTCATCGGGCAGAAGGCCCATCTTCTCGCGGAAATAATCAACGGGGGGCAGGGTTTTCTCGGCTTCAGCAGCGATTTGCCAGTCTTTATAAATGGTCGGATCAAGCATTTATCTCATTCCCTTTCAAAATATTATCACTTAAAGTATTTAACTGCAGAACGGAACAGGCCCATATCATAGTTGCCGGGAACGTTCTTATACAGACCGTCGTTCCAGCGCTCGGTGTGACCCATCTTGCCCAGCACGCGGCCGTCGGGAGAGGTGATGCCCTCGATGGCCATGACGGAGTTGTTGGGGTTGAAGAGGATGTCGGAGGTGGGGGTGCCGTTCATATCCACATACTGGGTGGCGATCTGGCCGTTTTCAGCCAGCTGCTTCACCAGCGCGTCAGAGGCCCAGAAGCGGCCCTCACCGTGGGAGATGGGTACGCTGTACACATCGCCGGGCTTGGTCTCCATCAGCCAGGGGGACAGACCGGAAGCGGTGCGGATGTTCACCATGCGGGACTGGTGGCGGCCGATGCTGTTGAAGGTAAGGGTGGCGCAATCGGGATCCATATCCACTATCTCGCCGTAGGGTACAAGACCCAGCTTGATAAGGGCCTGGAAGCCGTTGCAGATGCCGCCCATAAGGCCGTCACGGTTCTTCAGAAGCTCATGAACAGCATCCTTGACCGCGGGGTTGCGGAAGAAGGCGGTGATGAACTTGCCGGAGCCGTCGGGTTCGTCGCCGCCGGAGAAGCCGCCGGGGATGAACACGATGTTGGCCTGCTGCAGCTTTTTGGAGAATGCGTCAACGCTTTCGGCAACTGCTGCGGGGCTGAGGTTATTGATGACGAATATCTCCGGCTCGGCGCCTGCGTCACGCAGGGCCTTGGCGGTGTCATATTCGCAGTTGGTGCCGGGGAACACGGGGATGAGGGCCTTGGGCTTTGCGCCGCCAAGGCTGACGCCCACGATGGGGGTCTTGTGCTCATAGTTATAAGCCTGATAGGTCTCCCCTGTCTCGGTGGAACGGGTGGGATAGACGCTCTCCAGCTTATCCTCCCAACGCTTGAGCAGGTCGGAAAGCTCAACACTGTTGCCGCCCATGGTGATGGCTGCGCTGTCGTTAGTGTAGCCGAGGGTGATTCCCTCGTCACTGTCGGTCTCAATGATGAAGGAGCCGTAGCAGTTGGAGAAAATGTCCTCCAGGGTGACAGCGCTGTCATACTCAAAGCCGATACCGTTGCCGAAGCACATCTTCATGACAGCTTCCGCAACTCCGCCAAAGGTGGGGGTGTAAGCGGCATAGGGCTTGAGCTCATGAACCTTTGCGCACAGAGCCTTGACGGAGTCGGCGGTGGGCAGGCCGTTTTCATCAGTTTCGGGCTTAAGCCATGCAACGCGGTGGCCTGCTGCCTTGAACTCGGGAGAGATAACCTCATGTGTAGTTCCGGTGGTGACGGCAAAGGCGGTCAGCGTGGGAGGAACGTGGATGCTCTCAAAACTGCCGGACATGGAGTCCTTGCCGCCAATGGCTGCAATACCGAAGCCCTTCTGGGCCTTCAGGGCGCCGAGGAGAGCGGTCATGGGCTTGCCCCACTTGGCGGGGTCATTGCCAAGGCGCTCAAAGTACTCCTGGAAGCTCATGTAGGTGTTCTCAAGGTCGGCACCGGAAGCGGCCAGCTTGGAAACAGCCTCAACAACAGCCAGATAGGCGCCCTTGAAGGGGTCAGCCTCGGAAATATAGGGGTTATAGCCCCAGGACATGAAGGAGCAAGCGTCGGTGTGACCCTTTTCGGATGAGACTTTGTTGACCATGGCCTGAATGGGGGTCATCTGGGTCTTGCCGCCGAAGGGCATCAGCACGGTGCCGGCGCCGATGGTGGAGTCGAAGCGCTCGCCAAGACCGCGCTTGGAGCAGACGTTAAGGTCGGATGCAAGCTCTTTCATGCCGCAGACGAAGCAGGTAGGAACAGCGGGCTTATACTCCCCTGCCGCCTGAACGTGGGCGGTGATATGCTTCTCAGCGCCGTTGGTGTCAAGGAAGGCGCGGGAAATGTCAACGATGTATTTGCCGTTCCACTGCATGCGCAGGCGGCCGGAGTCGGTGACGGTGGCGACAACGGTTGCCTCAAGGTTTTCGCTGCGGGCGATCTCCATAAAGCGCCGGACATCCTTGGCTTCGACAGCAACAGCCATGCGCTCCTGAGATTCGGAGATGGCCAGTTCGGTGCCGTCCAGACCCTCATACTTTTTCTTGACCTCGTCAAGCTTTATATCAAGGCTGGTGGCAATTTCGCCGATGGCGACAGAGACGCCGCCTGCGCCGAAGTCGTTGCAGCGCTTTATAAGGCGGGAAGCCTCAGGGTTGCGGAACAGACGCTGGAGCTTGCGCTCTTCAGGGGCATTGCCCTTCTGCACCTCAGCGCCACAGCTGTCAAGGGATTCCACACTGTGGCTCTTGGAAGAACCGGTGGCGCCGCCGATGCCGTCACGGCCGGTGCGGCCGCCAAGCAGGATGACCACGTCACCCGCAGCGGGCTCTTCACGGCGCACATTTGCCTCAGGAACGGCGGCCACAACAGCGCCGATCTCCATACGCTTCGCGGCGTAGCCGGGGTGGTAAAGCTCATCAACTATGCCGGTGGCAAGGCCGATCTGGTTGCCATAGGAGGAATAGCCTGCGGCGGCCTTGGTAACGATAGTGCGCTGGGGCAGCTTGCCGGCCATTGTCTCACTGACGGGGACGGTGGGGTCAGCCGCGCCGGTGACACGCATTGCGGCATATACATAACCTCTGCCGGACAGAGGATCGCGGATCGCGCCGCCGATACAGGTGGCGGCACCGCCGAAAGGCTCAATCTCGGTGGGGTGGTTATGGGTCTCGTTCTTGAAGAGGAGCAGCCAATCTTCCTCAACTCCGTCAACAGTGACCTTCATTTTGACAGTGCAGGCGTTGATCTCGTCGCTCTCGTCAAGGTTCTTCAGCTGTCCGGTAGCCTTGAGATATCTTGCGCCGATGGTACCCAGATCCATAAGGCAGACAGGCTTGGTGCGGCCCAGCTCTTTGCGGATGGCAATATACTCATCATAAGCTGCCTGCGCTTTGGGGTCATCAAAGGTGACGCTGTCAATAATGGTGTTGAAGGTGGTATGACGGCAGTGGTCAGACCAGTAGGTATCCAGCACGCGAATTTCAGTAATGGTGGGGTCTCTTCCCTCTTCGGTGAAGTAAGCCTGGCAGTACTTGATGTCGCCAAGGTCCATCGCAAGACCCATGTCACTGACGAGAGCCTTCAGCCCCGCCTCATCAAGGCTGCGGAAGCCATCCATTACGGCGACGGAGGTGGGGATGTCATACTCCACCTTCAGGGTGGCGTACTCGCCCAGCTGAGCCTCACGGCTTTCAACAGGGTTGATGACATGCTTTTTGAACACGGCAATATCAGCCTCAGTAAGGTCGCCATAGAGGACATAAACCTTTGCGGAACGGATGGTGGGACGCTGGGCAGCGCTTATCAGCTGGATGCACTGGGCCGCAGAATCGGCGCGCTGGTCGAACTGACCGGGCAGGTATTCAACGGCTATAACAGTACCGCCCTTGTAATCCACAGTTGCAGTGGCAACATCGGTCTGAGGCTCGGAGAATACGGTGGCGATACTGCTCTCAAAAAGCTCCGGAGTGATATCCTCAACATCGTAGCGGTTTATCATTCTCAGACCGGTAAGACCCTTGACGCCCAGGATATTCTTGACTTCATTGCGCAGAGAATCAGCCTCACTGGTGAAGCCCTCTCTTCGCTCAACAAATAATCTGTATACCATAGCTCACTTTGCCTCCATAGCGCGCTTGCCGATGTCGTGGCGGTAGAACGCGTTTTCAAAACTGATCTCTTTAACTGCGGCATAGGATTTTTCAATCGCTGCGCCCAGATCTTCGGCAACGGCGGTAACGCCCAGGACGCGCCCGCCGCTTGTCAGCAGCTTTCCATCCTTCAGGGCGGCGCCGGCCACATAAACCTCAGCTTCCACATCTGCGGAAATGGTAATCTCGTATCCCTTTTTGTAGCTGACGGGGTAACCCGCACTGGCCATAATAACGCAGCAGGCGGATTTATCGGCAAACTTCACTTCGGTCTCTGCCAGTGTGCCGTCTGCAACAGCCTCCATCACTGTGAGCAGATCGCTCTCCAGAAGGGGCAGCACAACCTGAGTTTCCGGGTCGCCGAAACGGCAGTTGTATTCAATGACCTTGGGGCCATCGGGGGTTATCATAAGGCCGAAATACAGGCAACCCTTGAAACTGCGCCCCTCGGCGTTCATGGCACTCACGGTGGGCAGGAAGATTTTTTCCATGCACTCGTCGGCAACAGCCTTGGTGTAATAGGGGTTGGGTGCGATGGTGCCCATACCGCCGGTGTTGAGGCCCTCGTCATTGTCCAGGGCGCGCTTATGATCCATGCTGGAGACCATAGGTTTAACCACATTGCCGTCGGTAAAGGCAAGGACGGAAACCTCCGGGCCGGTGAGGAACTCTTCAATAACAACGCGGCTGCCGCTTTTGCCGAACTTTCCGTCCTGCATCATGGAGACGACAGCTTCCTCAGCCTCGGCCTGGGTCTGGGCAATTATAACACCCTTGCCCAGTGCAAGACCGTCAGCTTTAACCACGATGGGAGAGGGCTGGGTTTTGACATACGCAAGAGCCTTGTCCATATCGTCAAAGCTCTCATACCTTGCGGTGGGGATATTGTAGCGGCGCATAAGGTCTTTGGAAAACACCTTGCTGCCCTCAATAGCTGCCGCGGCAGCAGTGGGGCCGAAGCACTTGATGCCCACAGCGTTAAGCGCATCGACGCAGCCGAGAACCAGCGGGTCATCGGGGGCAACAACGGCGAAGTCGATCGCGTTCTTCACAGCAAAATCAACAATGCCGTCAATATCAGTGGCGGCTACATTGACGCACAAGGCATCAGCCGCAATGCCGCCGTTGCCGGGCAGACAGTACAGGGTATCTATACGGTCGCTTTTTTTCAGCGACTTGATAATGGCATGTTCGCGGCCGCCGCCGCCCACAACCATAACTTTCATATTCAATGTCCTTTCTTCACACAAAAGTAAAGTTGCCCAACAGGCTCGGCCGCAGCCGAGCCTGAAAAGAATTGCTTAGTGGTGGAAAAGTCTCAGACCGGTGAAGGCCATGGTCATGCCATACTTGTCACAGGCCTCAATGATCTGCTCATCGCGCACGCTGCCGCCGGGCTCAGCCACATAGCTGACGCCGGATGCAAATGCGCGGTCGATATTGTCTTCAAAGGGGAAGAAGGCATCACTGCCAAGGGAAACGCCGCTGACCTTCTCAAGGATCTCGCGCTTCTCGTCACGGCTCATCTCGTCGATATAAACATCGATCAGATTGTCGCGCTCATTGCGGGTAAGGCCCTTCTTGAACTCAAGGCCGAGGATCTTCTCGCTCTGGCGGATGAGCCACTTGTCGGCCTTGTCACCGGCAAGGCGGGTGCAGTGGACGCGGCTCTGCTGGCCGGCACCGACACCGATAGCCTGTCCGTCATAGGCAAAGCAGACAGAGTTGGACTGGGTGTATTTAAGGGTGATGAGGGAGATGATAAGATCATTGATTGCGTGCTGGGGCAGTTCTTTCTTGGCGGTCACGATGTTGGTGAGCATTTCGGGGCCGATGACTACATTGTTTCTGCCCTGCTCAAAGGTGATGCCAAAGACCTGCTTGCGCTCCTGCACGGCGGGAACGTAGTCGGGGTCGATCTTAACGATGTTGTAGTTGCCGTTCTTTTTCTTCTTGAGAAGAGCCATAGCCTCGGGAGTGTAACCGGGGGCGATGACGCCGTCGGAAACCTCACGGCGGATGATGCGGGCAGTGACCTCATCGCACACATCGCTCAGTGCGATCCAGTCGCCGAAAGAGCTCAGGCGGTCGGTGCCGCGGGCGCGGGCATAGGCGCAGGCCAGAGGAGAATCGTCAAGACCGTCGATGTCATCCACAAAGAATGCGCGCTTCATATTGTCATTGAGCTTGTTGCCCAGTGCGGCAGAGGTGGGAGAAACATGCTTGAAAGAGGTGGCGCAGACACTGCCGGTGGCGGCCTTCAGCTCTTTGACCAGCTGCCAGGAGTTGAATGCGTCAAGGAAGTTGATGTAACCGGGACGGCCGGAAAGAATCTCGATTGGCAGCTCACTGCCGTCATGCATATAGATCTTCGCAGGCTTCTGATTAGGGTTGTTGCCATACTTCAGTTCAAACTCTTTCATTATCTCAATCCCCCAGATTCTTGTTGAAAATTTTCTCTTCGCCGCCGATGTCGCAGACATAGAGCGAAACTTTGTTATCCTTATTCAGAGCTTCCCAAACCTCTTCAGCGCTGGGCACGGTAACTGCCACAGGCTCACCGGAGAAGGAGGGCAGCGGATTGCCGTCGCCCATATAGGTGCTGATAAAGCGGCCCACGCCCTTTACAGGCTTATCATAATTGTAGAAATAACGGCAGGAGCACTCCGGGTCTCCCCTGTCGCTCTTGAGGATGGACAGCTCGTAAGATCCGTCCGGCTCAATAACAGCGGAGATGCGGGGGGTCCAGTTGGGGCCGTCCGGCTCGTAGCAGCGGGTCATAAGACCGTCACGGGCGGTCTTGCCCTCAGCCAGTGCATCGCGGATGGTGTCGGTCTGGTCGCCGTTGGTGGCAATCAGCTTGCCTTCATAGCGGCGGACAGGGTGATAAATAATCAGGCTGGGGTCCTTCATCTTGCTCTCGTCGTGGGCCTGGGTGCGGATGCCGTCCTCAGTGGGGGCAAAGATACGGTTGCGGCTGTTCTCGCTGCGGCCCATGATGAAGTAGAACACACGCATGGTGCCATCTTCGGTTCTGCCGACACAGATACCGCGGCCGGGATAAGGATTGTTCTTCAAAAGCTGGATAAGGTCAGTCATTTTCTATCTCCTTTGCAACCTTTTCAATGGCCATGGGCAAAAGCTCCCACTCAGCCTGTTCCATAACTCTCCTCTGGAGAATTTCGGGGGTATCGCCGTCAAGGATGTCAACGGCCTTCTGATAAATTATTCTGCCGCCATCGGGAACTTCGTTAACAAAATGTACCGTGGCGCCGGTGAGCTTCACGCCGTATTCAAGGGCGGCCTCATGCACTTTAAGGCCGTACATACCCTTGCCGCAGAAGGAGGGGATGAGCGCCGGATGGACATTGATTATCCGCTCCGGCCATTTGGCGGTGAATTCCGGTGAGAGAATTTTCAGGTATCCCGCCAGAACGATAAGCTGGATGCCGTATTCTTCCAGTACCGCCTGCAGCTTTGCCTCATCACGGATGACAAGGGCGGGGATACCATTATTCTCGGCGCGGGTCAGAGCATAGGCGTCCTTACGGTTGGAGATGACCAGCGCAATCTCGGCATTTTTGATGACGCTGCCCCGCTTATCAAGGATGGCCTGCAGATTTGTGCCGCCGCCGGAAACGAGAACAGCAGTTTTTACCACAGCTCCACTCCCTCACCCTCAACACAGGTGCCAAGAACATAAGCATCACCAATGACCTCAAGGGTCTTGTCCACATCTTCGGGGCTGACCACGACGCACATGCCAACGCCCATGTTATAGGTGTTGTACATATCGCGCTCGGGGATATCGCCGGCCTGGGCGATCTGGTTGAAGATGTCCAGCACACGGACATCTTTCTTTGCAATGCTGGCGCCGATGCCGTCGGGCAGGCAGCGGGGAATATTCTCGTAGAAGCCGCCGCCGGTAATATGGGCGCAGGCCTTGATGGTCACGCTCTCGGCGAGGTTAAGAATGTCCTTGACGTAGATACGGGTGGGTGTAAGAAGCTGTGCGCCCAGAGGACCGCTCATCTCTTCTTCTGTGAAGACCTTACGCACCAGAGAGAATCCGTTGGAGTGGACACCGGTGGAGGGAATGGCAATGATGACGTCGCCCGCCTTAACGGTACTGTTGTCAAAGACCTTCTCTTTATCCACGATACCCACGGCAAAACCGGCAAGGTCATAGTCATCATCGGGCATCATGCCGGGATGCTCGGCAGTCTCACCGCCGATAAGGGCGCAGCCGGCCTGAACACAGCCCTCGGCAACGCCGCTGACGATAGTGGCGATCTTCTCGGGGTAGTTCTTGCCGCAGGCGATGTAGTCAAGGAAGAACAGAGGCTTTGCGCCGCAACAGATGATGTCATTGACGCACATAGCCACGCAATCGATGCCGATGGTGTCGTGCTTATCCTGCAACATGGCGATCTTCAGCTTTGTGCCAACGCCGTCAGTGCCGGAGACCAGCACCGGCTCTTTCATGCCGGCAAGACTGGGGATAAACATACCTCCGAAGCCGCCGATCTCATCGGCGACACCGGCTGTCTTGGTGCGCATGACATGCTGTTTCATCAGCTCAACAGCCTTATATCCGGCGGTAATGTCAACGCCGGCAGCTGCGTAAGATTCGGAATGTGATTTGCTCATTATTCTTCTCCTGTCCAGCAATAAGTGCAGATTCTGTCTCTGGGAATACCGATGGATTCGATAAGGCCATCGAGGGTTTGGAACTTGAGGGAGTCAAAACCGAACTTCTTGCAGATGCACTCACGCATCTGCTTGCCGCGGGGTGTATCCTCGCCGGCATATTCTTCAAGGTGTTTGCTACCCTCATCCCCCTCCAGCTCGTGTATGGTGCGGCGGGAGATAAGCTCCATATCGCTGTTGTTGCGGGCAAAGTTCAGATACTTGCAGCCGAACATGATCGGCGGGCAGGCGGAACGCATATGCACCTCTTCGGCGCCGTTGTCATAAAGGAACTGCACCGTGCCCTGAAGCTGGGTTCCGCGGACGATACTGTCGTCAATGAACATCAGCTTCTTGCCCCGGATAAGATCCGGCACAGGGATCATCTTCATCTTGGCAATGTGGTCACGCACCTTCTGGCTGTCGGGCATAAAACTGCGGGGCCAGGTAGGGGTGTATTTGATGAATGGCCGCTTGAAGGGAACACCGCTTTCTGTGGAAAAACCCACAGCATAGGGCACGCCGGAGTCCGGCACGCCGCAGACAGCGTCAATATGCCCGATCAGCTCAGGATCATCGTTTCGGGCCATGATCTCGCCGCCCCTGTTGCGGATAATCTCAACAGATTCACCCTCATAGTGAGAGTTGGGGTAGCCGAAATAGGTCCACATAAAGCCGCAGAACTTCTCCCTGCCGCTGGCCTCGATAACGGTTATGCACTCATCCGCTGTGATGCGGACGCACTCACCTGGACCAAGCTGTTTATAGTCCACATAGTCCAGTTTCTGGTAGGCAAATGACTCAAGGGAGACGGCAAAACCGTTCTCATCCCTGCCGACCATGACGGGCAGGCGTCCCATCCTGTCGCGGGCAGCGTATATCTCCCGCTTGTCGGTGGCAACGATTATGCAGGCAGAGCCGTCGATCCTGCTCTGGGCGTAGGCAATGCCCTCGGGAATGGTGTTCTTCTGGTCGATGAGGGTAGCCAAAAGCTCAGTATTGTTTACAACGCCGCCCGACTGCACATCGAAATGCAAACTCCTCTTATTCAGGAACTCATCAGCAAGCTCGCCCGCGTTGTTAATGCGGCCGGTAAAGCTGATGGCGTATGTGCCAAGGTGAGAGCGGATGAGAATGGGCTGCGGATCCAGGTCGCTGATGCAGCCGATGCACATGCTGCCCTCCATCCTGGTCACGTCATTTTCAAATTTCGCACGGAAGGGCGAATTTTCAATGCTGTGGATCGCGCGCTGAAAGCCATCCACAGGATTCCATGCGGCAATGCCGCCTCTGCGTGTTCCCAAATGGCTGTGGTAGTCGACGCCGAAGAAAACGTCAAGCACCACATCACGGGTGGAAACCGCCCCAAAGAAGCCGCCCATCAGGCAAAGAACAGCTCGGAGAGCTTCATGGGCTCGATATACTCGCCGTCTTTGTAAACTCTCATATTGCCGGAAGCGATCTCGTCAATAAGGATGACCTCATCGCCGACATAGCCAAACTCAAACTTGATGTCATAAAGATCCATGCCGCGCTTGGTCATCTCATCGGCTACGATGGCGGTGATGCGCTGGGTCTGAGCCTTCAGAGAGTCATACTGCTCATCGCTCATAACACCCAGAGCGACCAGAGCATCCTTGGTGACCAGAGGATCGCCGCGGTGATCGTCTTTGAAAGTGGTCTCAACGTATGCGGGCAGGTCTGCGCCGGACTCAATGTAGTCGCCGTAACGGCGGATAAAGCTGCCGACAGCTTTGTAGCGGCAGATAACCTCAAGACCCTTGCCAAAAACTTTGGCAGGAAGAACTTCCATGGTGGTGTTCTCAAGATCTGCGCTGACATAGTGTGTCTTGATGCCGGCTTCTTTCAGCTTCTCAAAGAAGTAAACAGACATCCGCAGGTTGATGTTGCCAACGCCCTCGATAGTCAGGCCGACGGAATTGGAACCGGGATCAAACTTGCCGTTCTCTCCAGTAACGTCATCCTTGAACTTGAGCATATAGTTGCCATTGTCAAGGGCATAAACATCTTTGGTCTTTCCGGTGTAAACGAGTTTCATAAACATATACCTCCATCAATATTTGGATGATATTTCCGCGTCCTTTTTAAGGACGGCGTTTTTCTCTTCTTCGCGGGCATCGATCAGCTTCTGTGCCAGATCTTCATCACCCAGTGCGATGATCTGCAGGGCAAGCAGCGCCGCGTTCTTGGCACCGTCAACGGCGACGGTGGCAACAGGGATGCCGGAGGGCATCATAACCGTGCTGAGCAATGCATCCATCCCGCCCAGACCGCCGGAGGTCATGGGGATGCCGATAACGGGCAACGTGGTGTTGGCGGCCATGGCACCGGCAAGATGTGCAGCCATTCCGGCGGCGGCAATGATGACGCCAATACCGTCCTCTCTCGCGCCTTTGGCAAATGCTGCGGCCTCTTCCGGGCAGCGGTGAGCCGACAGAACACGCACCTCAACAGGAGCATCAAAACTTTTGAGCAGGGCAATGCCCTTTTCCACAACGGGCAGGTCGCTGGTGCTGCCCATGACAACTGCAACTTTCTTCATGCTTCCTCCTCAATAAACCAAAAATGGCAGGCCGATGCAACATAATGTATCGGTCTGCCCAGGCGGTCGGCGCTGCTCAGGTCTTTGGTTCCCTGTGGTTACTTCCACTACCGCCAGTCGCCAAAGAGCCTATCCAATTTACAAAACAATTCTACAATAATTATCAAAAACTGTCAATCGACAAGATGCCGTTAATTGCACAAATGCGTGATAATTTTCTGTGCATTTTGGGGGCGCAGTATCAGTCCTTGACGCCAAGTCTTGCGATAATGTACTTAGTGACCTCATCATATGGTATCCCAAGGGTCACGGAAAGCTCACCAAACAGAAGAGACTCCGCCTCTTTCATATAACGCTCATCCACCATGCCGAACTTGCGCCCGCTGCCGCGTGACTCCTCCCTCTTTCGGTAGAGCGAGATCGTCAGCCCCAGCAGCTCGGCCGCGTCCTGCATATCCACGATGGCTCGGTAATGCTCCCGCAGTTCGTTGAGATTGCGGCTGAAATATGCACTGTCATCCCGTGCGGGAATGGAGTCGATAAGCGCGTTGGCCTCATCATGGGACATTATCGGACGGATGGGAATTTTGCCGCCCTCAACAGGCGTGGTTATGACGCAGGTCTGGAAAACGGGCCTTAGTACATAGTAAAGGCGCTTTTCACCAGAAGGGCTTACAGTGCGTTCCTCCACCCTTTCCACTACGCACACTCCTGTGCGGCCATAGCATACTGACTGTCCGATTGAATACACGTTTACCTCACTTTCTCGCGGGGAGCTAATGGCAGGACGCGTCCTGCCGATAATCTGCAATATAGAAATTATAGCACATTTACACGGCAAATGTAAGGATTTTTTTGTAATTATATCGGCACAGTGAATAAATCATATAATATACTGTTTTGCAATAATATACTGTTTTGCATGACATACACAAAACGGCCCGCACCCTTTGACGGTGCGGCCCTTTTATTCTGCTTTGAACTATTATTTGAGTATCTTCAGGAACACCAGAACGCAAATGACGATGCCGGCGGTACAGTAGATGCCAACCAGGCTGCCGATGATGCCGAACAGCCAGCCCACAAGCCACATCTTGCTCAGCCAGCCGAGAAGGCCGCCCAGGACCGCGCCGATCACAAGATAGATAAGAATGGAAATGATAAGTCCGGCGATGTCTTTGGACTTATAGGAAACGGGAAAAAGGGATTTGAGCAGTTCCATATTAACAGTTCCTTTCTGATATATTATTAGCTGTTTACAGCTTATGCTTTCTGTAGGCGATCAGCCAATGCCGCGCGCGCTAAGCTCAGCCCTCAGCTCATCATAGCCGGGCTTGCCAAGCAGGGCGTACATGAAGTTCTTGTAAGCCTCAACACCGGGCTGGTTGAAGGGATTGACCTCAAGCATGTAGCCGGAGATGCCGCAGGCAACCTCAAAGAAGCCGCAAAGAGCAGCAAAGGTCTCTGCGCTGCGCTCGGGCAGGGTGAGGGTCAGGTTGGGCACGCCGCCGTCCATATGGGCGGTGGTGGTGGCTGCCATGGCCATGTGGTTGGCCCAGGTGACGGTCTTGCCGGCCATGAAGTTGAGCTTGTCGGCGTTCTCGGCATCCTCTTTGATGAGCATCTCGTAGCGACTGTTCTCGATCTTCACAAAGGTCTCGAACATGATGCGGGTACCCTCCTGCAGGAACTGGCCCATGGAGTGCAGGTCGGCGGTCAGGTCAACGGATGCGGGGAACAGACCCTTGTTCTCCTTGCCCTCGCTCTCGCCGTAAAGCTGCTTCCACCATTCGCCAACGAAGCGAAGGGAAGGCTCAAACGCGGCGAACACCTCAACGGTTTTGCCGTCGCGGTACAGGGCGTTGCGCACTGCGGCATACTGCAGGGCGGGGTTGTTGTCGAAATCGGGAGTGGTGCAGGTCTTGACGGCGTCAACAAAGCTGCCAAGAAGCACATCGGGGTCGATGCCGGCAACAGCCAGAGGCAGCAGACCAACGGGAGTGAACACAGAGAAACGGCCGCCAACGTCATCGGGCACTACGAAGGTGGTGTAGCCCTTAACATCGCTCAGGCCCTTGAGAACGCCGCGGGCCTTATCGGTGGTGGCGTAGATGCGCTTTGCAGCTCCCTCAGCGCCGTACTTTTTCTCAAGCAGCTCGCGGAAAATGCGGAAAGCAACAGCAGGCTCGGTAGTGGTGCCGGACTTGGAGATAATATTCACGGAGAAGTCGCGGTCGCCCAGCATCTCAATAATCTCATAAGTTGCATCGGCAGACAGGCCGTTGCCGGCGAAGTAGATGTCGGGAGTGTCCTTCTTGATGCAGTTGTAGTTGGGGCTGCAGATAAAGTCAAGGCCGGCCTTGGCGCCCAGATAGCTGCCGCCGATGCCGATGACAACAAGAGCCTCAGAATCGCTGCGGATCTGCTTTGCAGCGACCTTGATCGCCTCGATCTCGGCGCTGTTGCTGCCGTCACCCAGCTTCAGCCAGCCGATGAAATCGTTGCCGGCGCCGCTGCCGCTCACGAGGGTATCAAGACCCTTGAGAGCATCGCTGCGAAGCTCGTCACTGATGGAGCCGCCGATAAAGGGCAGAGCATTCTTCAAATCAATAGTCATATTCATAGCATATTCTCCTTATATAATCGGCAGTGCCGATAATCACTTGTTCCCGGCATAAACCGGACTTGGGATGATACGCGCCCTATGGCGGCGCATCCTACCACAATTATTTATTTTAATTCATGCGGAGCCATCCGTCAAGAAATATTGACATCTTTCACCCGAATATCCCGGCGTCGATGCACTGCTTGCAAATGAATCTGCGGTGTTGTAATATGAGACTGTGCAACTGTAAATCCCAAAAAGGAGCTGAGACAATGCAGCAGACCGCAGATGTCACCAGGCTGACAGATGAAGAGATCACCCGCATCGTATTTGACGGGGTCGCCGATGACGGACATAAGGGTGACTTTATCCTCGTTCTGGGCTTCCGTGATGTGGTGGAGGACCGCGTCCCGAAGGCAGTTGAGCTTTACAACGCAGGACGGGCCGGAAAGATCATTTTCTCCGGCGCGCCGGTTCTTGACACGCCCTTCGGCCCCCTGTCGGAGGCGGAGCATATGGCGCGCGTTGCCATGGAGCTTGGCGTACCCGCAGAGGACATCATCATCGACAACATGGCAAAGACCACCGATGAGAACATGATCTGCAGCCTGCTGCTGATGCAGCGCGAGATGAAGATCAGGGACATCAGGCGCGTACTCATTGTGTCCTCACCCCAGCACCTTAAAAGAGCATATCACACGGCGCGGCTGTTTTGGCCGGAACATATCGCCGTCACCCTCTGCCCCGCGGAGAGACTGATAAACGCAGGCACATGGCCCACGGCAGATAACGGCCGGTGGCGCAGATTCGTTTGTCACGAGGCGGAGCTTCTGAGCAGGATGGAGGCGGAGGGCTTCATCCGCTGAGGACACCGCAGGGCGCAGGCATATATAAACGCGATAACGAAACGCAATAACGGCGGCAGTTTCCGATAACTGCCGCCGTATTATTGTTTGCCGATGGGCGCGGATTATTTCTTTTTGAAGCGGGCGCCCTGCCTGCCGCCACGGGGTCGGCTGAGCTTTTTTGCACTCTCCGCCGCGCCGCCGGGACCTGATTTCGCCTTTTGAGCCGGCGTCTTCCCGGTCTTGGCATCTCCAGCGTGTGATGCGGGCGTATGCGCCGGCGCAGACCGCTCGGGACGGACAAGGCATTTTGGGCCGTAGCCGATAAGATCCTCCCTGCCGGCGGATCGCAGCGCCTCGCGTACAAGGCGACCGTTCTCGGGGCGGGTGTACTGCAGCAGGGCGCGCTGCATAGCCTTCTCCCTCGGATCACGGGGTACGTAGACGGGCTTCATGGTACGCGGGTCGATGCCGGTGTGGTACATACAGGTGGACAGCGTTCCCGGCGTGGGATAGAAATCCTGCACCTGCTCCGGTCTGCGGCCGGTATCCCGCAAATACTCGGCAAGGCGGATGGCATCATTCATTGTGCTGCCGGGGTGGGACGAGATGAGATAGGGTACCAGATACTGCTCTTTCCCCGCCCGTTGGTTGAGGGAGGCGTACTTGCGGCTGAAATCCTCGTAAACCTTGATCTTCGGCTTGCCCATGTAACCGAGGACATTGTCCACACAGTGTTCCGGCGCGACCTTAAGCTGACCGGAAACGTGATACTTTACAAGCTCGGAGAAGAATGTGCCGTTTTTGTCATAGGTCAGATAGTCAAAACGGATGCCGCTGCGCACGAACACGCGGCGCACACCGGGGATATTTCTCAGCCGGCGCAAAAGGCTCAAATACGCGCTGTGGTCGACCACCAGATTGGGGCACGGCTCAGGCGTGAGGCAGTTGCGGTTGGCGCAAAGACCGCTTTTAAGCTGCTTGTCGCATGAAGTGCGGCTGAAATTGGCGGTGGGCCCGCCCACATCGTGGACGATGCCCTTGAAATCCGGGTCTTTGGTAAATGCCGTAACCTCACGCACCACCGACTCCTCACTGCGGGCGGTGACCATCCTGCCCTGGTGAAAAGCCAGCGAGCAGAAGTTGCAGGCACCGAAGCAGCCGCGGTTGTGAATGACGGAGTATTTCACCTCTTCAAGTCCCGGTACGCCGCCCATGTCTTCATACATGGGGTGATAATTTCGGGCGTATGGCAGCTCGGCAACGTGGTCAAGCTGCTTTGTGTCAAGGGGCATCTGAGGCGGATTGACGATAAGCAGCCTGTCGCCGTGTGGCTGGATGATTGCCTTGCCGCGAATGGGGTCATGCTCCCGGTATTCGATCATTGCGGCGCGGGCGTAATCCTCGTTGGATACGGACACCTGCTCAAAGGATGCGCAGCGCACCGCGCTGTAGGCGCAGGCCTCGGCACTTTTGACACTGCAGGCAGTGCCGCGTATGTCGGTCATGTCACTTATCGCCTCGCCGGCTTTCAGGCGGCGGGCAATTTCAAGTGTGGCACTCTCCCCCATGCCGTAGACCAGAAGATCGGCCTTGGCATCAAACAAGACGCTGCGGCGCACCTTATCGTCCCAGTAGTCGTAATGGGCGAAGCGGCGCAAAGATGCCTCAAGCCCGCCGATTACAAGGGGCAGGCCGGGAAACGCCTCCCTCACGCGGGAAGCATAGACGATGACGGCGCGGTCCGGGCGCAGGCCGGCTTTTTTTCCCGGGGAATAAAAATCCTCACGGCGGCGGCGCTTTGCGGCCGAGTAGTGTGCAACCATTGAGTCAAGGTTGCCGCTGGACACCATCGCGCCCAGGCGGGGTCTGCCCATGTCGCTGAAGGCCTTGGCACTGTGCCAATCAGGCTGGGCCAGGATGGCCACGCGATAGCCCGCATCCTCCAGCAGACGGCCGATAAGCGGCGTGCCGAAAGACGGGTGATCCACATACGCATCGCCCGTTATAAGCAGAAAATCATATTCATCCCATCCGCGGCTGAGCATATCCTCGCGGCTGACGGGCAAAAACTTTTTCACATCCATCAGTCAATGTCCTTTTCAAAAATGAAGAGCGGGCCAAGAGCGCCCATCTCCTCCCCTGTTTTCTCAAAACCAAGGTGGCGGTAAAAACCTAATGCCTTCAGATTGTCCTCCGCTGCGCACAGTGCGATACGCCGCCGACCCTTCTGTTTATAAATTCGCTCCGCCTGTTGCATCAGGCGTCTGCCGTAGCCTTTCCCGCGGTATGGTGCGGTCAGATAGAAGAAACTGATCCAGCCCGAGCCTTTAATCGCATAGCGCCGGGTATCCAGCTCCAGAAGGCCGCAGGCAGCGCCATCCACCAGTGCCACCCACACGGAGTCGGGGTCGTTCTTTGCACGCACTGCGGCGTAGGGCAGGTACACATCCTCATAACCCAGCTCGGTATTATGGGCGCAGCGCCATGCGTCACGCCGCCACGCATTGTAAAGTGCGCCGTCACCAGCGGCGTTAAAGCGGCGGAAGGTCATCGTGCCCGATGCAGGCGCATTGTCCGCCGTGTCCTTTGCGCGGCGGTGGCGGAACTTGTTAAAGACGGTCGACATCCGTTTCACCTCGAATCTTCAATTAATAATACCGCATAAGCGAATTTTTGACAACACAAAAGATACGGCACTCCTGCCCGGATAATTGCCGAATTATGTCCGCAGACAAATAAGATGGGAAATTGAGCAGAATTTTCATTGAAAATTCCCCATTGCACGCCGTTTACTTTTGCGAAACACTGTGCTAATATTGTCAGTAATCATCGGCGCTGTGCGCCTGAAAGGAAGAGGATCTGTCATGTACCGAATCACAAACAAAAAGTCCCTGAATCCCACAGTGACATTGATGGATATTGAGGCCCCCTATGTTGCCCGCAAGGCAAAGCCGGGCCAGTTTATAATTCTGCGCGTTGATGAGGATGGTGAGCGCATTCCGCTGACCGTTGCCGGCTATGACCGTCAGGCGGGCACAGTGCGCATCATTTTCCAGATCGTTGGCTCAACAACCGAGAAGCTCAACCGCAAGGAAGAGGGCGATTACATACAGGATTTCGTCGGCCCTCTGGGCTGCGAAACCAAGCTGGACGGGCTGAAGAACGTGTGCATCGTAGGCGGCGGCGTTGGCTGCGCCATCGCACTGCCCATCGCGCAGGAGCTGCACAACCGCGGCTGTAAGGTTACCTCCATCATCGGCTTCCGCACCAAGGATCTTCTGATACTTGAGGATGAGTTCCGCGCCTGCTCCGATGAGCTGTATGTCATGACCGACGACGGCAGCTACGGCGCCTGCGGCAATGTGTGCGTGCCTCTTAACGAGCTTTTCGCCAAGGGTGAGACCTTTGATGAGATCATCACCATCGGCCCTCTTGTGATGATGAAGTTTGTGGTTGCCGCGGCAAAACCCACCGGCATACCCTGCACCGTGTCCATGAACCCCATTATGATCGACGGCACCGGCATGTGCGGCGGATGCCGCCTGACCCTTGTGCAGGACGGCAAGCGCGTGACCAAGTTTGCCTGTGTGGACGGCCCGGATTTCAACGGCTACGAGGTGGACTTTGACGAAGCTATGAGCCGCGCCACCATGTACAGTGCCTTCGAAAGAAAAGCGCATGAGGAAGCCTGCAACCTGTTTAAGAAGGAGGCAAACTGATATGCCCAACATGAGTCTTAAAAAGAATCCCATGCCCTCGCAGGAGCCGCTGGTGCGCGCCCGCAATTTCAGCGAGGTTGCCCTGGGTTACGACGAAGCCACCGCCATTGACGAGGCGGAGCGCTGTCTTAACTGCAAGCATATGCCCTGTGTGTCGGCCTGCCCCGTAAATATCCACATCCCCGAGTTCATCACCAAGGTGCGCGAGGGTGATTTTGAGGCCGCCTATCAGGTTATCAGCCGCTATTCCAGCCTGCCCGCCGTATGCGGCCGCGTTTGTCCACAGGAGACCCAGTGTGAAAGCAAGTGCGTGCGCGGCATCAAGGGTGAGCCGGTGGGTATCGGCCGCCTTGAGCGCTTTGTCGCCGACTGGCACAACGCTCACGCATCGGCCCCCGCGGCAAAGCCCGAGAGCAATGGTCACAAGGTGGCCATCGTCGGCTCCGGCCCTTCCGGCCTTACCTGCGCCGGCGATCTTGCCAGACTGGGCTATGAGGTCACCGTGTTTGAGGCCCTGCACACTGCCGGCGGCGTGCTGGTATACGGCATCCCCGAGTTCCGTCTGCCCAAGAGCATCGTTAAAAAAGAGGTGGAAAACCTTGAGGCTCTGGGCGTGAAGGTGGAGACCAATGTGGTCATCGGCAAGACCCTGACCGTTGATGAGCTGTTTGACATGGGCTTTGAGTCCGTTTACATCGGATCCGGCGCCGGTCTGCCCAGCTTTATGAACATCCCAGGCGAGTCTTTTAAGGGCGTGTACTCGGCAAATGAGTTCCTCACCCGCAGCAACCTGATGAAGTCCTATCTTGACAATCCCGTTACCCCCATTATGAAGGGCGGCAATGTGGCTGTCGTGGGCGGCGGCAATGTGGCGATGGACGCCGCGCGTACCGCACTGCGTCTGGGTGCCGAGAATGTTTACATAGTGTACCGCCGCTCCATGGATGAGCTGCCCGCCCGCAAGGAAGAGGTTGAGCACGCCATGGAAGAGGGTATCCAGTTCAGGCTCCTCAATAACCCCATTGAGATCCTTGGTTACAAGAACCCCGACGACCGCCGTGACCCGAAGAACGATTTCGTGGTGGGCATGCGCTGCATCCGTATGGAGCTGGGTGAGCCGGATGGGCGCGGCAGACGCAGTCCCCACCCCATTGAGGGCAGCGAGTTCGTGCTGGATGTGGACACGGTCATCATGGCCATCGGCACCAGCCCCAACCCCCTTATCAAGAACACCACCGAGGGTCTTGATGTGAACCGCCGCGGCGGCATCATCGTCGACGAAGCCACAGGCGCCACCAGCCGCGAGGGCGTTTTCGCCGGCGGTGACGCAGTTACCGGCGCAGCCACCGTTATCTCCGCCATGGGAGCGGGCAAGGTTGCTGCAAAGGCCATTGATGAGTATATCAAGGCAAAGAACTGAAAACAGACTTAGCGAAATATAATTGCAAGGCGGTACGGCGTGAAGCCGTACCGCTTTTTGTTCAATTGTCCGCTTCATTTGTCGCTTCTCTCAGATGCGTACTCAGGGTTCACCGTATGCGTTGTCCGATTCGCTATGCTTTCGCACAGCAAACAGAATAATGTGCCATTTCCTCGCCCTTACAGGGCAAGCAGAAATGATGCACTGAAATTTCACACGCTGCAACACCTGCACAATTCCCCAAGAATAACTGATAGCACATGAAATTTTTGCCCTAAAAATTCGACAACGCGGCCGTATCGTGTCCAAAAACAGCCGTTTTTGCCGAAAGATATTGCAAATTTTGCAAATTATGTTACAATAGACCCCGCTTAGCAATTCTATTGGAGGTTATAGTGAAAAAGACACCGCTTATGAAGCTGGCCGCTAAATACACACGCGGCACATGGGGCGCGATGGTCTTTGCTCTTGCCGCGACCGCGGTATCCATCGTACTCAGCTTCCTGACACCAAAAATCATCTCCTTCGCCGTGGACTCGGTTATCGGCACGCAGGAGATGCAGCTGCCCGCGTGGCTGCTGGACATTATCACCGAGCTTGGCGGCCGCGATGTTCTAAGGGAGAATCTTTTCCTTTTCGCCGTGGGCATCGTGCTGGTGGCGCTGTTGGGCGCCCTGGTCAGCTACTGGTCCAAGTACTACATATCCAAAGGGACCGAGACCTTTATACGCAACCTGCGCAACGATCTTATCGACCACATCATGCACCTGCCCTTCAAGTGGCACAACGAGAATCAGACCGGCGGCACCATACAGCGCTGCACCTCTGATGTTGAGACGATTCGCGCCTTTATTGCCGACCAGCTTATCGAAGTGCTGCGCACGGTAATGCTGCTGTCCATCGCGCTGAGCCTGATGTTCCCCATGAATGCCAAGCTGACATGGATCTTCCTGGCCAGTGTGCCGGTTATCATCCTCTACTCCGCCATATTCCAGGGGCGCATCGGAAGGCAGTTCCGCGCCGCAGACGAGACCGAGGGAGAGCTTATGACCCTGGTGCAGGAAAATCTCACCGGCGTGCGCGTTGTACGCGCCTTCGGACGGGAGAAGTTTGAGCGGGAGCGCTTTACAAAAATGAACAACCGCTTCGCCAAAGAGTGGATCGACATGGGCTACACCATGGGCTTCTTCTGGGGCATCGGCGACTTCGTATCGGTGATGCAGGTGCTGCTGATTATCTGCATGGGCGCAGTGTTCGCCTCCCGCGGGGAACTGACCCTGGGCAATTTCATGGTCTTTGTCAGCTACACACAGACCCTGTCATGGCCGATACGCGATTTCGGACATGTAATCAGTGAAATGAGCAAGGCCGGCGTATCCATCGACCGCGTGCGGGAGATCCTTGACGCGCCCCTTGAGCAGGACTCCCCCGACGCATCGGATCAGTTCCCCGACGGCGATATAGTGTTCGATCATGTTTCTTTCGCCTACGGTGAGAACAAAACGCTCCACGATGTGAGCTTTACCGTAAAGCGCGGCAGCACGGTGGGTATACTCGGCTCCACCGGCTCGGGAAAGAGTACGATAACCTACCTTCTCAACCGCCTTTATGAGCTACCTGAGGACAGCGGCAGCATAACCATCGGCGGCAGGGATGTGCGCGGCATCAAGCTGGACACTCTGCGCCGCGGCATAGGTCTTGTCCTGCAGGAGCCGTTCCTCTTCTCCAAGACCATCCGCGACAATCTTAAGATCGCCGCCCCCGAGGTGAGCGACGAGACGATGAAACGCAGCACGCAGATCGCCGCCGTGGACGAGGACATAAGCGCCTTCCCCAAGGGTTACGACACCATGGTGGGTGAGCGCGGCGTCACCCTGTCCGGCGGACAGAAGCAGCGCGTTGCCATGGCGAGAACGCTTTTGATGAACTGCCCCGTGGTGGTGTTCGATGACTCTATGTCCGCCGTGGATATGGAGACCGACGCGCAGATCCGTGAGGCCCTGAGAGAGAATACCGGCGACACAACGGTTATTATGATTTCCCACCGCATCAACACCCTGATGCTGGCCGACAACATCATCGTTGTGGATAACGGACGCATTGCCGAAAGCGGCACCCATGCCGAGCTTCTTAAAAACAACGGCCTGTACCGCAGGGTTTATGACCTGCAGTCCGGCGCGGCAGACCAACCGGAAGGAGGTGCCGCAAATGAATGAAGAGAACTACAGCGCAGCCAAACATTTCAGCCTTAAGATCTGGAAAAAGATACTGCCCTACATTGCTGCCAACAAAAGCCGCATACTGTGGTGCATCGCGCTGATGCTGGTATCGGCGGTGGTGGACTCTGTCAGTCCCCTGTTCACCAGCTACGCAGTGAATAACTTTGTTGTACCCGGCACCACCGCAGGTATCGGCGGCTTCGTCACGGTTTTTGCCCTGCTGATCCTGTTCCAGTCGGTGACCACGGTCATCTACTCCCGTGAGTGCATGGTGATCGAAATGGAGACGGGAAAGATGATGAAGCGCGACTGCTTCATGCATCTGCAGAAGCTGCCCCTGGCCTACTACAACCACAATTCCATCGGTTACATCCTTGCCCGCGTGATGAGCGATACAAACCGCATAAGCGGCACGATCGCCTGGGCGATGATACACTTTTTCTGGAACATTTTCTACCTGCTGTTCATGGTAATCAATATGTTCCTGCTCAACTGGAAGATGGCGCTGATGGTGGTCACCGTACTGCCGCTGGTGTTCCTGGTGAGCATCTATTTCCAACCCAGACTGCTGCAGAGCCGCCGGGATATGCGCCACGCAAACAGCCTTATCACCGGCGCCTATAACGAGAATATTACCGGCGCAAAGACAGCAAAGACACTTGTTATCGAGGACAGGCTGGGCAAAGAGTTCGGCGGCCTGACAAAAGAGCTTTACAATGTGTCAATGCACAATGTTCAGCTCAACGCCATATATAACCCCATCATTTCCGTCCTCAGCTCCACCGCCATTGCCGTGGTATTCTTCTACAGCGGCACGCAGGTGCTTAGGGAGAACCTGGACTGGGGCACGCTGTCGGCCTTCATCTCCTACGGTATCAGCGTCATGTCGCCCATTTCAAGTATTGCCCGCACTTTTGCCAATTTTATGGACACGCAGGTGAATATTGAGCGTGTCACGGCCCTTCTGGCGGAGCCTTTGACAATCTGCGACAGCCCGGAAATCGAAGCTGTTTACGGCGATGCATTTGAGCCCAGGACAGAGAACTACCCCGAAATGAAGGGCGACATCCTGTTTGAGGATGTGTGGTTCCGCTATCCCGACGCACCGGAGGACGATTGGGTGCTGCAGGGCATCAATCTCCATGTCCCGGCGGGCTCCACGGTGGCTATCGTGGGTGAGACGGGCGCCGGCAAGAGCACCATGGTGAACCTGGTCTGCCGCTTCTTTGAGCCGACAAAGGGAAACATCTACATTGACGGCGTGGAATACCGCCAGCGCAGCCAGCACTGGCTCCACTCAAATCTGGGCTATGTACAGCAGGATCCTCACCTTTTCTCCGGCAGCATCCGTGAGAACATCCGTTACGGGCGGCTTGACGCCACGGAGGACGATATAATTCGGGCGGCAAAGCTGGTATCCGCCGACAAGGTCGCCGAGAAGCTGGAGGACGGCTACGACACTGAGGTCGGTGAAGGCGGCGGACGCCTTTCCACCGGCGAAAAGCAGCTGGTATCCTTCGCCCGCGCCGTTATCGCGGATCCGCCCCTGTTCATCCTGGACGAGGCGACCTCCTCCATCGACACACAGACGGAGCGACTTATTCAGGATGCTATAGACCGCGTACTCACAGGGCGCACATCCTTCATCATTGCCCACCGCCTGTCCACGATCCGCAACGCAGACATCATTCTGCTTGTGGATGAGCACGGCATACGCGAACAGGGCAGCCACGATGAGCTGATGGCTCTGGGCGGACAGTACAGCAAGCTCTATAACGCCATGAAGCTGCGCGACCAGTCCGAGAGCGCGGGGTTCTGAGCTCGGGATTTGCTGAACACCGACTTGCCACTCCCAACCCAGCGAAGGATTTGAACTGAGTACCAAAAAGTACTATTGAGGTGATGTCAATGTTCTTTAAGCGTTTGCGCGATTTAAGAGAAGACCGCGACCTTCTGCAAAAGGACATTGCAGAAATGCTGGGTATTTCGCAAACTGTATATTCCAGATATGAGCGGGGTTACCAAACCATTCCAGTCATTCATCTTTTGGTGCTTGCCGATTTCTACCGCACATCCACTGACTATATTCTCGGCAGGACAAATGATCCCACACCTTATGACGCAATCCGCGGGAAATAGTGGTCATATTGTGTGCATTCAAGCCTGTGCAACAGTTCAAGGGCGCCCACAGAGGGGCGCCCTTGTTATGCCTTTTATATCTTCTTTCGCATCAGGCCGTGTTTGTTGCAGCAGATATACAGGTATCCCCTGCCCCGCAGCTGCAGACGGGTCTGGGCGTTCCCCTCGGGATAGAGCTTCACAAGTTGCATCCGGTCTGTTGTGACATAGGCGATGAAAGAAATGTAATGGTTTTTTGTCATGTCATGGCTTACGGTGACAAAATGCTCATCCTCAACAGGCTCTATGATGATTTCGTGGTCATCGTCCGCCTCTTCCGCATCCAGCGGCGGCAGATTTATACCGCAGCAGCTTATTACCGCGCCGCCCATGGCGTGAATTACATTGCCGCAGACGGGGCATACATAGAATTTGCTGCGCAGCATATTGCCGCTTCGGTTGGTGTTTACCACCGCACCGCCGTTCATAAGCTCAAGCACCGACACGCCAAGAGCGGCAGAAAGCGGCTCAATCAGTGAGATGTCCAGCAGACCCTTGGCCGTCTCCCATTTGGAGACAGCTTTGGCGCTGACGCCTATTATATCGGCCAGCTGTGCCTGTGTTATGCCCTTTGCTTCGCGCAGGCTTTTGATCGCCGCGCCGGTGATGTAAGTGTTCATACACGCACCTCCTTTTTGAGCAGTATAACCCATGTTCGCCTCCGGGGCAACCTACGCTGCGTAGAGCGAGCAATTGCGCATCAGCAGAAAAATAAAAAACCCGCAGGATAACCTGCGGGTTTCTCGCTCTTAAATTACAGACGCTCCTTAACCTTGGCGGCCTTGCCGACACGGCCTCTGAGGTAGTACAGCTTGGCTCTTCTGACCTTACCGCGTCTGATGGTCTCAACAGAGACGATGGACGGGGAATGGACAGGGAAAACCTTCTCGCAGCCTACGTTGTAGGAGATACGGCGAACGGTGATGGTCTCACCGATGCCGCCATGCTTCTTGGCGATGATGGTGCCTTCGAAAGCCTGATTTCTCTCACGGCTGCCTTCCTTGATGCGGACGGTGACACGGACGGTGTCGCCCACGTTCATCTCGGGAAGCTCGGGCTTCATGTACTGCTGTTCAAGAGTTTTGATAAGATCCATTGTATATTTTCTCCCTTCAGTTCAGGCGTTCATTCCCACATCCGTGACAGAGGACCACCTCGTTGGTTCATTAGGCGCTTACACGCGCTTTGGTATTATACAACGGGATACCAAATAATGCAATACCTTTTTTAGAAAAAATCAGGAAATTTTCGCCGATTTTTTCCTATTATGCGCCGGTCATGAGGGCGTCAAGCATCTTGAGCATGTCCTCATCCAGGCTCTTGTGCATTGCAAGACCCTCGTCAATGTCCACATCGCTACACTTGTCGTTGTTGTAGCAGACGATCCTGTTGGTCTTGCCCTCGGCAAGAAGCTGCACCGCGTGGTAGCCCATCTGGGAGGCGATGACTCGGTCACGGATGAGGGGTACGCCGCCGCGCTGGACATGGCCCAGGATGGTCACGCGCGCTTCAATACCGGTCTCCCGCTCAATAACTGCCGCGACATCATCGGCCTTGGCAGCGCCCTCGGCAACGATGAAAGTGAAATGGGTTCTGCCGGTGAGCTTGGCGGCACGGATGCGGTCAACAACATCGGTTTCATAATCGATCTCATGCTCGGGAATGAGGATGCCCGTTGCGCCGGCGGCAATACCCACTGTAAGGGCGAGGTGACCGGCCTTATTGCCCATGACCTGAACAACGGAGGCACGCTCATGTGAGCGCATGGTGTCGCGCAGCTTGTCGGTCATTTCAATGGCGGTGTTGCAGGCGGTGTCGTAGCCGATGGTATAGGAAGTGCAGGCGATGTCGTTGTCGATGGTGGCAGGGATGCCGACCACATTGACGCCAAACCTGGACAGGGCGCGGGCACCCATGAATGTGCCGTCGCCGCCGATACAGACGAGACCCTGAATGCCCATAAACTTCATGTTGTCGGCCGCTCTCTTCTGCCCTTCCTGGGTCATGAACTCCTTACTGCGGGCAGAGTACAGCATAGTTCCGCCGGACTCGGTAAGGCCGCTGACATCCGTGGTACCCAGGGGTATCATGTCGCCGCCGATAAGGCCGTGATAGCCGCGGCGGATGCCGATGCACTGGATATCCAGGGAGGCGCAGGTACGCACAACGGCTCTGATTGCCGCGTTCATGCCGGGGGCGTCGCCGCCGGAGGTGAGCACACCGATTTTTCTTATCTTAGCTGCCATTGTAATTCCTCCATTTCAGATGAACAATGTTCCGTCTTCTTTATACATTGCGAGCCTTTTAAGGCGCGTAAATACGGGTGCGTATGCGGGCAGGTGGGTCTCGATCGCCTTGACGATCAACGCGGGATTGAGCGAAGGCTCCTGCGCGCGGACGGTGCAGTGCATTTTGACCGCGTTACCTTCGGCTTTGAAGCTGACGCTCTTAATAAGCGGCAGAATGTCCGTCTGTGCCCTGCCCCTTTTGGTCTTTTTCTCAATAAGAAGCTCACTGCCTGCAAACAGTGCCTTAATTGCCTCAAGCGCCTGATCTGTAACGGCACTGTCGTACTCCAGCACAGCCTCGGCCTCAAGAACGGCGAGATCACGCAGCTTACTCACAGGATGCCATGTTTTTACTGCGCTTATTCCCTCGGGCAGCATACCCTCAAGCCGGGCGGTGACTTCATCGCACCCAAGCTCGTCCACAAGGGTGAAATCCACCAGCTCACAATCGCTGGAGGCACCAAGGGACAGGGGCATGGCAAAAACCATACGCGGGTGGGGGTTGAAACCCTCACTGTGCTTGACCTTGAGCCCGGCACGGGCAAAGGCGCGCTGCATGGTGCGCATAAGGTCAAGGTGGGAAATGTAAACAGCCCTGCCCTCTTTTTTGAACATAAGACGATAATCAGTCATCGCAGTACCCTCCCGTGTAGAGCGCATCCGCACCGCAGGCGGTGCAGGCTGCGCGGCAGTCGGGCGTCACCTCCGCCCTTCTGGAGGCCTCTCTGTGCATGACAAGGTAGCTCTTGTCCACGCCGCAGGAGATGTGATCCCATGGCAGCGGCTCATCCACAGCGTACTCCCTGACGGAGTAGAAGTCCGGGTCAACGCCGCATTTTTCAAAGGCCTGCATCCAGCGGTCGTAGGAGAAATACTCGCTCCACGCCTCAAGACGGGCGCCGTCACGCCAGCACTGCTCGATAACATCGGCCAGCTTACGGTCGCCGCGGGCAAGGACGGATTCAACATAGCTGGTCTCGGAAGAGTGCCAGTCATAGCTGATGGACTTATTGCGCAGGTTGCTGCGCAGAAGATTCACGCGGCGAAGATACTCTTCGGCGGTGACCTGCGCCTCCCACTGGAAGGGGGTGTGGGGCTTGGGTATAAAGCAGGAGGTGCTTACCGTGATGCGCACACCCCGGGCCTTGTTGGGCGAGTGCTGGCGCCAGGTGTAAAACACCTTGTTGGCAAGCTCGGCAATGCCGATGACATCCTCATCCGTTTCGGTGGGAAGGCCCAGCATGAAGTACAGCTTCACCGTGTTCCAGCCGCCCTCAAAGGCAATTTTGGCGGTGTTGAGCACATCCTCTTCCGTGACGTTCTTATTGATAACATCCCTCAGGCGCTGTGTACCCGCCTCAGGCGCGAAGGTAAGGCCGCTTTTACGCACCTTCTGCACCTTGCTCATAAGCTCGATGGAGAAGTTGTCCGCCCTCAGTGACGGCAGGGACAGGCTGACATTATGTGGCTCACAGTAATCAAGCAGGCCGTCGCAGAGCTGCCCCAGGCCGCGGTAATCGCTGGAGGACAGGGACGAGAGCGTTATCTCGCTGTAGCCGGTGTCCTCAAGGGCCTTGATACCCTCATCAATGAGCATTTTTGCAGGGCGGGAGCGCACAGGGCGGTACACATAGCCCGCCTGGCAGAAGCGGCAGCCGCGGATACAGCCGCGGAACAGCTCAAGCACTACGCGGTCATGCACGATCTCGGTGGAGGGGACAATGTTCTTCCTGGGGTAGTAGGTGCTGCCGAAGTTTTCATAAATGCGCTTTGTAACGGTTTCGGGCGCACCGTCTTTGGCGATGAGACCGGCGAAATTGCCGTTCTCATCCAGCTTAACATCGTAAAGAGAGGGCACATACACGCCGGGGATTTTGCAGGCGCGGCGCAAAAACTCAGCTTTATCAGCGCCCTCATCACGGCAGTGGCGGTAAAGCTCGGTTATCTCGCGGAGCATATCCTCGCCCTCACCGATGGAGAACAGATCGACAAAATCTGCAATGGGCTCAGGATTGTAGGCGCAGGTGCCGCCGGCGATAACAAGGCCCTGAAGCCCCTTGCGCTCACAAGAACGCAGGGGAATGCCCGCCATGTCAAGCATGTCCAGCATGCCGGTATACGCCATCTCATATCCGAAGGAGAAGGCAATGATGTCAAAATCACTGACGGGGTCCCCGCTCTCAAGGGCGTAGAGAGGGATATCATTTTCGCGCATCTTCTGCGCCATGTCGCCCCATGGCTCAAACACGCGCTCACACCAGACGCCGTCCATATCGTTGAGCACTTCGTACAGTATGCGCATGCCCAGATTGGACATACCGATCTCGTAAGTATCGGGGAAGCAGAATGCCACCCTTGTATCAACCGCAGACCTGTCCTTAACGGTCTGGTTAAACTCCCCGCCCACATAGCGCGCGGGTTTCTCCACCTGCGGCAGTATTCTTTCCAGCTTTGGATCCATAAAACATCTCCAAGTAAATTATCGGGCTCACAAAAATTTAAACCCAAGATATTATAACGCAATTTATCGTTTTCCGCAATACGAAATCACAAGACACAGCGCAATAATCGTGCCCGCCCATCCCCCGCCGGACAGGAAAGTATACAGTGCCCCAGCCAAGATAAGGGACAAAACCGCAATATCAAGGCAGAAGCATATCCTGTCCGCCATGACACTGTCTACTACGCAGCAGAGCGCACCGTGGCACAGCGCGCCGCCATCCAGAAGACTCAGCGGCAGCAGATTTACAAGGCTCAGCACAAGACTAAGCCGCGCCGCACCCGATGCCATTGCCCATGGCGCAGTGCGCAGCGCATGCCACAGTACCGCACCCGCAAATGGGCCTGCAAGGGCCGTGACGCACTTGCGCCAGGGGCTTAGCGTCAGGGGTGCATAGCTGATTTCAAAGCCGAACACACCGGGACGCAGCCGTATATCCCCCGCCCCAAGAAGCCGCGCCGCAATCAGATGCCCCGCCTCATGCACCAGAACGCAGATAAACAGCGCCGCAAGCTGCCAGCCCGGCAGGGTCAGAAGGCACAGGCACGCAACCGCGGCAAAGGACAGCGGAAGCTCGGGTAAGACTCCCCAATTTTGCCGCCAATGGGCGGCGTAGTCGCCTTTTCTCATAACATCACCCCGTTGACTATATGCAGTCAGCGGGGTGAGATTTGCCCATTTCGGTTTTATGGATGCACACGCTCAGAAGGAAACGCTTTGCGCCGCCGCCATGGGTGCCGAGGAGAATAGGGCGCTGACGGCATTTTTATAATCAGTCATGCTCCGCGCCTTGTTGATGGCCTTGATATACTTCCCATCGTCAACGAACATACGCCCCATGTAGAACCAGATCTCCTTCATTTTGTGCAGTACGGGCACGTCGCCGCTGAATGAGGCGCGAAACTCGTCACACAGCTCATCATGGAATAGGCGCAGAGCCTCACGGTCGGTGTATTCCCCGGTCCTTATGCCGCGGATAAGACCCGGGTCTGCCAGAAGCCCGCGGCCCATCATAACGCGCTGTACAGCGGGATATGACGCGGCAAAGCGTGATGCGTCATCGGCGGTGAAAATGTCGCCGTTATAGCACAGGGGCGCCGCGCTGTATTTGACGGCATTGTCGAAGGCGTCCATACGCACCGCGCCCTTGTAGAAGTCACTGCGCACCCGGGCGTGGATAATAAGCTCATGCACCGGGTATTTGTTATATATCTCAAGAAGATGCACAAACTCAGCATCATCAGCCATGCCCAGGCGGGTCTTTATGGATATTTTCAGCTCCGGCAGGGCAGAGTACACCGCATCCAGAAAGGCATCAAGGTCATCAGGCACACTAAGAAAGCCGGCCCCCTTGTGCTTTGAGACCACGGTAGCCGAGGGACAGCCCAGATTCAGGTTTATCTCATCATAGCCGATGTCACAAAGGTCCCGGGCCGCCCAGATGAAGTTGTCGGCATTGTTGGCGATGATCTGGGGTATGGCAGGAATGCCCGACAGCCGCTCATCCCGAAGCTCTTTTACCGTATTGGCGCCGAAACGGCCGTTCTGTGTGGGAGAGAGAAAGGGCATAAACACCTTGTCCGCGTCGCCGTAAATCCTGTGCCACACGCGGCGGTAAGGGTAGCCGGTTATTCCCTCCATGGGTGCAAAATAATACTGCATGAATACCTCGCAAAATACAGATTTGCTTACTGCATTATAATACCACAGCGGCGCTGCGCTTTCCAGAACATTGTTGCATAAGCGGGGCGGAAAATTGCCTCTTGAAAATCGGCGATTTTAATGGTTTAATTATTGAGGCGTATTGTGTCAAATCCCGGCGGGAAGGCCGTGGCTTACCGCGTAAGATTTCTGTGCACAATAGCCATACAGACTTATTCACATGACATGTGCCTTACAGCGCATGAGGAGGTATAATCTTGCTTGAACTGAAGAACATCTGCTTTTCCGTCAACGAAAACGGCGCGGAGCAGAAAATAATCGACAACATTTCTCTTACCATACCTAACGGCAGACTGGTGGTATTCACCGGCCCCAACGGCGGCGGTAAGACCACGCTGGCAAAGATCATTATGGGTCTTGTCACACCCACTTCCGGCTCTATCATCTATAACGGTCAGGACATTACAGGGCTGGGCATAACAGAGCGCGCAAAGCTTGGCATCAGCTACGGCTTCCAGCAGCCGCCCAGATATAAGGGCATCCGCGTGCGCGACCTGCTGAGCATTGCATCCGGTATGAAGATACTGCCCAAGGCCCAGGCCTGCAACCTGCTTACTCAGGTGGGGCTGTGCGCCAACGATTATCTTAATCGCGAGGTTGACACCAGCCTTTCCGGCGGTGAGGTCAAGCGTATTGAGATCGCCACCATTCTCGCCCGCAACAGCTCAATGATGATTTTTGATGAGCCTGAGGCCGGCATCGACCTGTGGAGCTTCACCCGTCTGACCGAAACATTCCGCCAGATCCATTCCACATCCGGCGCGACGATGATCATCATCTCCCATCAGGAGCGTATAATCAAAATGGCGGACGAAATAATTGTCGTCTCCGGCGGCCAGATCCTGCACCACGGCACGCAGGAGGAGGTTTTCCCCATCATCATGGCCGACACTCTCAGCTGCCCGGCTGTCTCCCAGGAGGGTTAAAATATGAGCGATATTTTGAACGCTGTCGATAAGGCGATGCTTGAGATAATCGCCGGCATTAAGGACACCCCCAAGGGTGCCTACAACATCCGCAAAGACTCCGCCTGCACAGGTCGTGCAAGCTCTGAGAACATAAAAATCGAGCCCAAGACCGACAAGCAAGGCATCGATGTTTACATCGCCGCAGGCTGCAAAAACGAGGTCTGCGAAATTCCCGTTATCATCACCGAATCCGGTCTTCAGGAATCTGTTTACAACGACTTCCACATCGGTGAAGACGCCGATGTAACCATCATTGCCGGCTGCGGCATTCACAACTGCGGCGTAGGCGAGTCAAAGCATGAGGGCATCCACTGCTTCTATATCGGCAAAAACGCCCGCGTGAAGTATGTTGAAAAGCATTACGGCGAGGGCGACGGCAACGGCAAAAACGTGATGAACCCCGTGACCGAGGCTTATCTTGAGGAGAATGCTGTTCTCCAAATGGACACCAGCCAGATCGCCGGTATCGACTCCACCGACCGCAAGACCAAGGTCGTATGCGGCCCCGGTGCCGAGGTTGTGATGACCGAGCGTCTTTTGACCCACGGTCACCAGCGCGCTGACTCTATAGTTGACATCTATCTTGACGGTGAAGATTCCAAGGGTCGGGTTATCAGCCGCTCAGTTGCGCAGGATGATTCTGTGCAGGACTTCCGCCCCAATGTGATCGGCAACAACAAGTGCTTCGGCCATGTCCAGTGCGACTCCATCATCATGGGCAACGCAAAGATAGTTGCCGTCCCGGCGCTGACCGCAAATTCCACCGAGGCACAGCTTATCCACGAGGCCGCCATCGGCAAGATCGCCGGCGACCAGCTGCTGAAGCTGGAGACGCTGGGTCTCACCGCCGAAGAGGCCGAGGACACCATCCTCAAGGGATTTTTGGCATAAGGCCACATAAAAACAAGCATGAAGCATACTGCTTCATGCTTGTTTTTTACGGAATCGGCTCGTAGCCAAGCGATTTCAAATATCGATTCAGTATTTCAAAGAATACTGCCAAAGCGGTGCCGTCATCCGGTTCCCGCTGCAGAATTAAGGAAAAGCAGCTTTGACTCCCCACGAGGACGCCGTAATACGCCGCCGTAAACTCGTTCAGTCCCTCCGGCAGGATCCGATGGCTTTCCTGTTCTCCCACAGTCCACATTGCCATATCATATCCGCCGGTCATGTGCCAAAAATTTTGCAAGGAAACTTCTCCGAGGAAAACGCCGGGATGCTTTTTCAGATGGGACAAGAGCTTTCTCTCGTCGGCTGTTATGTCCTGTACTTTCTTTGTTTGCATAACCATCACCTATCAACAGTATACCAAAATGCTTATCTGTTGTCTACCGCACGGAAAAATGTTACACTTCCTTCACACTTTCGCAGCGGAAAGGGGGTATAATTCCCACGCGATCCGTTGCCAAAGGGGCAAAAATAGGCTATAATACATCTACTTTTTGAAATTTGAGAGGAGCTTGGGGCATGAACCTTTCCCTGAAAAGCTGCTGGAAGATCGCGCTGAGCATCTTCCTTTTATATCTGGCCATCCACTACTGGCCC
>JAZUPH010000082.1:0-11898 GCA_045605145.1 Oscillospiraceae bacterium | reverse complement strand
TGGATCAGTCCACATCCACGGAAACACCGCCAAGGCAGAGCCGAATACAAGCACAAAAGTGTAGAACAGCTTATCCTTCATACGGACAGGCTTTTTCAGGATCAGAGTCAGCACAAACAGCGCCGTCCATCCCAATGGATACATATTACGAATAACAACATCCATTATACTGCGTGCCGACAGCACTTTTCGTCTAAGCTCAAATATCTGCAATTCCGTGTCAGTTAGCGTTCCCGGTTCCAACGCGTAATAACGGTTAATTACCCATAACATAACCGCCTGAATAAGCAGCAAAAGCAGCAACACAGCCAACAGAATCACTGCGGTGATTTTCAGTGCCGCGTATATTTTCTCGCCGCGTTTCTCACCGTATATTACTTCCGTCAGCTCTACACCGTAGATATCCGCCAGTTTTTGCAAAGTTTCAATATCCGGCTGGGTCCGGCCTGACTCATAGCCGGAAACAGTCTGCCGCGTCACATACAGCTTTTGCGCGACCTGCTCCTGGGTTAAACCGCTGTCCTGCCGGAAGCGGCGTAAATTTTCACTCACCTTTGCCATGCTTCCCGCTCCTTTCATTGTTCTCATGACAGTTTCAGGATAGCAATAAGGACGCGAAAAAGTCAAGCAACAATTTGTTGCACCCGGGTTTGACCCTCGTACAATCATAATCTAAAAAGTTACAGGCCACCCAAATTGGGCGGCCTGTGTTGCATTTGCGGGTAGATCACCAACGCGCTTACACCTTATAGAGATACCTCACATCCACGCTGCCGGTCACGGCACCTCTGGGTATGGGGGACACCACCGCCCGGTCGCCGCTGATGCTGCGCACATACAGGTCGGCACTGTATACCCACGGAGAAAAGCCGTAGTCTTTGCCATAGACCTTCGCCCCCTCTTTAAGGCGCACGGTGTCACCCACGCGGATCACATCGTTAGGCACAGCGGCAGCAGAAAGACGCCTAAGATACTTTGCATGGACGCGTCCGGTGACCGCGCCCTCTTTAAGTGTGGATACCGTCACCCGGTCGCCGCTGACGCTGCGCACATACAGATCGGTATTGTACACCCACGGGGAAAAGCGCCGCTCGCTGCCGTAAACCACCGCATCCTCCTTCAGGCGCACGGTGTCCCCCACGGCAATAGGTGCGCCCTCGTCCTCTATGGGTGTTTGGGGCGCGATGGTGGGGGCATCTTCAACCAGCTCCCACCTGGGGTGTCCGAAGGCCCCGATGCGCGGATCGGTGTGGGCGTAGCGGCGGCGGGCAACCGTATCCGACGCGTTGCCCTCAACGGTGGTAATCGCCGCGTCATCCACATCGACCACAATGCCCGTGTGATAGTAGAGCCCGTCGCTGCTGTCGATGAAGTATATCTGGTCGCCCGTCCGGGGCTGATCGTCAAGCCGCCCCGCCTGGCGGTAATAGCGGGCGGACGAATTGACGCCCGCGCCGTAGGACCGCTCCGGCTGGCAGATCAGGCGCAGGCCAAGGTCCTTGCCGAACTCCATGATATAACACCAGTCGGCAAACACATCGCACCATTCGTAGCCCTGCTTGCCGCCGTTGTAGACGCCCAGTGCGTCAAGGTCGCGGGCGTACTTGGTGTAGTTGCCGCTGCCGGCATTGGCGGCGGCATCGTCAAGCCCGGCGGCATCCGCCTTTTCCTCGTACCCCACCTCTCCCAGTGCGCGGGCGATTACCCGCTCAACTGCCGTCATGGATCACTCCTCCTTAACTTCGGGCAGGCCCGCCACGCTGGTCAGCAGCGAAACGATGCCAGCCATTGCCGACACGGAAAGCACCGCCATCCAGTCGGCCTGCATAATGCCCATAACCTCGCCGGTGAGCATGCCCACGGCTGTCTGGGCCACGGTTCGTATAGCTCTGATGGCTGCGGCTTTCGCCCAGCGCAGGGCTGTTTCTTTGGTCATGCAGTTCTCCTTTCTTTTGTTTGCCGCCGCTGTAGGGCGGCTTTTTGTTTACAGATATGTGTTTTCGTCCTGACAGCGGCGGTTTATGCGCAGAATGTATTCATACTCGGCATCAAACACGCCGTTTGTCACGCTGTGCCTTTGGCACAGACCCTCATACTTATCCCGCTGTGCTATGATATGCTGAAACTCGTCCTTGGTGTGAAGGCGGCCATGTCTGCAGGAGTTGGCAAACTCCAGAATCTCCCAGCGGATGCGATCCATCTCGTTGGCGTCAATGGCCTCCTGCTGCCGCTGCTGGGCGGTTTTCAGCGCCTTCAGCTCTTTTACCACATCGGCGTTGAGCATACGCCCCAAAAAGCGAAACAGCGCCTTTATGGGGCTGATTTTTATGGGTGATATGTCAATAAAGACAGCCGCTATCAGCCCGACCGTCTTCCAATGCTCACCCAGAAATTCGAACAGTACGTCCATGCATTCCTCCTTCCCCCGGTACTGACAGCATAACAAAAAGGGGGGTGTTATCTCTAACACCCGCCCCGGTCGCATTTTTTCTTTTTACCGCAGTTACAGCCCCGGCTGCTGTGCGGTCAGCCCGCGTCCGATATTTCTTCGCTGCCCTCTGTAACCATGTTCTTCCATACATATTTAAGAAAACCATCGGCCATCAGGTCTGGGTCAAGAAGTGCTTCGATGCTGAATCTCAAGTCGGATCGTAGCCATGTCGTTCTGTGAGCCAAGGAGTTGATTTATGACATTGTCTTCCTAAGACCGCTTGGCCTCCGACTTGGTTCGATGCGCCTTCTTCGCTGCCCTCTGTAACCATGTTCTTCCATACATATTTAAGAAAACCATCGGCCATCAGGTCTGGGTCAAGAAGTGCTTCGATGCTGAATCTCTCCGTCACGGCCTCCACCGCACCCGCTACTGTACCCAAAATAAGCGCCTGATCGTCGCTCAGACCACGATCCTTTGCCGCCAGTGTGGTGTCCGCCGCCGCACCGCCGTTGACAGCATCTGTGCTACAGTGATATACTTGAACGCAAACAATGTGTATACATTTACAATAATAACTACAGCATTAAAGGGGCAACTCTGCCATACGCGTGACGAGAGGATGTGAGACGCAATGAATAATCGCCCTGTTGATTATTTATTTATGGATGCATCACCGTGGGAAGTTATTGCTGCGCTGCTATTCTGGTCTTTAATTTCTCTTATTCCTTTTTATATTGCCAAACGAAAAGGACATAATCCGTACATTTCATTTTTTAGTTCTCTTGTCAGTGGACCATTAAGACAACTGCTCCATTTGTTTACTTTACCAAATGACGATCCTCAAGATATGGCCAATAAGAATCCCCAACTTTCATCCCAGCCCTACACTTATACTTCTCAAACTCATGCAGAAAAGCTCGATTGGGCATACAACTCTCTTGTAAATACCAACAACGACAAAGTAAAGTCCGCTTTTCCCAATGGCAAAAGCCAAATGAGTGAAATTATAATTGAGATACTAAGGTTTTGCGGGCACGATCCAGACAAATGTACCTGGCAGCTCTACATGCGCGCAGCAAGTGTTTACCTTGAGTTATTGGAACCCTTTGATAACCCTGATATAGAAATGATTACAACAGCGCATAAAGACGTTTTAATAAACCAATCGAACACATTAGCTCTTATACAACATTTTACCCGATTAAAGTGATCGCATATAATACAGCAGCAATCTTGCAGATTGCTGCTGTATTTGTCTTTTACCCTAGTCCAATTTGATCTTCTATCATTGATTTGCCTATGCCCTCAACTATCCCGTAAAACTGTGCTTCGGTTCCGGTATATCCTCGCTCTTTTGCTTTTTCATAAGCCTCACCGATCGATATAATACCTCCAAGTAAATCTCCCAGCAATTGGGCAACACCGTTATTGCCTGTAAACCATTTTGCATAACGCTTCAACAGCCAAGAAGGCGCCTCTCCACCAGCCCAATGGGCGGCCTTTTGCAGCAGCCAATTAATCCAGCTGTCTTCACCATCCATCATATACTCAGACGCGTACTCCCATGCGGCGGGTTCGTGTGGCTTGTCCGACCATAGTTTAGTAATGTTACCAACAGCATCCTTAAAGCCATACATTATCTGAGCACCCACTTTTGCCGCACCACTGTTGCCTTGAGCTATGTCATATCCATATCGGGCATTAAGGGCGTTATCGGTCAGTGATTCAAGATAGGCAGACGCAACATATTCCCCCTCTTCATTCCACAAACGGTTATACTCCGCGCGCTCTGCTTCTGTCATAAAGGTGTACTGACGCCAGTCTTGAAGCCCACCTTGTTTAAACAGACTCACATCATTACTGCTCTGCCACGGCAGGGGGAATATGGTTGTTTTACTGTTCTGATCCGCTCGAGCTGAACCGATATCATTTATGTAATCATTCTCCTTCTGATGCAGCGATGACAACACTATGTACGGTAGGGCAGCAATAAAGTTGTTATAATTTGCCTCCGCAGTCTCCAGCTCGCGTTTATAGCGCACAACCTGTGAACTGCTTGTTGTTGTACTGCTATAGGCTGTCTCGTATAGTAAACGGGCATTATTCATTACACGCAACAAATCCGCATCCATTTGAGCTATTTCTTCCTCTGACAGTCTTTCCCCCTTGTACAGACCTACGCTTTCCAACGCGATTGCTGCCACTTCGGCTGTTTCCATTTCCTGCTGCGCTGCTTCTGTTGCTGCGCGCGTAGTCTCTTGTAACGATACTTCGCCTTTATACCCCGTCAGCCAGTCTATTTCGTCCTGATACATGTTGCCGGTAATCTCGGTAACTTCCCAGCCGCCGGTGGCTTGCAAGCCGGAATAAAAGGCAGCGCGCTGGGCATCCGCTCTTCTGGCGGCGTCGCGGTATTCATCGACCACACCCTGATCGTAGCCATCTGCACCAGACCGCCACATCTCATATGCATCACGATAATACCGGAGTGTGTTTTCCGCCTCCGCATCCAGCCGCGCCGCCTCAATGGCGATCTCGTCATCCGTCGCCGCGCGGGTGGTGTATATCGCGCCCTCTGATGTCAGCCGGTCAAGCTCTGCCTGTATCTCGCTGCTGCTCATGCCGTAATATTTGTTCGACAAGTTATACTCATCCGCGCTGTCAAAAGTGGCGTAATACTCCCCAGATGACTGTGTGCCGGACAGCATATCCTGATACAGCCTATCTATGCTGTCCAACTGCGCTACTATCTCGTCATAATTTTCATACGAGGACGCATTGGCTTTATAGTATTCACGCACTCCTTCAAGCTGAGAGTAATACCTATTGATGGTGTTTGTGGTCGCCGAAATCTGATCTGCACTTTTCCTCTTGCCAATATCCGTATTATATCTGTCCACCAATGCATCGGTATACTCAAAGAACTGCTGCACATCATCATATTCAACTTGAGTTTCGTTCTCGCGATGCATACGCAGCTCGTCTACCCTGCGCCCAGTTTCGTTATCATTTTCATGCATTGACAAGAAATCATTACCGCGATTTTTATTCTTTTGGATATTGAGATATTTCCCTTTAATGCCGCTTCCTGCACTAAAGGATGGAGATGTATATCTTTTATTAACGACTTCGTTATATTTCTCCTTAATACTCATCCTTTGGCGCCCTTCTGCAAATCATACCACTCTTCAACAATAGCATTTACAAGGTCGTCCCGCTCGCTTTGGGGCACACCGTACGTTTCACACATCGTTACCGCCGATTCCCTTATATCAGCCGCTGTCATTGCAGGGCCGATAAAAGCTCCGCTTGCACCGTCAGCTTTCAACGCCGGGTTAACATAATCGTTAGTATCAAATAGTTCCTGCATTGCATTGCTAACTTTTTCTGCTTGGTCAGACCAAACTCCGCCCCCGCCTCCGCTGTACTTCGGCTGGTTCTGCCCCGCGATATAGCTCAGCCAGGCGTTCATCTCGCCCGTGCTCATGCCGGCGGCGGCGGCATCAGCGGCGGTAGGGGTGTAGCCGATGCCCATGGACTCAAGCAGGTTATCCCTTGCCGCCTGCTGATCGCTCAGGGCGTCGCGATTAAGCTGATACTGCCAATTGCGATCGTTGAGTGCCTTGTTATAGGCCGCGTCGGCGTTAGACTGGGCATAGCTCACCCTCTGCCAATAGTCGGACAGGCTGTCGCGGTACTTGTTATACTCGTCATTGGCCATGGACTGAGTGAGGCTGTAGCGGTTATACAGCTCCGCCCCCTCATCCTGCCAGCGGTTGTAGGCGTTTTCATACAGGGTGGGCACGACATTGTTAAGCTGCTGCAGGTAGGCGTTATACTGCTGCTGTCCCACCGACTGTGAATAGGTGGAGCCGTAGCCGCCGGTCAGCGCCGAGGCCTGCCCCATGATATCCATCATCGCCTGACGCCCGCCGAGCAGATACTGCTGACGGTACTGTTTATACAGCGGATCACTGTTCAGGTCATAGCTGAACGGCTCACGCCCCGTTATTTGGGCGTAGAGGGCGTCTATATCGGCAGCGTAGCTGTTGTTGTAGGTGGGCAGCTGGGATTCTGCCGCACGCAGTGCCTCCATCGCCTGCATATAGGCCCCGTTCTCCGCGGGGTTGATGTAGGTATTGCTGTACACCGGCAGGCTTGTGGCGCTGTCGGGCAGTATGCTCTGCCCCCTGCCGGAGCCGCCGCCCCCGCTTCCATATGTGGGGGCGCCGGTATCCACGGTCGGTGCGGTACTCACCGGCAGGCTGACCGGTACCGTCTCCACAGATTTGGGGGCATGGTTCTGGCCGTCCTCCGTCGGGGTCACGGCGTACAGGTCTTTTTTCTTCCAGGGTTCATATACCGATGCCAAATTGATCTCTCCTTCTGTTTCGGTTTATTTTTTCCATCCCATCACTCTTCCACACGGTAGCGCACATTGTCGGGATACTTCTGGGCGATGAGGGACAGGCCGCCGCAAAGCACATCGAACACCAGCTCTGCCACCGGGCGGCAGCGGCGGCGGGGCGCAAGGGCAACAAAGGCGTTGCCCGGCTCAAGGCGCGTAGCCGCGGTGCCAAGCTGTCTGGCATAGGCGGCGAGTGTGTAGATAAGCGCGGACACCGCCGCGCAGACGGGGTCGCTGCCATGCTCGCCCGCGCCCGCATGACCGACAGCGGTGACGCGGTACTTCTTCCGCTCATACACGATGTCAACCATCACTCAATCCCCCGAAGCCAGGACGCGACCGCCGTCGGGCTGTGCCGCTTCACGCACACGGGCGCGGCTGCCCAGTACCTGGGCGCGCTCACCGCTGTTGGCGATGCCGGAGGCCGCCGCCTTATACGCGGACATATCCCCGCCGCCCGCAGGCAGTGGGATGCCCAGACCGTGGGTGATGTTTTGGGCAAGGCCCTGCACCAGCTCGGGGCGGTACTGCTGAGCCAGCATGAGCGCCATCTGCTGATACTGGAGCAGCCTTTCGTACATGATGCCGTTTTGGGATATTTTCTGCTGCAGCTCGTCCTTGCCGTCAAAGTCCATCATGCCAAGGCACATCAGCGCCTGATCGGACATCTGGGGATTGAAGAAGCCCAGCTTGAAAAACTGCACCGCCAGCTCGTTCTGCGCCATTTTTGTGTAGGCGCTGCGCTTCTGTGCGGAGACTTTAATGTCAAACTCCGGCAGGCGGTAGCTTCCGCCGTCAAGGGTCTGGAGCTTGAGGTTCCGGTTGGAATAGCTGACAAATTTATCCGCGCCGTACTCGCCAAGGATGCGGAAATGGCGGGGCAGGTCGTAAAACTGGCGCATCAGCTCGATGCACAGGGTGATGACCCGGGCATAGGCGCGGTAGGATGCCTGGGTGGCATCGCGGCTGCCCTTTCCACTGGCCTCCTGCAGGGCGGCGATGGCTGAGGCCGCGGTAACGCCGCCGGAGGTGATGCCCGTGGCGGAGTCGGTGTTGCCGCTGGTCTCGCGCAGCTCCTGTATCGTGTTGTTCAGGCACTGTACATACACGCCGTCGAGGGATTTGTGCTCCACAAGGCGCAGGGAATCCTCCCCCAGGTTGCCGTCCACATGCACAAGGGCGCGGTTGAGGTCAAGGAACTCATCCTCGTTCACGCCGCCGTCCGCGCGGGAGAAATAGCGGGGCACCGCACCCACAAGGGCATTTTTCACGAAGGCCGTTTTCAGCAGGTCGATCTCCATCTGGGGATTGCGGCACAGATCAACAAAGCCGTAGCCGCAGGGTGAGCCCTCAACGGGAAAGAGCGTGTCGAACACGAAGGGGTACTGGCCGTGGTCGTAAAGGCCGGTCTCGCTCATGGCGCGTCCCAGTGGCAGCTGGTCAACCAGTCCGTCGGGGCCGACGACCTCCACTGTGGGGGGCAGCACCTCATTTTCCGTGGCGTAGAGCAGCACATCCCCCACATACTTGCAGTAGTGCAGCAACCTTTTGCCGCCGACGGGCTTTTTGTAATATACCTCGATCACAGTGACCTTGTCAGAGGTGTCCACCGTGTCATCGTAGAGAAACTTTGTACTGACAAAGCCGTTGCTGTTGAGCTTCCCGCGGGTCTGGGGGTACTGCTGCTCCACCTCGTCCTTATCCATAAGGGCGGTGTGGAACACCATTTTCGCGTTCTGAATGTCGGTAACTCCCGGCGTCCAGAACAGATTGAGAAGGTCCACCCGCTCAATGGCGATGTCGCCAAGTCCGTTGAGCTTCGCCGTGTCCCACATGACCTTGTATACGCCGGTGCCGGTTTTCAGCTTCTGCCACATGACATCGGAGTAGGTGCTCTCAAAGCGGTTCTGCTCGATAACCGCGGGAATAATGCTCGAGAGCATCTGCGCCTCGGCCTTGTCACCCTGCTCACGGGGCAGTATGGTGGGATCCGGGTAGGCGTCCATCGCGTCCGCGTGTTTGGACACGATCACGTTATGCAGCCAGCCGGAAACACTGTGAAAGTCCTCCGCCTCCGGGTGGATGAAGCCGTCCCGGGCCGTCTGGCGGTCATTGCGCAGCTTCCACCACTCTTCCGAGGCGACGATGCGCGACTCAAGACGGGCCTTTGCCGCCTTGTATTTCTGCAGCGTGCGGGTGAAGTCCATCAGTCTCTCGCTGTCAATGACCGGCGCGGCAGCCATTACAATTTCGTCCATTAATTTCCTCCTATCTTCCGTATCGTTTTACTTTTTGATATTGGTTCAGCGGATCTATCAAAAGCTGTTTGACCTCCACCTGCCGATGAGGTTTGACGGGGCGCGACATGCACAGGTAGCGCGCCTCGTCAGCACAGTGATCCTCAAGGGCGGTGTCAAGGTCTTCAACCTTGCTTCTGTCATACATCATAAGGGGTATTGTGCGGATGAAGGCATGGCAGTTGCGGAAGACATACATCCGGGCCACGCCGTTTTCATCGAACTGCAGCCGGTAGTGAAGCTGCATCCAGCCGGCGATTCGGTTATTGTCGCCGGGGGTAAAATATATCCCGTGGCGCATCATCGTCTCGGCGATGCTCTCCCCGCGGGAGGCGTCCCATATTGCCGGGTCGGCAACTCCGGTGATCCTCTTCCCCCGCAGCCATGGGTGGCTGTGTTCGATCTTTGCTATCTCCTCCGCCTGCCGGTCGGGCGTCCACTTGACCCCCTCGTTTGGCACATTGGTGCAGCCGTAAAGCTCAAGAATGCGGTAGAGCACGCCGTCATAATCCACCGCCCACCAGGCGCAGGAGAAGGGCTTGCCGTAGCCGAAGTCGTAGGAGCGCAGGATGTTCCAGCCGGCGGGCGGCTCAAAGGGCTCGATAACATGGCACCAGCGGCGCTGATAACGCAGTTCATCCGCGGTGACCCCCTCGTCCTGCGCCGTCTGCAGGGGCGGGTCGATGACAAAATCCTCGAAGAATATGCCCTCGAACACGTCCCAGCTGCCCTCAAGCCATGCGCGGCGCAGCTTTGGTGGCAGGGCCTGAAGCTGCTTGATATAATCCGGCTGCATCTGCATGAGCACCTTGTTGTCCGTAACCAGCGACTGGTGGAAGGAGTATTCCTCCGGATCCTCGCCGTCCTGAAATTTCCGGTCAATGAAAAGGCGCTTGAAATAGCCGTGGCTGGGCCCGCCGGGGTTCAGGGTGAAATACACCCGCTTGGGCAGCTCGTTTGCCCCGCGGCAGCAGATGATGATCTTCTTTATCCACTCCTCTTTCAAAAGACCCGCCTCGTCGAGGAAGATCACGTCATACTCCGCGCCCTGATACTGGCCAAGGTCGGCGTCGTTGTCGCAGTAGCCGAAGGCGATGGTGCTGCCGTTTCGGAAGGTGAACACTTTCTCCTGCTTGTTGTAGGCGGCGATGCGGTACAGCTCTTCAATGAGCGGCACGATGTGGTTATTGCGCAGCTCGGGAAAGGTGTTTCGCACGATGAGGCACTTTAATCCCGGGTACTTAAGGCACATCAGCTTGGCCTTTGTGCGCACGGCCCAGCTTTTGCCGCCGCCTCTGGCGCCGCCGAAGGCCACGAACTTGTGCTCATCCTGCAAAAACAGCTTTTGCTTCTCATTCGGCTGGTCGATAATCAGCTCCATCTTCCCTTCTCCCCTTTCCTGATGTTCTTTTTTCGTCTTAACAACAATAACAAAAAGGCGGGTGCCGTCTCTAACACCCGCCCCATATTTGCTGTGGGGGGATTGATATTGCTGCTTCCCCACAAGAGGGAGACGTTTTTGGGGATGGCGCGGATTGCCACAGCCAACGCTGCGGCGCTGGCTTCGCAATGACAAGCAAGTTGGTAAATGGCAAATAGAATATATACACCACAAATTTGGCTGTCATTGCGAGGAGCGAAGCGACGTGGCAATCCGTTCTCTTTGCGGCGCCCCCGGGGGAAGGCTTGGGGGGGGCGCAAGAGCAAGCGCAAAAAAGCCGCAGAGCGTTAATCACTCTGCGGCTTCGCTATTGTATTGAGTGCTTCAGATGTCGCACTTGATGTGCAGCTCGTCCAGCTGCTTCTGGGTGACTGCGGAGGGGGCGCCCATCATGATGTCCTGGGCGTTCTTGTTCATGGGGAAGGGAATGACCTCACGAATGGAGTGTTCGCCTGCCAGGAGCATGACCATGCGGTCGACGCCCGGGGCGATGCCCGCATGGGGAGGCGCGCCGTAGCAGAAGGCGTTGTACATGGCGGGGAACTTGGCCTTAACATCCTCTTCGCCAAGGCGGACCATCTCAAAGGCCTTGATCATGATGTCGGGGTCATGGTTACGCACAGCGCCGGAGGAAAGCTCAACACCGTTGCAGACCAAGTCGTACTGGTCGGCGGTAATGGTGAGAGGATCGATCTCTCCGCGCTCCGCCTTCAGCAGGGTCTCAAGACCGCCGGAGGGCATGGAGAAGGGGTTGTGGCAGAACTCAAGCTCGCCGCTCTCCTCGCCCATTTCAAACATTGGGAAGTCCACGATCCAGCAGAACTCATAGCGCTCTTCATCCATGTGACCGGGTACGGCGGCGCCCGCCATGCGAATGCAGACACCTGCGGCCTTCTGGGCGGCCAGCTTCGCGCCGGCAGTGAAGAGGACCAGGGTGCCGTTTTCGGCATTGAGGGCGGCCTTGAGGGCATCCTCTTTGCCGGCAAAGAACTTGGCAACGCCGCCGACGAGGGCGCCGTTTTCGTCAATGCGCAGCCAGTAGGGCTTGTTGCCGGCCTGAACTTCGATATCGGCGCACAGCTTGTCAATCTGCTTGCGGGTCATGGCACAGCCGGAAACGGGCACGGCCTTGACGCACTGGCTGTTGAAGGGGGCAAACTCACTGCCCTTTACCAACTCGGTCACGTCGGTGACGGTCAGGTCGATACGCAGGTCGGGCTTCTCAGAGCCGTACTTTTTCATGGCCTCGACATAGCCGATGCGCTTGAAGGGCGCGGAGGAAGCGATGTTATACTTGCCGTACTTGGCAAAGATGGGG
>JAZUPH010000081.1:0-30974 GCA_045605145.1 Oscillospiraceae bacterium | reverse complement strand
AAGAAAAGATTTATACAGGCGCGGCGGGCCATCATCGCCCGTGATTTTGAGCGCCTTAACGATATGCAGCAGAAGGCCGTTCTTGCAACCGAGGGTCCTCTCCTTGTTTTGGCCGGCGCGGGCAGCGGCAAAACCACCGTGCTTATCGACCGCATTTACAACATCCTGCGCTATGGCAAAGGTTCCGACAGTGATTTTGTCCCCGATTGGGTGATTGAAGACGATGTACTGTATCTTGAAGATGTCCTCGCCGGTCGTGAAAAGGCCGACCCCGCCGCCATTGAGCAGCTTTGCTGTGTTGACGCCCCGGCTCCTTGGCGGCTGATAGCCATTACCTTCACCAACAAGGCCGCAAGTGAGCTGAAGTCCCGCCTTATGGCAAAACTGGGCGAGGCCGCGAACGATGTGTGGGCCATGACCTTCCACTCCGCCTGCGTGCGCATACTGCGGCGGGATATTGAGGCACTGGGTTACAGCCGCTCATTTACCATTTACGATGCCGCCGACAGCCAGAGCGTTATAAAGCGCATCTGCAAGGATATGCAGGTAGATGAGAAATCCTTCCCGCCCCGCAGCATCATGGCAGAAATTAGCAGCGCCAAGGACAGGATGATGACGCCGGAGGAATATCTCACCGCCGCGGCATACAGCGCCGACATCCGCAAAAAACAGATAGGTCGTGTGTGGCAGGAGTATGCCAAGGCGCTGAAAGACGCTGATGCACTGGATTTCGACGACCTGATTCTTATGACAGTGCGCCTGCTAAGTGAGCATGAGGATGTGCGCCGCTATTATCAGGAGAAGTTCCAGTACACCCTCATTGACGAGTATCAGGACACAGACCGCCTACAGTATAAACTGGCGGCACTGCTGTCCGGCGGCACGAATAATATATGCGTAGTTGGTGACGATGACCAGAGCATATACAAATTCCGCGGTGCCACGATAGAGAACATCCTCCAATTTGAAGAGCAGTTCCCCGGCGCCCGCACCATAAGGCTGGAGCAGAACTACCGCTCCACCTCGTGCATACTCAACGCCGCCAACAGCGTGATAAGCAACAATCTGGGCCGCAAGGGCAAGACCCTGTGGACGGACAAGCAGGGCGGCGAGGAAATAGAGTTGCACACCTGCTTCAGCGAAGATGACGAGGCCAGTTTCGTAACCAACACCATTATTGCCGGGGCCGGTAACGGTGGCAGCTTCTCAGACTATGCGGTGCTGTACCGCATGAACAGCCAGTCCAACCGCCTTGAGTTTTATCTCAAGCGGGCGGGCATCCCCTACAAGGTCTATGGCGGTATGCGTTTCTACGACCGGGCCGAGGTCAAGGATATGCTCAGCTATCTGTGCGTGGTGGCCAATCCGTCCGACGACCTGCGGCTGAGCCGTATTATTAATGTCCCTACCCGCGGAATCGGCGCCAAAACCATCGAAAATGCCCGCGCAGAGGCTGCATCGGCAGGCATCAGCATGTGGGAAGTAATAAAAAACTGCCACAAGTACCCGTCCATTGACCGAGCCGCTCCGCGCCTTAAGAGCTTTGTTGACATAATATCCGAACTGCAGGAGAACGCGGATAAGATTCCCCTGGATGAGCTGTACGACATGACAGTGGAAAAGTCCGGATACATGGCCATGCTGCGCGCCGCCGACACCCAGGAAAACCGCACACGTGCCGAAAACGTGCAGGAACTGAAAAGCAACATCCTCGCTTATATGAAAAATGCGACAGAGCCTTCGCTCCACGGCTTTTTGGAGGAAACGGCACTGTACTCTGAGCTTGACCAGATGGATGAAACCGAGTCCGCCGTGACCATGATGACTATACACAGCGCCAAGGGGCTTGAGTTCCTCACGGTGTTCCTCGTGGGCATGGAGGACGGCATTTTCCCCGGCATGCGCAGCATCGGCGAGGCCGCAGAGATGGAGGAAGAGCGGCGGCTGTGCTACGTTGCCGTGACCCGCGCGAAAGAGCGGCTTATTATGACCTGCGCAAGACAGAGGATGCTGTACGGCAAGACTTCATCCAACCTGCCGTCCCGTTTTATCGACGAAATGCCGGAGGACTGCCTGAAGCGCACCGGTGTGCAGCGCAGACCCGCACCCACATGGGGCAGCGACGATTGGGACAGCGGGGACAGTTATTTGGACAGCTACGGCAGTTCTTACGGTGACTCCTATAGCGGCTCTTATGGCAGCCGCGGCAGAAGCCGCGACTACGACAGTGAGCGCAGCTACAGTGACAGATCCTCTTACAGCTCATCTTACACCGGCAGAGGCAGCTATGGCTCATCATCCTATAGCGGCAGCTACGGCAGCACACGGGCAGGCAGCAGCTACTCTTCCACGCCTAAAACGTCAGCCACTAAACCCACTGCGGCGAAACCAACAGCACCCAAACCCACCCCGGCTAAACCGGCACCTGCGCCACGCCCCGCACCCAAGGTTGCACCCCCGGCAGATTACAAAGTGGGTGACAGGGTAAAGCACAAGGCTTTTGGCGAGGGTGTTATACAGAAGATGACGCCCGCCGGCACAGACCATCTTATTGAGGTGGAGTTTGGCGGAAAGGTGCGCAAGCTGATGCTGAAGGCGGCAGTGCCGTATATGGAGAAGCTGAATTTAGGCAATGATGCCGGCAGCGAGACCGGCGCCCCGGAGACAGGCGATGAATAAACAGTACGATGTGGCCGTCATTGGCGGCGGCCCTGCAGGTGCCACCTTTGCAAGGGTGCTTGCTTCCGCCGCGGCAGGGCTGAGCATCCTGCTTATTGACGGACAGAAGGGACAGGGCGGCAAAGTGTGCGGCGGACTGTTGGCTCCGGACGCGCAGAAGGTGCTGGCGTCTTTTGGGCTGACTATGCCTAACAAGGTGCTGGCAGACCCGCAGATCTTTTCTGTGGAAACTATCGACCTTGCCGCAGGGCTTGTGCGGCATTATCAGCGGCACTACCTCAACATGGACAGAGCTGCATTTGATCGCTGGCTGTTGTCGCTTGTGCCTGAGAGCGTTAATGTGGTGCGCGGTCGCTGCACGGCAATAGAGGAACGCGGCGGCAGCTACAAAGTCAACGTGCGCTGCGACGGCGAAACCGCGGAATACACCGCCGCTGCTGTGGTCGGTGCAGACGGCGGCGGCTCTGTGGTAAGGCGCAGTCTTTTCGACAGACCTTTGAAACAATATGTGGCCATACAGCAATGGTTTGATCAGAACCGCGCAGGTATGCCGCCATATTCATGCATTTTTGACCCTGCCACCAGCGATAGCTGTTCATGGACAATAGTCAAAGACGGCCGGGCCGTTTTCGGCGGCGCATTCGACAAACAGGGTTGCCGCAAGGCCTTCGAGCAGCAGAAAACCCGGCTGGAAGCGCATTTGGGACGCAGTCTTGGCCGGCCTGTACGGACTGAGGCATGTCTGCTGTCCAGCCCCCGCAAATGGCGCGACTTCACAGCCGGTACAAAAGGTGCATTTCTGGTGGGCGAGGCCGCAGGCTTTATCAGCGCCAGTTCATTTGAGGGCATAAGCAGCGCGATGCTAAGCGGCAGGCTGTTGGCGGAATGCTTCATGCGCTGTGAAGACAACGGCCGCAGACTTGCCCTGTATAAGCGCAAGACCTTTAAACTGAGATTTAAACTGTGGCTCAAGACCGTCAAAAGATGGGTGCTGTGCTCGCCGCGGTTACGGTTTCTTATTATGAAAAGCGGCACGCAGAGTATCAAAAAATATTAAAACAGCCCCTAAAAGGGGCTGTTTTCTTGACTTGGGCGCACAGCAGCAGGTAAACATCACACCGTCATATATTTGCGCAACTGCTCAACGGCACGGCGTTCAAGCCGGGACACCTGCACCTGTGACACATTCAGCACATTTGCCGCCGCCTGCTGGGTAAGGCCGCGGTAGTATCGCAGGGCGATGACCGCCCGCTCTTTTTCCGGCAGGGCTGCAATGGCCTCGCGCAGAGCCACACCCTCCACCAGTTTCTCCTCTTCGCCGCCATCGGATAATACCTGCTCAAGGGAGAAGCCGTCCTCTCCCGTCTCCTGCTGAAGCGACTCTGTTGCGGCGGTTGCCGTTTCGCAGACGGCGATATCCTCAGGGCTGATGCCTGTCTCCGCCGACAACTCCGACAGGGTGGGCTCACGGCCAAGGCGCTGTTCAAGCCGGCCGCGGGCAAGACGGACTGTCAGCGCCGCCTCTTTTATGCTGCGGCTGACCTTGATGTCGCCGTCATCGCGCAAAAAGCGGCGGATCTCACCGGATATCTTTGGCACGGCGTATGTGGAAAAGCGCGTGCCGTACCCAAGGTCAAAATTGCGTATTGCCTTGACAAGGCCGAGGCTCCCCAACTGATACAGGTCGTCCGGGTCGGCACCGCGACCGAAGTAGCGGCGGGCAATGCTCCAAATAAGGCCGGAATTAAGGCGCAGCAGCTCTTCCTCGGCACCGTGGTCACCCTGCTGCGCAAGGCGTATCAGGTGCAGATTGTTCTCCTCCGTCATTTGCCGGACGCCCTTACGGATATTTTCTTTTTCATGGTAACTGTGGTCCCCTTTCCGGGTGCAGAGCGTACTTTCAACCCATCCATAAAGCTGGACATTATGGTAAAGCCCATGCCGCTTCTGTCCTCACCGCCAGTGGTGAAAAGGGGCTCCATGGCCTGCTCAACATTGCCGATGCCCACACCCCAATCGCGGATTATAAGCTCTGCGGTGTTGTCGTCAAACAGGCGTATGCGCAGCATGATGCGACCTATGCCCTCTGGATAGGCATGGACGATGCAGTTGGTGACCGCTTCGCTGACGGCGGTGCGCACATCGCCCAGTTCCTCAAGGGTGGGGTCAAGCTGAGCAAGAAAACAGGCGGCAACAGAACGGGCAAAGCCCTCATTGACGGAGCGGCTGTCAAACTCGACCTGCATGGTGTTATTAGCTTTCATATGTATCACTCCTTATTCGAAAGGGCGGTAATGCCCACAAGGCGCTCTATCCCCGCGGCGTCAATGACTTTCATCGGCTGAGGCGGCACATTGTCGATCCACAGTCTGCCGCCCAGCTCATTCATCAGCTTGTATGTACGCAGAATGATAGCGATTCCCGACGAATCCATGAAGCTGACCTCGGTAAAATCCAGTATGCAATCCCGCGGATACAGCTCCTCTATCCGACTTTTGATAATTATCATCCCCGACCTTGCCCCGTGGTGGTCAAGCTCCCCTTTCAGCCCCAGCCACAGCCTGCCGGCGGAAAAACGCGCGGTTACTTTCATATCCGTTCCTCCCCTGCCGCACCGGAAACGGTGCGCTTTGTTATATATCGACAGTATTCCCCAAAAAAGGCAAAGTATTCTGTAAGTTCAACACCTCATCCGTTATTTGCCTCGCAAATGCCACCTTCCCCTCAGGGGGAAGGCATAAAAAATACCCGTATGCGTACTGCATACGGGTATTTTAAATTATTCGCTTTGCAAAGCCTGTCGAAAGCGGTCGTCAACCAAGTGCTTTCAGACTGTTTTTGATGTTTTCTATAAGCGCGTTTGCTTTGGCGATCTTATCGCGCTCAGCCTGGACGACACTTTCCGGGGCGCGGGAGATGAACTTCTCATTCTTGAGCATATTTTCGGAACGGGCCAGCTCACCCTCGGCCTTCTTCAGCTCTTTCTGCAGGCGCTCACGCTCTTTATCCAGATCAACCAGCTCAGCCAGCGCCATATACAGGCGGGCACAATCGGTGACGATGGATACGAGACCATCCGTATCTTCCGGCGCGATGGCAGTTACGGCGACTTCGCCTGCGTAGGCCAGCTTGGCCAGCAGGGGCTTGGAGCCCTCAAAAATGGCGGTGTCGGCGGTGGCAACGGTCAGGCCGGGGCGCTTGTTAGCAGGGACATTCATCTCTGCGCGGCGGGCGCGGACAGCCTTGATGACGGTGATGACCTTCTCAAACTCGTCACCCTCGGCAAAATCAAGGGCAGCAGAGTACTGGGGGTAGTCACAGATCATCAGTGCCTCACCCTCATGGGGCAGGGCCTGCCAGATCTCTTCAGTGATGAAGGGCATGAAGGGGTGCAGCAGCTCGAGAATGCGGGTGAGGGTGTACAGCAGGACACGCTGAGCACGCTCATTGGCGGCGGCATCACCGCTGTTCAGGCGGGGCTTGGTCAGCTCGATATACCAGTCACAGAAGCTGTCCCAGATGAAGCTGTACAGCTTGGTGGCGGCAACGCCCAGCTCATAGCGCTCAATATTTTCATTGACCTCTTTGACGAGGGTGTTCAGCTGACTGAGGATCCACTTATCTTCCGGCTCAAGAGTCTCGGGCAGGGCGGCATCATCAATGGTGAGGTTCATCATCACAAAGCGGCTGGCGTTCCAGATCTTGTTGGCGAAATTGCGCATTGCCTCACAGCGTTCGGGGAAGAAGCGCATGTCGTTTCCGGGGGAGTTGCCGGTGATGATATTGAAGCGCAGTGCGTCACAGCCGTACTTCTCGATCATCTCAAGGGGGTCAATGCCGTTGCCCAGGGATTTGGACATCTTGCGACCCAGATTGTCGCGCACAAGGCCGTGGATAAGCACGGTGTGGAAGGGTGTTTTGCCCGCGTGCTCGATGCCGGAGAATATCATTCTGGAGACCCAGAAAGTGATGATGTCATATCCGGTGACCAGAACATCGGTGGGGTAATAGCGCTTATAATCCGGGTGCTCGGTATCGGGCCAACCCAGGGTCTCAAAGGGCCACAGGGCGGAAGAGAACCAGGTATCCAGAACATCTTCATCGCGGGTGATGTTGGTGCTGCCGCACTTTTCACACTGGCAGGCATCCTCCATGCTGACGGTCATATGGCCGCAGTCGGCGCAGTACCAGCAGGGGATCTGATGGCCCCACCAAAGCTGGCGGGAGATGCACCAGTCGTGGAGATTCTCCATCCAGTTCATATAGTTCTTGGTGAAGCGCTCGGGGACAAACTTGGTCTCGCCGGTCTTGACGGCCTCAATTGCGGGCTCGGCCAGGGGCTTCATCTTAACGAACCACTGGGCAGAGATGATGGGCTCAACATCGTTGTGGCAGCGGTAGCAGGTGCCGACGTTGTGGGCATAGTCCTCAACAGAGACAAGATATCCCTGCTCTTCAAGGTCGCTGACGATCTTCTTTCTGGCCTCGTAGCGGTCCAGCCCCTGATAGGCGCCGCCAAGCTCATTGACCTTGCCGTCGTCATCAAGGACGCGGATGACCTCAAGATTGTGTCTGAGGCCCACCTCAAAGTCGTTGGGGTCGTGGGCGGGGGTCATCTTGACGCAGCCTGTGCCGAAATCCATCTCAACATACTCATCGCCGACGATGGGTTTCTCTTTATTCATAAGAGGCAGGATGCAGGTCTTGCCGATGAGGGCCTGATAACGCTCATCCTCGGGTTTGACGGCAACACCGGTGTCGCCCAGCATGGTCTCGGGACGGGTGGTGGCAACAACGATCTCACCGCTGCCGTCGGACAGGGGGTAGCGGATGTGCCACAGGTGGCCGGGCTTGTCCACATACTCAACCTCAGCATCGGAAAGGGCAGTGACGCAGTTGGGGCACCAGTTGATGATGCGGCTGCCCTTGTAGATAAGGCCCTTCTTATACAGGTCGACAAAGACCTTGCGCACAGCCTGAGAGCAGGTCTCATCCATGGTGAAAGCGGCGCGGTCCCAATCGCAGGAGGAGCCCAGCTTCTTCTGCTGTTCAACGATGCGGTTGCCGTACTTATTCTTCCAGTCCCAGACCTTCTCAAGGAACTTTTCGCGGCCAAGGTCATAGCGGGTGATGCCGTCTTTGCGCAGCTCTTCCTCCACCTTTATCTGGGTGGCGATGCCGGCATGGTCAACACCGGGCAGCCACAGCGCGTCATAGCCCTGCATACGCTTTGCACGGATGAGGGTGTCCTGCAGAGTGGCGTCCATAGCATGACCCATGTGAAGCTGACCCGTGACGTTGGGGGGCGGCATGACGATGGTGAAGGGCTTCTTGGACTGGTCTTTGCCTGCCTTGAAGTAGCCGCCTTCCGTCCACATATCGTAGATATTCTTCTCTACGGATTGGGGCTCATATGTTTTGGGGAGTTCTTTCATTGTATATCCTCCTTGATTGACATTATTGCTTGATATGCTGTCTCATAAAAATTAGTATTTTATTCTGTCGCCAGCTTTCAACCCCTCCGGGTTCGCTTTCGCTTACCCACCTCCCCTTGCACAGGGGAGGCAGATAGGTTGTTTAATTTCACAACAAAAAAGACGCGCCCCGAGACAGGGCGCGTCAATAACGCGCGGTACCACCTGAATTCCGCAAATTATGCGGCACTCTCGCCCTGTAACGTGGGCCTTACGCCGCCCCCTACTGGATTCAGGGGCAGAGCTCCGGGGCGACCTTCTCCGGCTGCCGGCAGGGACTTGCACCGTGCGTCCCCTCTCTTAAACCGGCGCTTCCGGGTACTTCTCCCCATCTGCGCTTGTAGCCAGAACAGTATATATGAAATAACTGTCAATGTCAAGGCAGAACTTATTTAACCTGCGTGCCGCCCCACTCAACAAGGGTGAAGCCCTCGCGTACAGGCGCCGTCAGCTCCTGCGGCGGGATATTGATCGGCTCGTCTATCGCCCGCCATGCCATGAACACGCGGATGATGGTGTCCGGCTGAGGGCTGACGGAAAGCACAGCATTCCGGGTGTAAGTCTCCGTCTGGAAGGCAATCAGGTTATACTCATTCCCCTCCATCAGCGGCAGCCAGTAAACGATGAACTCATTTGCCTCGCGCCGGGTAAGGCCGAGCCGGGAAAGCGCATCCTCAAGAAAGGCAGCGGTGTCTTCACCGGGCACAACAAAACCGCGGGAGAAGTCGTGGGCGATACTATCCACGCCCTCCCAATAGAGGTAGTTATACTCCATGCCGTTTTTATCGGTCAGTGTGCCGTCAGGGCGCGCGGTCACAGCCCAGCCGTTTTCATACTTTGGATAGGTTGTGGTAAGTGTACCGTTATAGTCCAGCGACACCGTCACCTGTGTTTCTGTTTCGGGATAGAGGTAAATGACGGGCTTGGCGCTCACTTGGTTGGCCGGGTCATTCTCCGGTCGGATGCAGGAAAATAAGGCCCATATCAGCAGCGCCGCCAAAGCGAGAATGACGATCCACTTGATTATCATTTTAAGTATGTAATTGCCCATGTTTTTCTCCTTCCTGTAAAACTATTTGGTTTTCCATCTGTTTTCATTATATAAGACGCAAAACATAATGTAAAGTTGCGCTTTTGGAAATAATTATTGCAGCTTTTTACTGCGCTGCCCACCCCCGCGCTTCCTTGACAGTAATATGCCGATTTGGTATAATATGCTGTAATTCTGTCTACAAATCACCTTGAAAGAGGATAACGATATGGCAAACGAAGTAAACACCGCAAACGAAAACAGCAATTTTATCCACGATTTTATCGCCGAGGACATTGGCCCCGGCGGTCAGTATGAGGGTAAGCGCGTTCACACCCGTTTCCCGCCCGAGCCCAACGGCTACCTGCACATCGGCCACTGCAAGGCACTGGTCATAGACTTCGGCTCTGCGGAGAAGTTCGGCGGCATCTGCAACCTGCGTATGGACGACACCAACCCCACCAAAGAGGACACTGAATATGTCGATGCCATCAAAGAAGACATCAAGTGGCTGGGCTTTGACTGGGATGACCGTTTCTATTACGGCAGCGATTATTTTGAGAAGGATTATGAGCTGGCAGTTGGCCTTATCAAAAAGGGTCTGGCCTATGTTTGTGAGCTGAGCCCGGAAGAGTTCCGAGCACGCCGCGGAGACGTGGGCGTGCCCGCCACCAGCCCCTATCGCGACCGCCCCATTGAGGAAAGCCTTGACCTGTTCGCCCGTATGCGCGCAGGTGAGTTCCCCGAGGGCAGCATGACCCTGCGTGCCAAAATTGATCTTGCCAGCGGCAACTTCAATATGCGCGACCCGGTCATCTACCGCATCCGCTATGCCCACCACCACCGTCAGGGTGACAAGTGGTGCATCTACCCCATGTATGACTTTGCACACCCCATTCAGGACGCGCTGGAGGGTATTACCCACTCCCTCTGCTCACTGGAGTATGAAGAGCATCGCCCCCTGTACAACTGGGTCATCGACAACTGCGACGTGCCTTCCAAGCCCCGCCAGATCGAGTTTGCCCGCCTTGGCATCAACTACACCGTTATGTCCAAGCGCAAACTGCGCCAGCTGGTGGAGGAGAACTATGTCTCCGGCTGGAATGATCCCCGTATGCCCACCCTGTGTGGTCTGCGCCGCCGCGGCTACACTCCCAAGTCCGTGCGCAATTTCATCGACCGAATCGGCGTAAGCAAGGTCAACTCCACCGTTGAGTACAGCTTCCTTGAGCATTGCCTGCGTGAGGATCTGAATGAGAACGCTCCCCGCGCCATGGCCGTTCTGCATCCCATCAAGCTGACCGTCACCAATTATCCCGAGGGACAGACCGAGAATTTTGATGTTGAGATCAACCCTGTCAAGGACGCAGGCGTGCGCCCCGTGTCCTTCTCCAGGGATCTGTGGATCGAGGCTGACGATTTTGCCGAGAATCCGCCCAAGAAGTATAACCGCCTGTTTGTGGGCAATGAAGTGCGTCTCAAAGGTGCATACATCGTCAAGTGCACCGGCTTCGTCAAAGACGATGAGGGCAACGTGACCGAGGTCCTGTGTGAGTACGACCCCCTCACCCGCGGCGGCAACACCCCCGACGGGCGCAAGGTGCGTGGCACCATTCACTGGGTCAACGCCAATGACTGTGTTGATGCCGAGGTGCGTCTGTACGGCAACCTGTTCAGCGATCCCGAGCCGGACGGCGGCGACAAGAATTTCCTGGACTGCCTGAACCCCGATTCTCTCGAGGTTCTCACCGGCTGCAAGCTGGAAAAGAGCCTTGCCAGCGCAAAGGCACCGGATTCCTTCCAGTTTTTGCGTCTGGGTTACTTTGCCGTTGACAGTGTCGATTCCGCACCCGACCATCTGGTATTTAACCGCGCCGTGCAGCTTAAGGACAGCTTCAAGTAAGAGCAGACACAACTGCAGTACGGACAGAAAAGTACAGATTTCAACGCAGCCACATATAAGTGGCGGCGTTTTCTTTTCCGTTTCTAAAATATTAAGATATCTTATATTGCCTTTTCTGCTTTAACGCGTTATAATGTATTTTGTATGCACGAGGTCTGCGCTATTTCCGGGTGCATACTATCCTTGCATCACGGAGGGCACCCTATTGAAAAAGAGCAGCACTAATCTGACAAGCGGCAATATCACAAAGCAAATTTTAACTTTTGCCCTGCCCATATTCGTTGGGCAGTTGTTTCAGACACTGTACAACAGCGTCGACTCGATAGTTGTGGGCAATTTTGTCGGCACCACCGCATTGGCGGCGGTATCAGCCAGCGCGGATATCTCCCACCTGCTGGTCGGCTTTTTTACCGGCATGTCCACCGGCGCGGGCGTGCTGTTCTCACGCAGCTTTGGCGCCGGTGATGAAAAGAAACTGCACGACGCGATACATACCGCGCTCACATTCTCTCTGATACTTGGCGTGCTGATGGCTGTTCTGGGAATATTTATCTCTCCCCTGCTGCTCAACATCGTGGACTGCCCCGAGGATGTGTACGACGAGGCACTTCTTTACCTGCGCATTTATTTGGTGGGCGTGCTGTTCACCGCCTTATACAATGTCGGCTCCGGCGTTCTGCGTGCTGTTGGCGATTCAAAGAACCCCTTCTATTTTCTGGTCATTTCAAGCTGCACCAACATCGTGCTGGATGTTGTGCTGGTGGCGGTGCTTCCTCTCGGGGTCGCCGGTGCTGCGTTGGCAACTGTCCTGTCCCAGTTTATCAGCGTTTTCCTGGTGTTCCGCAAGATGCTCAGAGCCAATGACGTGTACAAGCTCATTATTCGCGATCTGCGCATTGACAAAAAGCTGCTGCTTGAGGTTTTGGATCTGGGTCTTCCCGCCGCTATTCAGGCCAGCCTGACCTCCATCTCGAACCTGTTCGTCACCCGCTACATTAACAGCTTCGGCGCCGCCGCAATGGCGGGCATCGGCGCGGGCAAGAAGATCGACCGCTTTGCCGGAATGGTTGCCCAGTCCCTGGGTCTTGCCACCTCCACCTTTGTCGGGCAGAATGTGGGCGCCAAGCGCTATGACCGCGCCTTTAACGGCATTCGCATTTGCCTGCTGTCCGGATTCATATATGTGGCAGTTGTGGGCAGCGCCATCTATTTCAACGCCGACACATTGGTTCGGGTATTCACATCCGACGCCGCCACCATCGGATACGGCGTTGCAATGATTCACACCATGATCCCCTTCTACTTCTGCCAGGCCTTCAACCAGATCATTGCCAATGCCGTCCGCGGCTTCGGCAAATCACGCGTGGTCATGCTCTGCTCACTTTTGGGCATGATCGGCTGCCGCCAGCTCTTCCTGGCAATCACCATGAACATTAATTGGAGCGTATACAACATCTACTACGGCTACCCCGTGGGCTGGGGCTGCGCCGCACTGTTCGTATTCATCTACTATCTTGTGGTAATCCGCAGAAAGTATAAGGAAGAGGCGCGCATTCGCCTTCCGTGGAAAAAAGCCTCCGTATAAGAAAGAAGCCGGTATAGCTTCCATAAAAGCAAATAAATGCAGCTCCGGCAGATAGTCGGGGCTGCTTTTTGCTGTTTAAAATTTCAGCCGTTGCCCATAAGTGCTTCGGCGCAGCGTATGCCGTCAACAGCGGCAGAGACTATGCCGCCGGCATAGCCGGCACCCTCGCCGCAGGGATACAAGCCCGCAACGGACGACTGCAAACCATCGCCGCGCAGTATGCGCACGGGTGAGGAGCTGCGCGTCTCGGGCGCGGTAAGCACAGCGTCATCGTCCATAAAGCCACGGAGCTTACGGTCCAGCGCGGGTATGGCCTCACGCAGGGTGTCGGTAATGACCGGCGGGAGCACATCGTCAAGACTGCACCATGTGACACCGGGGCGATAGCTGGGCTTTATCCTGCCGGAGCAGGTGGACGGTTCACGACGGAGGAAATCACCGACAAGCTGTGCAGGAGCGCGGTAAGTACCGCCGGTCGCTTTGAAGGCGGCCTGTTCCAGCTCCCGCTGCCAGTGCATACCGCCCAGCACGCCGGAGTGAGGGAACATATCGGGAGTAAGAGTGACCAAAAGGGCGCTGTTGGCATTGTCACCGTTGCGGTCGGAATAGCTCATGCCGTTGGTGACGACGCCGCCCTCTTCAGACGCGGCAGCGACCACATATCCGCCGGGACACATACAGAAAGTATACGCGCTGCCGCTTTCGGTGCGGCAGTTGAGCTTGTACGGCGCGGCACCAAGAGCCGTATGTCCTGCAAAATCACCGAACTGGCTACGGTCTATATCCCGCTGGAGGTGCTCGATGCGAACGCCCATGGAGAATGCCTTAGGCTCCATAGGCACGCCCATATCATGCAGCATGACAAAAGTGTCCCGGGCGCTGTGTCCCAGGGCGAGGATCACGCTGTCGACAGCAATGCTCTCCACCTGTCCGCAGTGCAGCACATCAACACTGGCCACGCGCCCGTTATCAAGGCCAATACCCACAAGACGTGTATCAAAACGCACCTGACCACCAAGCTCGACGACCTTGAGGCGCAGGTTGCGCACCACATCTGCAAGGATATCCGTACCCACATGGGGCGCGGCGTCGTAGGTTATATTCTCCGGCGCACCAAAGTCGGCAAATTTCCTCAGCACCCAACCGATACGGGTATCGGCAGTGCCGGTATTGAGCTTGCCATCGGAAAAGGTACCCGCACCGCCCTCACCGAACTGCACATTGCACTCCGGGTCAAGGGCGCCGCCGCTCCAAAATTCAGCCACTTTCTTCCGGCGGGTATCCACATCGGAGCCGCGTTCAATGACGATGGGGCGCAGGCCGGCCTGCGCCAGCACGAGGGCGGCAAACATACCCGCGGGGCCAAAGCCCACAACAACGGGGCGGGTCTTTCGGGGCAGCGCCTGAGTCGGCGGCTCGTAAGCCACAGTTGGGGCGGCGCTGAGTTTTCCACCGCGTTTTATCAGCGCCGCTTCATTGGGCGCGGAGACATCCACAGTGTAAATCAGGCGAACATCATTCTTTTTGCGCGCGTCGATAGAGCGGCGCACAATTTTCATGCCGCCAATCGCCGATGCTTTCAGGCCCAGCGCCTTAGCCGCCGCTTCTTTCAGCTTCTCCGGGCGGTCATCATCGGGGCGGAGGGAAATATCACGAATACGGATCACAGGTTTGCCGCCGCCTTTCCCGCAGCATGGCCGCTGGACCATGCCCACTGCAGGTTATAGCCGCCGCAGTCGCCGTCTATATCCAGCACCTCGCCCGCGGCGTAAAGTCCGGGTACGATGCGGCTTTCCATTGTGCAGGGGTCAAATTGATCTGTGTGTGCGCCGCCTGCGGTTACCTGTGCATTGTCGAAGCCCATATCGCCGCACACCTTATGGCTGAAGCATTTGGCGGCATGGGCAAGCCTTTGCGCATCGTTATGCGTAAGATGGGTGAGCGGTAAATTGGCATCCACTCCGGCATACTGCAGGATAACCCGTCCGAGGCGGTTGTGCAGCATGCCCGTAAACAGGTCGGAACAGCTAAGCCCGGGCATTGACTGCGCACGGCGGAGCAAAAGATCAACCACCTCATCATAAGTCCAGTGGCGCATAAGATCAAGCTCAACGTTGGTATCCCGTCCCTCAAGAGCAGGGCGCGACACCTCAAAAATCGCAGGGCCGCTCAAGCCGTAATCAGTAAACTGCACCTCGCCAACACTTTGGGCCGCGACCTCATTGCCGCGGCGCACGGTCACAGCGGCATCGGCGCGCACACCTTTAAGTGAGCGGGTGTAGCCCCCTTCCGTCTTAAGCTGTACAAGCACAGGTCGCAGCGGTGTAATGCTGTGGCCTAGGGAACGAAGCAGATCGTAACCGTCACGCACGCCGCCCAGCTTACTGCCGGCAACGCCGCCGCAGCAGATTATCACCCTGTCAGCCGCAAGGCTGCCCCCATCGAAAGCAATAGAGAAGCCCTTTTTACTCTGCCGCACGGCAGTGACTGCACAGCCAAGGCGCAGTTCAACTCCCGCAGCGGCGCAGGCAAAGCGCAGCACGTCAACAACACTGTTGGCGGTATCGGAATAGGGGTACACCCTGCCGCCCGGTTCTGTAACCGTGAGAAGTCCCATGCGCTCAAATTCGCACAGGGTATCCTCAACGCCAAAGGCGGCAAGCGCGCTTGCGGTAAAGCCGCTGTCTTCACCGTGGTATGCAGCGGGCGATGCGCCTGTATTACTCAAGTTGCAGCGACCGTTTCCAGTAGCCGCCAGCTTACGCCCGACTCTGGCCTGACGCTCAAAGAGTACCACCTTCGCTTTTTTGTTCTTCGCGGCTGTCAGTGCCGCCATCATTCCGGCAGCTCCGCCGCCGATCACTGCAATGGTCATCGCATGCTCCCATAGAGTAGTTTTGTTTGCTTCTATATGATGAATCTATCACAACAGTGCGTAAATTGCAACACCGCAGGAAGCGCGACAAGCAATCGCCTGTGATAAGTTCCACCAGACACAGGGTCGGGCAAATCTTGACAATATATTCAGGCGTGATGTAATTTTCCTGTGGATATCGTTTTGTGGCTGATATGCCAAAAATGTGTATCTTACACTACCCGGAGAGGAGTACGTCTGCCTCGGGATTGTTTCCTGGGCTTTATGCGGCAGACCACACATAAATGAAACTTATACATTATAACAGATTATTCGCTCTGATTATTTGCACGGCTTTGGTGTTCGTGCTTTGCGCATGCCAGACCACAGAGTCTGACGACTCCGCGGTTGACACAGGCTCTCAGACGGAAGATACAGACGCTGCTGTGCCCAGTATTCCCGAGGGGATGCAGTCTTCCCTGCCCTCTACAGGTGTCTCCGCCGCCCAGGACGGCGCAACTGATGAAACAGCGGCAAATGAGGCCATGCAGACCGCCACTGCACTTATCGGGCAGGAAGTCAGCGAGCTGTATGCGAAGATCGGTGAACCGACGGACTCGGCATATGTGCAAAGTTGCCTTGGCGCCGGTGAAGACGGCGAACTTTATTACGATGGCTTCACGGTTGTCACATATCGCGAAGGGGACAGCGAAGTGATACGCGGAGTATATTGATATGACACAGCACGAAACAGCGAGGCAAAAAAAGAATAAGTTGACCGGCATTATCATCATAACACTTTCTGTTATGATGATATTGTTGCTTCTCGGAACATTGACTGGATGTGCGCCGCTCAGTGATGAGCCAGCTCCGGCAGGCACTGACCAGACGGTACAGGCAGGTACGGCCGCGGAGCAGGAAGAGGCTGCGGTGGGTACGGCATATTTTATCACCCCTGATGCCATCATCCCGGTCGCCCCCACAAAAGATGAGCCTGCTATACTCATTCCTGAAGCGCCGGTGTATGAGGGCTACACCTTTATCGGCTGGCGTGATGAAAACGGCAATTATCTTGGCACCGAAAGCATCGAGATCAGCCGGGACGCATTTTTCTCAGCCGTATATGTGGTGGCGCTTCGTACAGATCCCTGTGAACATCGACCCTATATGACCATCTCGGTTGACGGTTATTTCAGGCCCTACGACATTATTACACGCGGGGAGGCCACCGATGCCATATACAGCCTGCTGGCAGTTGATGTGACCGGTGATGAGTATTTTGATGACGCCGCCCTCGGTTCCCCCCATGGTGAGGCCGCCGCAGCACTGAAGCTGCTTGGCGTTATTGATGGGGCTGCTTTTCGCCCGGAGGATGGGCTCACATACCGCGAATTTGCCGATATTCTGGCGGCGTTCTATCCCGAATGCGCCGAAACTGCCGAATTCGACAACATAGGTCCGGAAGACCCCGATTACTCTGCGTTCTGCCTGATGGCGGCGGAGGGATGGTTGGAGGATGCCCCGGCAGTGGATCCTGACACCTTTGTCACCCGTCTTGATTTTGCGGCGACCATGAACCGCGTTCTCGGGCGCGGCAACAGGGTACAGGCCGACAACAGGATGGTCGGTACGGTTATGGATGTGGCGGCAGGCAGTGACGAATACTGCACTGTCATTGAGGCGGTTATCGAGCACAGCTGTGCCCCCGAAAACTCCGGTGAGGCAGAAATCTGGACAGACAGCGTTCCCCTGCCGGCACTTGAGGAAGGGTTTTGCCTTATTGGGACTGCGCTCTATTATGTAGAGAGCGACGGTTCCATTGCGCGAAACACGAGCATAAACGGCTTCAGCTTCGCAGATGACGGCCGGTACACATCCGGTGATGCCCAACTGGATGCACTTATGCAACAGGTGCTGGGTGATATTATCACGGAAGACATGGAAAGAATGGATATGCTGCGCGCAGTGTACCTATATTGTACAGATCTGTTCTATGTTGGCGGTAATATATATGATGCCGGAACAACAGATTGGATCATTCCGGAAGCCTATGGGATATTGTCCACCGGACGCGGCAATTGTTACAGCTTTGCTGCCGCCTTCTGCTCCCTGTCGCGTGCACTGGGGTTTGACACTACCGCTGTTTCCGGATTCTACCGCTCTGGTTCCGATGGAGCGCAGCACCACGCCTGGACCCAGATGATACTGGGGGACGAGGGGGATCCGTACATTTTTGATCCGCAATTACAGAACAACTTTGTTGGAGTATACGGTGATTATGACAGCTTCTATATGATCCCACACAATCAGCTTTACCGCTACGGATACATCTATCCTGATCCGCAATACACTTGATCTTAGGCGCAGCGCCACCGCTGAGCAAATTTCAGATAGTATACACACAAGGGACTAAGTATATGGTTTTCAGCTCACCCATATTTCTGTTCGCGTTTCTGCCGATTGTATTTCTGCTTTCGCTGTTAAGTCGCAGCATAAAGTACAAGAACGCGGTACTGGCTGCTTTCAGCCTGGTATTTTACTCATTCGGACAAATTGAATATGTCCCCATATTGCTGGCATCGATACTGGTCAACTATACAGCCGGCCGGTTGCTTGCGCGTTCATCCGGGTACAGGAAGTCCGTTCTTGTTATCTGCGCAGTGTTTAATCTGGGTATCTTGGGAGTATTCAAATACGCGGACTTTATCGTTACAAACCTCAACACGGTAAGCGGTGGCTCACTGACGCTGCCGGGAATTGTCCTGCCCATAGGCATTTCCTTTTTCACTTTCCAGGGGCTTTCCTATGTAATTGATGTGTACCGCAACCCCGAGAGCTCAACAGGGAGCATCTTCAAAATGTTCCTGTACATCTCCTTCTTCCCGCAGCTGATTGCGGGACCCATTGTCAAATATCACGACATCGCCGACCAAATTGACAAGCGAAGCGCCGATATTGAGGACATTGCTCAGGGTATATATCGCCTGTGCATTGGGCTTGCCAAGAAAGTTCTTATTTCAAACGCCCTGGGGCTGGTCGCAGACACTGTAATTAACGGCATATCCTCAGCACAGGCTGGCTACAGCGATTTCCGCCTGGCATGGCTTGGGGCTCTGTGTTATATGATGCAGATATATTTCGATTTCAGTGGATACAGCGACATGGCAATTGGCATGGGGCGGATGTTCGGCTTCAGATTCAATGAAAACTTCAATCATCCCTACACCGCCTGCTCCATCCGTGATTTCTGGCGCAAGTGGCACATTTCCCTGTCATCCTGGTTCAGAGAGTACCTGTATATTCCCCTGGGCGGCAACAGAAAAGGCAAAGCCAGAACCATATTAAACCGAATGATAGTGTTCCTGTGTACCGGCATATGGCACGGAGCAAACTGGACGTTTATCATTTGGGGAGTGCTGCACGGACTTCTCTCCTGCGCGGAAGAACTGAAGATAATACCCGTGGAAAAGCTGTCGAGGCATCGGCTGGGCAGGCTCATATGCAGGGTCTACACTCTTATAAGCGTGATGCTGCTGTTTGTGCTGTTCCGCGCCGATTCTGTCGCCGATGCCCGGGCAATAATCTGCACGATGTTCTCCTTCGGAGCATTGGCGGCAGACAGTGCGCTGCTGCACACTCTGGTAACCCCCGCCGCTATACTCACACTGTGCGCCGCAGTGTTCTTCTCATTGGATCTTCACCGGCTTATTGCCTCCAAGGTTAACTCTATCGGACGCATAAGCAAGTGCAGCACCGTGCGGTACTGTGCCGCCCTTGCGCTGTACATATTGTCGATAATGAGTCTGGCAAGCGGCGGATATAATCCGTTTATCTATTTCCAATTCTGAAAGAAGGGAGGAAACACCCGTATGCCTGTCATTTCCCCGCCCGCAAACAGGCAAACAGGGCAATGCTTATGAAAAAGTATGCACAATGTGCTTTTATAATATTGTTTCTTTTCTTCAGCCTTATGCCGCTGTTGGGCATGCTGCTCAGCCCTGCGGCAAACGTTTTTGGCAATGAAATCGTAGTCTCCAGGGTTTCGCTCACGAATGCCGACGGTTCGCTGAACCGAAACTTTCTTTCAGATGTCACAGATTATGTGGCACAAAATTTTGCCTTCCGAAGCCGGCTCGTCACACTGTGGTCAAAACTGCACGCCGTATTTTTGAGAACCTCAACCGATGCGGATGTTGTTCTCGGCTCGGACGGGTGGCTTTACTATGCACCCACTCTGGCGGATTACACCGGAACAGCCATGAGCGATGAGGAGCTGCTCACAGTCGCGGCAAATCTCCTTGCCATGCAGGAGTATGCTCACGAAAATGGGGTTGAATTTTATTTTACCGTTGCGCCCAACAAAAACAGCCTGTACCCCCACTATATGCCGGCGGACGTTACGGGCGGTCACGAAAACTCAAACATCGCAAAACTGATGCCTCTCATGGAAGAGTATGGAATAAATTACATCGATTTGTACTCTGTTCTTTCACTGGAAGCCGGGCTGTATTATCGTACCGACACGCATTGGAACGCAATAGGTGCGGCCGCAGCCGCAGATGAGATTTGTCGATATATGGGCATCGAGGCGGATTTCTCCAGCCGCGGCTTTATCGAGGACGGTGGACACCGCGGTGATCTCTACGAGATGCTGTACCCTGCAGGCGGTGGGGCCGAGACTGCGTACAATATTTACGGTGGATTTTCTTTCACTGCGATGAATAACGCAAATAACGGCGATGCCATGAGGATACTGACAGAAAACGCCGGGCAAACAGGCAGTTTGCTTTGTTACCGCGATTCATTCGGGAACGCGCTATATCCATATCTGGCTGAGGTATTTGGAAATGCCGTTTTCCTGCGCGCATCAGAGTATGATCTCTCGCAGCTTGGAGACGGGGAGTATACAGTGATTCTCATTGAGATAGTTGAACGGAATCTGCCTCAACTGGCTCAGGAGGGAATTTATACCGGGCTAAGCGAGTAGAACAAGCGCGGGAGCTAATTAAACAGACACTAGCGTGCAAACAGGGCGTTTGCCGCTTTGAAGTGGTATTCCCAGTCTGAATTGAATATTAACTCCTTACACAGCCAAAAGGGCTTGTTGTCCGCACTGCGCAGACAGCAAGCCCTTTTATATTGCCTTACGGTGCCTGCACAGCACTTGTTAAAACAGCTTAGGGCACAGAAAAACACACCCCATTGTCTGCTGGGCAGACAATGGGGTGCAGTTCACTTTATGCGGATGGGATTTGGCACGCCGGCAATCGTTCAAATAATATTATACAGAAGCAGCATCAGAGTCGCAAGAGCCATATACACAGCACCGGCAAGGATGGGACCGCGTGAGGACTTGCGCTCTTTCTTTTTACGCTGTTTGTAGTCCACAAACTTTTCGCCCTCATGCTCCTCTTTAATGGCGCCAATGACAGGCCAGCGGGTGTGCAACACGAAGCTGACACCGTAGGTCATCATATCGAAGTAGCCGCAGTTCTTGGCAAAGCCGAGAAGGCCAACGCCAAGTACCAACACAGCCGCCACAAAGAAGCCATCGCACAGGAGCATCGGAATGCCGCCATACACATAGCTATCACCGGTCACATTCATAATGCAGACCGCAGCGGTAATAACGGCACCGACCGCCAATGAAATAAGGAATGATTTGCGTTTTTCAGTCATCATTACTTAAGCTGCTGCTTGTACTTCTCAAACTCTTCGTCATTGCACATTACCCAGTGTCCGGGCTTGATCTCACGGAAGGAGGGCTTGTCCACGGTGTAGTCATGCTCAGCGAGGGGATTGTACACGATTCTCTGTCTGTTCTTCTCGTATACCGGATCGGGCAGCGGGATGGCGGACAGGAGAGATCTGGTGTAGGGATGCAGCGGGTTGAGGAACAGCTCATCAGAATCTGCAAGCTCAACCATTTTGCCGAAGTACATGACGCCGATACGGTCGGAGAAGTACTTAACAACGGACAGGTCATGGGCGATGAACAGGATAGTCAGACCGAAACGGTCACGCAGATCGTTCAGCAGGTTAATGACCTGTGCCTGGATGGAAACGTCCAGTGCGGAAACCGGCTCATCGGCGATGATCAGATCCGGATTCATGATGATGGAACGGGCAACACCGATACGCTGACGCTGACCGCCGGAGAACTCATGGGGATAGCGGCTTGCATGCTCAGGCACAAGGCCGACAAGATCAAGCATGTCAAAGACCTTCTGGTCGATGACTTCCTTATCACGCTCACCCTGGATTACAAGACCCTCGGAAATGATCTCACGCACAGTCATGCGCGGGTCAAGAGAGGCGATGGGATCCTGGAAGATCATCTGGATCTGGGTAACCAGCTTGGTCTTCTTGGCCTTGTACATCTCGTTGCGGTACTCCGCCTGAAGCTTGGCCTTCTCGCTCTCGTCGCAGCGGGAGAGCAGAGCCTCATACTTCTGCTTGCAGGCAGCCTGCAGGTTGGCGGAATACTCCTTATCGCAGTTGCGCTGATCGTGGTCAGCCTTGCGGATGTTCTCCCGCTGCTCGGCAACGGTGGCATCCAGCTTGGCCTTCAGCTCAGCCGCCTGCTCGGGATGCTGGGCGACAGCTTCCTTATACGCTTCACGGGCCTTCTTGATGGCATCCCGGTAGGAGCGCTTGCCGGCGCCGATACGGATGCCCTTGAAGATGATGTTGCCGCCGGTGATATCGTACAGCTTGATGATGGAGCGTCCGGTGGTGGTCTTGCCGCAGCCGGACTCGCCGACCAGACCGAAGACCTCGCCCTTCTTGATATCGAAGGATACATTGTCAACAGCCTTCAGCTCGGACTTGCCCATCTTGAAGTACTGACACAGGTTTTCGACCTTCAGCAGGACATTGGAATCACTCATTGTCAGCACCTCTCTTTGCGTTCATTCTTGCGATGCGGTCCAGGATCACCTTGGGAGGATCCACCTTGGGAGCATCGGGATGCAGCAGCCAGGTAGCGGCATAGTGGGTATCGCTGACCTTGAACATGGGAGGCTGCTTCTCGAAGTCGATCTGCATAGCATACTTGTTACGGGCAGCGAAGGCATCGCCCACGGGAGGATAGATCATGTTGGGCGGGGTGCCGGGGATGGCATCCAGCTTCTCATTGGTATCCAGGTCGGGCATGGAAGAAAGCTGCGCCCAGGTGTAAGGATGCTTGGGATCGTAGAAAATGTCGTTGGCGGTGCCGATCTCAACGATCTTGCCGGCGTACATAACGGCAACACGGTCGGCCATGTTGGCCACGACGCCCAGGTCATGGGTAATGAAGATGACGGAGAGGTCACGCTCCCGCTTCAGCTTGTTGATCAGCTCCAGGATCTGGGCCTGGATGGTCACGTCCAGAGCGGTGGTAGGCTCGTCACAGATCAGGATGTCGGGGTTGGCGGCCAGAGCGATGGCGATAACGATTCTCTGGCGCATACCGCCGGAGAACTCGAAGGGATACTGGTTGAAGCGCTTGTGGGGCTCGGCAATACCGACTTCGTCCATCAGCTTGATGGCCCGGTTCTTGGCGATCCGGGGAGTGACCTTGGCAACGATGCCGGAAGCGTTGGTCTTCAGGTAGTCGATGGCGGCGACGGTCTCGGCGGCGAAATCACGCTCGCCACGCTTTGCCAGCCGGTCCTCGTAATGGGCAACCAGGCGGTCGATGATATGGGCGATGTTGCTCTTGACCAGCTCCAGATCGGTAACAGCGGCAGCGGCAACTTCCCAATCGGGGGTCTTGCCCTTAGCGACCAGGCGGTCGTACTTGCGCTGATCCTTGTCGTGGACCCGCTGCGCCTTCTTATTCTTGCCGATGGCACCGAAATAGGTGTCGATCTCGGCACGGAGGCTGGGTCCGAAGGTGTAGGTGGGGCTGTCCTTGGTGATGGACAGAGGATCCAGAGTCTCCATGACTTCCTTCACCAGAGCCTTGTAGGCGCGCTCGCATTCCTTCTTGTCCAGAGAATCTGCCTGGAAGACGGACTTCTCCTGCTTCAGAGAGGCGATGGCTTCCTCAATATCCTTGTAGGAAGCGGCGGCGGTGTACTCCAGAGCCTTCTGAGCGTCCTTCAGGAAAGCTTCCATGAAGTTCTCATTCATATACTTCAGAAGATACGCGTCCAGCTGCTCCTTGGGCATATCGGGCAGCTCCTTGCCGGAGAAGGTCAGATAATAGCCCAGACGGAAGAAGTTGGGAGCGGGCTTTGCCACGGCTTCCTTCAGGATCTCCCGGATCTCATACAGAGCGGGCAGGATCTGAGAATAGTCCTGGGTCTTCTTGGTGGCGGCGAACTGGCTGTTCAGAGGGGCGGCAAGAGCCTTGATCCGCTCGCCCTTATCGCTGACAACATACGCGTTGACAGAGGCGGCGGCACGGGAAGCGATATCCTTGATCCGGTCGGCGCCGGCCTTGACAGCCTTCTTCTCCATCTCGAAAGCGATGATGTCGATATCGGTCAGGGCCTCGGTGGCGGCACGGAAGGAATCGTTGTAGGCGGATTCCAGCTCAATGTGCTTCATTTCGAACTTATCGAAATCCTTGCACTTGGCGGTGAGCTCGGCAGCGCGCTCCTGGCCGCAGGCAGCGATCATATACTTGTTCAGATCCTTCAGGTAGGAATTGAACAGCAGCTTGCTTTCCTTCTGGCGGGCCTTGCCCTTCAGGATCATAGCCTCGGTCAGCTGCTTGCCGATCTTAACGATGGGGTTCAGGCTGGACATGGGGTCCTGGAAGATCATGGCGATCTTGTCGCCGCGGATCTTGTGGAAGGACTCCTCGTTGATCTTCAGCAGGTCCTGGCCGTCATAGATGATCTCACCGGACTCGGTGATGGCATTGGCGGCCTGGATGCCCAGAATCGCCTTGGAGGTAACGGACTTGCCGGAGCCGGACTCACCGACGATGGCCAGGGTCTCGCCCTTTGCCAGATCGAAGTTGATGCCGCGGACCGCCTGGACCTTGCCGTTGGTGGTGCGGAAGGAGATCCGAAGATCTCTGACAGACATTTTGGTTTCCATTAATCTTCAGCTCCTCTCGTAGACGGATTGAATGCATCCCGCAGGCCATTGCCGAACAGGTTGAAGGAGATCATCAGCAGGGCGAAGAACAGGCTGGGCCAGAACATAGCGTGAGGTGCGGTGGTCATGCTGGCCTGACCGGAAGACAGCAGGGTGCCGATGGTGGCGCCGGCGAAAGAGTTCAGGTCAACAATGCCCAGATATGTCATGTTGGTTTCGGAGCTGATGGCGCCGGGGATAACCAGAGCGCAGCTGGTGATGATGGTTCCCAGACCGTTGGGGAAGATGTGCTTGAACATCAGGCGGCCGTCGGAAGCGCCCAGGGTACGGGCAGCCATGACGAACTCCTGGCTCTTGAAGCGGTAGAACTGCTTACGGGTCAGGGCAGACATGCCAATCCAGCCGGTAAGCACGAAGGCGAAGAGGAAGGAGGGTACGACGCCCACCTTCTGGGCCAGGTGCAGCTGGAAAAGCGTGGTAACAACAACGAAGGGGATGCCGGACAGAACGTCGGAGATACGGTCCAGGACCATATCGATCCAGCCGCCGTAGTAGCCCTGAACAGCGCCGTAGAAAGCGCCGATGGTCAGGTTGATGGCGGAAACCAGGATGGCGAAGATGATGGAGAACCGGGCGCCCTTGCCAATGGCGGCAAAGAGGTCACGGCCCAGGGCATCGGTGCCGAAGAGGTAACTGGGCTCCATGCCGTTATTGTACTGATAGAAGTTGTAGTAGCAGATACGGGCCTGCACAGCGCCGGACTTGGCAGCGCTGTAGATATAGGTGCCGGGGTCAAAATCGGGACGGATGGAATAGTAGGGAGTGCCCTCGATCTCGCTGCGCTCAGAGTACACGGGAACGAAGTTGCCGTTCTTATCCAGCTTGGCGCCGCCCTTGTCATCACACTTGTACCAGATGTTGGGGTTATCGGTGATATTGTTGATGTCCTTGGGCTCAACGTAGGGGTAAATGACCTGAATACCAGTCTCATTCTGCCAATCCTGCAGCTTGTTAAAGGCCTCGACAGACATGGTGCGGTAAACGATACCGGGCTGGAAGTAACGGTTGACCTCAATGGTATAGGTGCTGCGCTCGACCATTTTGCCGCGAACCTTGACCATCTCAGACTTGGACGAGACGATGCCGAGCAGAGGATCCATACCGGTCTCCTCAGCGATGCCTCTCCAGTAGTTCATAGCGGTCTCGTTCTGGCTGGTCAGGGTGGTGGCGCCGTCCAGAATGCCCAGTTCCATCTTGGCAATACCGGGCATGTAAGCGGGCGTATTGATATAGATGGTATCCTTATTCTTCATGTCATAGGGGGAGATCAGGGGGGACAGCATCGCGAACAGCAGCAAAAACAGCAGGATCCAGGCAGCAATAACGCTGGACTTGTTCTTGCTGAAGCGCAGCATGGCGTCAGCGAAATAGCTGCGAGCCTTGGTCTCCAGCTTGGTATCATGCAGACGGGCGTCCAGCTGCACAAACTGGAACTTCTCTGCGGGAATATGCTCAATATTATTATTTCTCATTTCTTAGACCCCATTCTGATACGAGGATCGATAAATCCGTAGCTCACGTCTACAACAAGGCTGGAGGCAAGGCCGATAGCCGTGTAGAAACAGGTGGTCAGGATGAAGATATTGTAGTCACGGCCCTGGATCGCGTTCAGGGTCAGACCACCGACGCCGGGGATACCGAAAATCTTTTCAATGATCAGGGAACCGCCCAGGATGCCGATAAAGTTAGAGAAGATGCTGGGCAGGACCACCACCATGCAGTTCTTCATGGCATGGCGGACAGTAGCCTGGGCCTTGGTCAGGCCCTTGGTACGGGCCAGCAGCATGAACTCACTGGTCAGAACTTCCGTCAGCTCCGCACGGGTGGTACGGGTGAAGCCGGCGATAACGCCGAAGGACAGAGACAGAACCGCGGGCAGCATACTGACGAACATAGGCCAGGTGAAATAATCCGTGCCGCCCTTCATCAGGAAGGGGAACAGGTTCAGCTTGAAGCTGAAGAAGTACTGTATCAGGAAGGCGTAGACAAAGGAAGGCACCGAGATACAGACCATGGTCAATGTGGAAATCAGATAGTCCGTCCAGGAATTTTTCTTCAGAGCGGCGAAGATACCCAGGCCGATGCCCAGGGGAATGGAGCCGATAATAGAATAGAGGTTGACGATCATAGTAGCGGGAAGCTTCTCGAAGAAGATCTTGGTGACCTCCTGGCCGTAGTACAGCTTCTCGGAAACGCCCCAGTTGAAGTCGGTCACCACATTCTTGACAAAGATGCCGAACTGGACGATATAGGGTTTGTTATAACCCATGGCTTCGCGGCGGGCTTCCACAACAAGGGTCTCGGGACGCATGGGGTCCAGCGGCAGCGGGGGCAGCATCCGGATCAGGACGAAGCACATGAAGGTAATGATGGTAAACACTATCAGCAGATAGAAGATTCTTTGCAGTGTATACTTGAACATAAGCATTCTCCTCGGGTTTATTTTCTCTCACAAGGACCGCAGGTCCCAAAAATCGACAATTACTGCGTTGGAAAATCCACCGCAGTGCGCTGAGGGCTGCAAGGAATGGACTTGACCCTTCCCGCGAAAGGGCTTCTGTCACGAAAACGGTCAAGTCCGCTCCCTACACTCCTCCCAAACCGTAATCCCCAAAAAATAGCAAACTACTGTAGCAGGGGGCGAGCCCCCCGCTACAGTTTGCTTGTTTCGGTAAGACTTTATTCCGTCAGGAAGCCGATCTTAGTAGGTCAGCTCACCGTTGGGCTGGGAAGCAACGAAGTCGGCCCACTCAGCGTCAGTGTAGTTGTAACGCAGGTAGGTGATGCCGCCGCGGCCCAGGACGGGGTTGTAGTCCTCGATGATGTAGAAAGCCTTCTGGCTCAGCAGGGCCATGGAGCCTTCTTCCATCATGGGCAGGTAGTTGTAGGTCAGCAGGACGGTCTTCTCGATACCGGCCAGAATGGTCAGACGATCCTCGGGATCACCGATGCCATCGCCGAAGTTGTAGGACTTGCCATCCTTCTCGATGGCAGTGCCGTTCAGGCACAGAGTCCACTCGTTCAGGTCCATGGTGATCTCCTCACCGCCCAGGGTCAGGGTCAGATCAACAGTGGTGGCGTCGAACCAGGCAGCGTCGTACTGGTAGGAGGGGTTGGTGTAAACTTCGATCAGGCCGAAGGGATCCATCATGGAACCGGTCCAGCCGCCCAGAACGGTGTCAACCAGGCCAGCCTTGACGTTGTCAGCCCAAGCGTTGCCCAGAGGAGCGGAGGGACCGAACTCGATCTTGCCCTCGAAGGGAGTGCCGGCAGCGGCCTCGTTAGCCTTCTCGGTCATGTAGTCCAGACGCTTGGTCAGCTTCTCGGAAACGGAGCCGGAGACAGCGTAGGTGATGGTGATGGTCTGGTCGGACATGCCATCGCCGTCTTCGTCGGTGATGTAGCCGGCAGCGATACCCTCGTCGAAGGCCTGCTTGAAGAACTCAGCAGCGGCAACGGGGTCATAACCGGTGATGGAAGCAACAGCGTCGTCCAGGGTAGCGAACTTGGTGGTGTCGACAGCGTAAACCTCGCACAGAACCTGCTTGGCGATGTCGGAGCCACGGTAGGTAGCGCCGGACTCGGGATCGTAGATGTAAGCGTTACCGATCAGACCGAAAGCGGGAGAATCGGCGGGGGACTGAGACTCGATGAACAGAGCCTTGTCGTATGCCAGACCCATAGCTCTGTGGAAGGAGGTAACGGTCAGCATTTCGAGGTCATACTTGGTCTTGTCGAAGTCAGCGGCAGCCTCACGCTCCTGGATAGCGGGCATATTGCCGTTCAGGATCATGAAGAAGACGGACTGTCCGGGGGAGAAGTAGCAGAACTCGGAGTTACGATAGGTATCGAAGTCCTCGGACTGCAGGCCGTAGCTCATCAGCTCGCCCTTCAGGAACATCATCTTGGCGGTAGCAACCTCAGCGACGACCTGGCAGTCGATCTCGGTGGTCTGGTACATGGGGTAGTACAGGCCGTCCTCGGGATCGCAGTAGATGTGCTTGCCGTCGGTGTAGCCGTACCAGTTCTCGTTCTTAACGAAGTGCATGCCCTTGTCGGTCTGGTAATCAGTCATGATGTAGGGACCGTAGGAGCAGGTGGTCTCAACGGAGGTGTTGTAGGTGGAGGTCCAGGCACCGCCGTTGTCGGACAGGCAGGAGTCGTACAGGTCGGTCTTAACCAGCCAGTTGCCGGTCAGGTTGTACAGCAGGTTGAAGCCAGCCAGAGCCTTGTTCAGAACCAGGGTGATCTGGTAGTCGCCGGTCTTGTACAGACCAACGGTCTCGTAGCCAACCTCGGGGAAGGTCTTCTGGTAAACCAGGTAGTTGGGCAGGTCAGCCTCGGTCTCGCCCCAAGCTGCATTGGTGGTGGTCACGCCAGCCAGCAGAGCCAGGGTCTCGTCGTTGCAGGGAACCTTGCCTTCTTCGTCCATCAGAGCAGCCAGGGCGTCCCAGGTCTCAGTGCCGAAGTAAGCGTCGCCGTAAGCGTTGTAGTAGTCAGCCAGGGAGTTGCCGCCGCACCAGTCGGTGGGGTAGCCGACAGCGATCCACACGGGCTCGCCGTTGAAGGTGTAGTTGCCATCCTCGCCGGCAACCAGGTCAGCGATGACGAACTCACCGGAGACACCGTTGTCGTTGATGACGGACAGACCGGCGTTGGCATAAGCCTCAGCACCGGCGATGGAGAAGCCGGACTCGTAGTAACCACCGGCGCGGTAGTTCTGCAGCTTGGGATCCAGCAGGCGCTTCATGGACTCAACATAGTCGTCAGCGGTGATGGGGGTGCCATCCTGCCAGGTAGCCAGGGGGTTCAGCTCGATGATGTAAGCGTAGCCCTCGGTAGCGTCAGCGGGGATGCCGAACTCAGGGTGCTCAGCCTTGACGGTCTCGGTAACGTCCTGAGGCATGGCAGCGGCCATCTCGGGAACGATAACGTAACCGGCATAGGGATCCTTGCCCTCAACGGGATTCAGCTCGTCGTTGAAGATGAAGGAGTACAGGCCGCCGGTCAGGAAGTCGATGGGGTAAGCCTGATCGTTGGTCTCGTAGGTGTGGGGGTTCCAGTTGGCGGACAGGGTGGTAACCCAGTCGGGGTAGGTGAAGTCGCCCTCAAAGGTTTCAACAGTGATGGTTTCTTCGACCTCGGTGGTCTCGCCGCCGGCGGGCTCGGTAGCCTCATTGCCGGCCACGGGAGCGGTGGTCTCGGGAGCTTCGGTCTTGGCGCCGCAGGCGACCAGAGCCATAACCATAGCCAGAGCCAGCAGCAGAGCGATAAGCTTCTTCATTTTGTTTCCTCCTTTAAATTTATTTACTCATTCCTCTTTGCTTGTTTTTCGGGACAACCAGCGTTTCTTCATACCAAAGGAACTTTGGTATGAAGAAAGCGGGATATCCCGCTTTTCCGGTTTTCTTGGAAAGTACGCTCAGGTTCACGAATAAATTACGTTTATTTTACTGTGTCCACCATGGGATGTCAAATGTTTTTTGGTTTTTCATCAATTCGTACATTTTTATTATTGAAAATGATAAGTTTCCTTGTTGTATTGCAATATGACCGTTCCATTTGCAACTATTTTTACATATTTCCCTCCCAAAACTACAAAATGCGGGATACCGCCGGTGGCTGACCACCACATCTGGTATCCCGCATAATGTTAATGTGTATAGGCGCTGTCCAGCAGCGTAACCGTGAGGCTTTCGTCGGTGGAAATCACCTTTCCGCCGGCGCACCAGATACAGCCGATGCCCTCCTCCAGAAGGCTTTCCAGTCCCTCCTCCGAAAGGGTATCTACTATATAATAAGGAGCAGTCGAAAGTGCCAGCTCCGCGCAGGTCTTCCCGGCGCCGATTACCAGCAAATCCTCCAGGGCCGTTTTGTTCTTTCCGTCCCCGGCGATAAAGCCGGAAACGGCGGTGCCGTCGGCGTAAAGATGGAAACTCAGGTTATCCTGGGCATCCACCGGGTAAGCCCGGAACCGGACGGAAGCCATTTTTCCGGAGGTTTCCACCCGGGCGGGGATATAGACGTCCCTGCCCTCCTTGTGGAAGATATTTACGGAGTAGCCCTCTGCCCTGCTGTCCAGATTCCGGATGAAACCGTCATAGCTTTCCAGGTAGCCCCTGGTAAAGCCCCCCTCCTCCAGCCGGGCCGCCAGGAAATCCGCCACGAAAGCGTTTCGCAGCCAGCCAAAATCCAGGAAGGTTTCGATGCCGTTCTCTTCCGCGTAAGCCAGATACGCTTCGCTCATTTCCAGCCGGAGGTATCCATCCTCCAGCACCTCCACCCGGACATGGTCCGGATCGGAAGTATAGGCGGTCATTTCTTCGATCAGCGCAGCAGCCTCCGGGCTGAAG